>JAADHS010000235.1 GCA_013151745.1 Gammaproteobacteria bacterium | reverse complement strand
TCGAACCGATCTTCGAAGCAGATTTCAGCCCCCACTCCTATGGATTCCGACCCAAGCGATCAGCCCATCAAGCGATGGACGACATCAAGGCAGGCCTGTTATATGGTTATGTCCAGGAAGAAGAATATCGGAAAGCCGTATGCGGGAAAACCGCGTGTCCGGCTTGATGAGGGGGATCTGCATCATCACTGTCTATGTAGTGTTGTGCAGTACTCTTCTCTGATTTAAAAAATATTGATCAGTATTCTGATGAAATCACTTCTCTAATGAGCGGTGGATTTGAAATCGATTATGCCTAAATTTCAATCGCTACGGGTATATCCATAAGCGAAAGGGTGGCATAACTGAGTGTTGTGCTCTCTTATTTTACACTTTTGGTAACTGCTCAGGTAGGACAGTTTCGGTAAGTCATTGTTTTTGCTGGTCTAAATTTTTCTCAAAGTGGGCAAAAATCCTAGTATTGGCAATTTTTTTCGTTTCTCTTAATAATTATTCCTTTAAAAACAATGAATTAAGTTCCTGAGTAGTTGCCGTTTTTGTTATTTGCTACCCATATTTGTCCCACGTGGAAAAATATCTTTTCAAGATTTCATTTTCTCTTGTAACTTTAACCCAAAACTCTTTTGGAGTGAGGTGAGTTTTTTTTAAATATTTTCGAGAGACATAAATTTGTACCTGCTCGCATTCCTGTTCTGTACAGCCAAGTATTTCGTTAGTTTCTGAATTATCACCACCAAAATTATCAAGCAATTCATTTTTCATATTTTTATATGCAAGGAAACGGCAGGAAACGTCAACAACGGTAAATTTTGTGACCCCTTTTTTATCCAGCATTCTTAATTCGATTAATTCTTCACTGTCGGCGGGCCCCACTTTATTGACCGATAAGCTTTCACCATTCAGATAAAGAACATTTTGTTTTACCGTAAATTCTTCCAGCGTTTTTTTTAATTCCGCAGCTGGATGAGGTTTTAACAAAAATTTGTCAGCACCCGCCTCAAGGCAGGGTATTTTATTATCCGAGTCTGCGCTATAGGCGATGACAGGGAGGTAGATGGTGTTTTTCCGGATTTCATGAATGGCTTCAATGCCATCCATGACGGGCATATTTACGTCCATCAAGCAAAGGTCGTAATTCACGGCACCTTTTTTCTCATTTTCTTGAACACGTTCAATAGCGCCTTCACCATTAACGGCGAGATCAACATGATATCCCCAGTGGGTCAGCTGTCTTTGGTGGAGCATGCGGATGGCGGGGTCATCTTCAACGATGAGTACTTTCATTTTTCAACCTCCGTGTTGATAACAAATCAAATAACCTTGCAGGCCAGACTCAAAAGCGTTTTATTTATTAGCCTGTCACTATTGTTGCATCTCTGGCGAAATTTTTTTTATTCGATTTGGGATTCACGCCCTTTGTAATTTTCAATTAAATAACGAATATTAAATACCGTCGTGAGCCTGTTCATGATATGCATGCAGACCATTCCACCATCGCGAAAATTAGACAGGTGAGTTCGGCTGACATTTATTTTCATTGATAATTTATTGATAGAGTCAATGCCATCTTTACGATTATTGATATCTTTTAACTCTTGCCGCAAGCGTTTGATAAGATTATCCATGCCGACGACATCGTATTTGGGAAGGTCCCGAATGAGTTGTGCGGTCTTGGTCAGCACACTGAGCATTTCTTGGAGTGTAACTTCTTTATCGGATTTCAGCTCGTGGGTGAGTTGTTCTACGGAATGCAGGCCATTTCCATGGCCGAAAAGTTGTGAAACAGATGCAGTTTTTTTCATTAGCCAATACCTCCCTGTTTATTGTCACTACTGCGTTAGTAAAAACTATGCAAGTTCATTGCAAGCACTGTGCCGTTATAGTTTTTGACTCACTGCACGATTAGGCAATCGTGTGGATTTGACGATTTTAATCGTCAGCACATTGGTTACGCGAACCTATGGAATTTATTCCATAGTAGTTAAGTCTGTATGTAACAATAGTGGCAGCAGAGCCTTGTTGTCAACAGTAATAATATTTAGGCCGGGATTCCTTTCCCAGCTTAAATATGTAGTTGTTTTAATATTTAAACAGCAATAGCTTCCGGGTACTGTTCCATTCTGGAAGGCCTACTGCTCCTTTCCAGTCATCAGGCACCTGCACCGTGCCAAAAAGAGTGTCCCATAGTGTCACAGTTGCGTAGTTCCAACGGTGTAACCCTTGTTGGTGATGAATCAGATGCTGTTCCGGTATTTGTATGAAATAACCAACCCACCGCAGGCATTTAGGTGTGTGAATATTAGAATGGTGAAAAATCTCCAGCATTGACTCGATAATTAAAACGCAGAAAATAATTTCGGCATTGACACCCAAAAATTTTCCAATACTCAGTATAACCAGTGAGTCAATAATCATTTCAATCGGATGTCGCCAGAATGTTACCCGTGTATCCATGTGTGCTGGTGCATGGTGCATATAATGCACAAAGCGCCACAGGAAGCGATTGTTATGTCTGATTCGGTGATACCAATAGGCGACAAATGAATAGGTTAAATAGGTTGTAATCACCTGGCCCCAAAATGGCCAATCATCCAAAGGTTGCCATATCGGTGAAACATAGGGCCAGACTGCTAGTAATCCACTTAGCCAAATGATAGCGAAAGACATTAACTCACACCAATGTTTAAACCACATTTTTGGAATTGGGAACTGGCGTGCAGGTTTTGCATGCTCTAGTAAAAACAAACTCAAAAATAATATTATTTCTAAAATGCTTAATTTATACATTTTTTCGGCTCCTTGCTGTTTCAAGTGGGTAGATCAAACTCCAGTTTTGCCCCGATAAGGTAAGCCATAGCGATGAAGCTTCGATTGCTTCGGTAACCTCGGGTTCGGCTCTTCGCGGCCTGTATCAAACTGTTCATCCCCTCAAGCAGGGCATTGGTTAAATGGTTGTTAAACCAACTCAGTACACCATCCCAATGCCGTTTGATGGTTTTTGCTGCCTTGATCATGGGATCAATACGGCTGTGTGTCGCCCAAAAATACCACCGTTTTAAGTAAGTCTCGCCGGTGTTTCGATCAGGCATCGTGTAAAACTCCTGAAAGTGGGTCTTGATTTGATAGGCTCGAGCGATCTTCAGGTTAAACTGGCTCAGTTCATCAAATTCAACGCTTTGCTTGCTGGTGAGATTCTCTTTGTTCTTCAGCCAAAGATAGCGTGTTTTCTTCAGCGCTGCGTTCTCTTTGACCTCGGCTCGTCGCACCTCGTCAACGCCTTCGTTGAGTCGCGCTGTCTTTACCTTCTGTGGCGAATAAGAGAGTGCGTTTATCCATGTCGCAGAACAGCGTAATGTATTGATGGCCACGTTGGCTGG
>JAADHS010000220.1:1732-5444 GCA_013151745.1 Gammaproteobacteria bacterium | reverse complement strand
GTCTGGGTTTAATACTGCTGGCCTTCTTGCGTCGTCGTCAATAATGCACCTACTGTTATGAAGTTATGGTGAGTTTATAGTTAAATGCCCCTCTGGCAAAGCTGGAGGGGGTCGGCTTTATTTGTGTCAACATCCAAAATAATTTCTTTTGGGGGTGTTTGATACGATTCAAGAAAAAGATCGATAAACAAAATCCATGGCTTGAGTGTTAGCTCAAGCCGGTTCAGCGTACTTTTTCCCGCTAAGGCTTTACCTTTAATCTTGAGCACGTGCTCTGGTCGATCCGGTTGAATTTTGTTTTTCGCTCAGTATGGCCAGGAGGTGATCATGCCGCCATCAAATTTTCCGATCACATTTCGGCTATCTAAGCGGTGAAATTCAAGCTGTTTTGTATTACACTCTGTTTGCATAAGGTCGTATTCTCTTTGGTTATAACTTATTGTTTGCACAACTGTTATGCCATGAAATACGGCCTTTTTCAATTATATGGTGAGAAATTCGGGCTAGCTACTCTTTCAAAATGGCACCTGTTTTAATCCTTTTTTGAAAGCTATGTTTAATTGAAAGCGTCCCCTAATCAATAGGTATGGCTGTCCGGTTCACGACCTTGCGCAAGACAAAACTGGAATGTACACCGCTGACGCCATCGATACGTGTGATTTTATTGAGTAGTAAGTGTTGAAAGGCATCCATATCGCTTACAATGACCTTAAGCTGGTAGTCGGCAGATTGACCTGTGATCAGTAGACATTCCAGTACTTCCTCCAGATGACTGATTTGTTTTTCAAAATGGCTGAAGCGTTCCGTGGTGTGTCGATCCATGGAAATATGGATCAGGGCCATCAGGGTTAAACCCATCTGTTTGGCGTTGATTACGGCGCGGTAGCCTTCAATTAAACCACTTTCCTCCAAAGCTTTTACTCGGCGCAGGCAGGGCGAAGGGGACAAACCAATGCGTTCGGATAAAGCTTGATTACTGATGCCGCCATCTTGTTGTAGGATTTTTAATATTTGTCGGTCGTAACGGTCTAGTGGCATAGTTTCGTTGCGCATAAAAAAATGACCTTGTTGTTTGATCAATCAAAAATAAGATCTATATCCATGGCTCTATGAATTTAGGTGCCTTCACGCACACTTACAGCTAAGTTTGCGTTTTTTTTCGATAAGTCGCTCCTGCATTACTCTAACTCATAACGCCATGGGTATATATTCACTGTTTTATTATTCCCTGAATTCAAGTCTTTCGTTAGCTGGGTTTTCTCTTGAAGTCTCTAATTTGTCGTTATATTTCAATAAATCTCTATTTTCGGCAATATTATTGCTTAATGTTGTCTATTTTTCACTTAATTAGCAAGATAAAATCTGATTGATTAGTCTATTATTTCAATTGTCTGTATGTCAGACATTTTTAATCTGGCTTTATCCTCGCTGGATTGTGTTCTCCGAGTATTCGTCCCATAAGGCCGAAGGGTTCAAATCGTGACCGACGATGCGAACAGGTTGAGACACCGACCCTATCTAACAGGAGCTGAGTGAGAATGAAAACGTTTGACCACAGAAAATATTGTTCCGCTTCCGCTGTGCCGATGGTTAATCGGCAATGGCCGGGACGGCGTATTGAGCGGGCACCGATCTGGGCCAGTGTCGATTTGCGTGATGGCAATCAGGCGCTGATTGAGCCGATGAATGTTGCGCAGAAGCGCCGGATGTGGGGGTTGCTACTAAAGCTGGGCTTTAAGCAGATCGAAGTGGGGTTTCCTGCTGCGAGTCAGGCCGATTACGATTTTGTGCGTTGGTTGATTGAGGAAGATCAGGTTCCTGATGATGTGCAGGTGCAGGTTTTGGTTCAGGCTCGTGAGGTCTTGATCAAGAAAACGTTTAAGGCTCTTGAAGGTGCTAAAAAAGCGATTGTCCATGTTTACAATTCGACCTCAAAGGTGCAACGTGAGCGCGTGTTTGCTCTAGATCAGGATGGGATTATTAATATTGCCGTGTGTGGTGCCCGATGGGTACAGCGTGAGGCGGCTGAATACCCCGATACCGAATGGCAGTTTCAGTATTCACCGGAGAGCTTTACGGGTACCGAAATGGACTATGCGCTGGAAATTTGCGAAGCGGTGTTGGCTGTCTGGCAGCCGACGCCGGAACATCAATGTATTATCAATTTACCTGCTACGGTAGAAAGCAGTACGCCTAATGTGTTTGCCGATCAAGTGGAATATTTTTGCACTCATATCAGCCGTCGTAATAGTATTATTGTCTCCCTGCATACGCATAATGATCGAGGGTGCGCCGTTGCTGCCGCTGAGTTGGGGTTGATGGCCGGTGCCGATCGACTCGAAGGCACCTTGTTGGCTAATGGTGAACGTACGGGTAACATGGACGTTGTAACTCTGGCTATGAATCTTTACAGCCAGGGTATTGACCCCGAACTGGATCTGTCTTACCCCGATGAAATCATTCGCGTGGTCACCGAGTGTACCCAAATACCGCTGCATCCACGCCATCCCTGGGTCGGTGAGTTAGTCTATACTGCGTTTTCTGGCAGTCATCAAGATGCTATTCGTAAATGTTTACGTCAGCAACGGGTCGATGAACCTTGGCAAGTGGCTTATTTGCCCATCGATCCGGGTGATTTGGGGCGGGATTATCAGGCCATCATCAGAGTCAACAGTCAGTCTGGAAAAGGAGGCGTTGCCTTTGTTTTGGAACGAGACCATGGTCTCGACCTGCCACGCTGGATGCAGGCCGAGCTGGCTGCGTTGGTGCAACACGTCAGCGAGACTCAGGGTGGCGTGGTTGATAGTGAAATTATTTATCAATGTTTTGTCGATCACTTTGTTAAGGATCAAGCCCCCGTGCATTTGAAGGGGTACGCTCTGAACCACAACGGTTTGCGAGATGTCATTGAGCTGCGTATGGTGATGGCCGGTATCGAGCAAACAATCAAGGGACAAGGCGAAGGCGCACTCTCTGCTTTTATAAATGCCTGGTGTTGCTACAGTGGCCAGCAACTTAAAATCATGGGTTATAGTGAACACGCCGTTGAAGAGGGCACGGATGCCGAAGCCATTGCCTATGTGCAACTGGACGTGGAGGGGAGGCGGGTGAGTGGCGCGGCGTTGGATCACGATACAGTTAATGCTTCACTGAAGGCTGTGATTTCGGCGCTGAATCGCAATACCGTTCAGGTCGCTGAGCACACTGCGGCCTGATTCAGGCTGAAAGTGTTAAGTCTAGACCTTACAGTTGCATAAAAAAATCGAGTATTTCGAAAACATATCTGTATTTATAGGCTAAATCTCAAATATCCACACGTTCCTGGATCTCACCAGAGGTGAGATCCAGGAACGTGCCTTAAATATAAGAAATACACTTGTATTGTGCATATTCATTAAAGTTAGGACAGGCTTTATGCAACGATAGGGTAGACTCTGTAGTTGGACGAGTTGAAGTGTGTTTTTGAGATGTTGCAGGTCAAAGCGTTACCGATAGTGTCGCTACCTCGGTATAGATTTTATGGCGTCCCTGCCAATAATCGCCTTGCTTATGCGACAACTGATTTCTTTTGCACCGACCGCCCTGTGTCCGGCAAACTGCGTATAACCTCTCTCATACCTTCCTCAATGGCTCTACGGTCACTAAAGCCGCTCCTGCATTTCTACGTCACTCGCTAGCGCTCCTAACTTCGAAAGGGCAGACGGCGTGACCT
>JAADHS010000220.1:0-1727 GCA_013151745.1 Gammaproteobacteria bacterium | reverse complement strand
ACTAACAGCTCTCGCTTCGCTCTCCATGGTTGTCAGCGAATGTAGTTGTTTTTTTTTTCAATGCCCTTTTTTCATTTACACAATCTTCCACATTTCCCGCCTAATCTTACAATATTGAATATCGAAATATGAAATCAATATGGTGTAGAGTGTGGTATGGGATAACAAACTATGTGTTCAAAATCGGGGGAGACCCCGGGCTCGTCATATCTTGCATTCGTTATACGGTGTAGCAAGCTATACCCGTAGCGTTTGAGATTTAGGTTCTGAGTGTGTGACCTATTCTTTACCTACGTCCATATAGGCGAGCCGCACAAAGGGGCTCACCCCAAGGGCACTTCTTTCAGGGCGCATACTCGTTGAAGGAGATATGATATGAATAAAATAATCGCATCCGTAGGCCGCAATGGCACGAATCATTCAAAAGATGTTGTTCTTGTTCAAAAACTTTTAAATGCCCAAAAAATCCTGGGAGAAATAATACCCCTTAAAGTAGATGGCATGATTGGCAACAAAACAATATCCCGAATTGAAAGTTTTCAGAAGGAAATTTTTAAAATGGGTCATGTCGATCCGGATGGATTAACCTTCGAAAAGTTGGTAAGCAGCGCAACCATGCCTGGCGAAAAACCTGCCAATACCTTTAGTGATAAAGGCATAGACTTGTTAAAGTCCATAGAGCAATTAGCCACCACACCTTATGATGATCAAACAGGTAGAGATATAACCGCATGGATGGACGGTGCTACGATCGGTTATGGGCATCTTATTTCCCGTGCCGAGTGGTCAAAATATAAAGACGGCATTACCCAGAACCAGGCGCTCAATCTGTTGAATGATGACCTGATTCTATACATTAATACCGTTGAAACAAAAGTCACCGCCAGTATTACGCAAAATGAATTTGATGCTATGGTGATTCTTGCATTTAATATCGGGCAAAGAGCTTTTACTCGCTCATCTGTTTTGAAAATGGTCAATAATTCTGCCGCCAAAACCAGTTATACCAGTTTGGAAGAGGCCTGGAAAGCCTGGAATAAATCTCAGGGTGTTATTAATAGAGGCTTAGTAAACAGAAGACAGGCTGAGTGGAATATGTACAGTAAAGGGGTTTATCGGAAATGGTAAAGATGAATACAAAAAATGTACGCACATGGATAAAAGGGGGGGTGCTGATTTTTTTCAGTCTATTAATAAATCCAGTTTTTGCGATAGACAATCCGGATGCACCTGATTTGATTGGTGAGTTTGAAGCACGAGAACAGATTTTTTTAAAAGAAATTAATAATCCACGCCATGGTTCAAGAAATGATTTGATAGCCTATGATCATTATCAGCAGTTTTTAGATGACGAATTGAATAAAGCTTATCGTTTTGTTAAATCCAGATTATCGACGGAGCGACAACAGGAATTAATAAATTCACAACGTAATTGGATAAAATTTCGCGATGCGGAGTTTGAACTGATAAAAAACACTTGGACCCGCCAGAATTTTGGTCGCTCTGCGGGCATATCACGAGGCAGTTACCGCAGTACCGTTATAAAAAACCGGGTGTTGCAATTATTGCACTATGCTAAAAATTATTAGGATAGTCACTCTTATACCCATGGCGTTATGAATTTAGGTGTTAGCGCGTGTAGCTGTGCCTTAGATTCGGTTTTTCTGATTGAGAAAAAACGCAGGCCTAGCGGGCTAAGTCGAGTTTTTTTGATTGAGGAAAAGCTG
>JAADHS010000177.1 GCA_013151745.1 Gammaproteobacteria bacterium | reverse complement strand
TTATATCCCCCGAAAGCCCCTACAAAAATTGCAACAGCAAACTCAACCCCGAGATTGCGGTAACGACGAAACTGCGACCAAGCACTTGCATTGGACTTTTTCATTAGACGCGTCGGAGATCGCACAGGAGGAAGCAAGTTACCACCATGGCAAACCGGAGCTTTATATCACGTGGCTCGTTTTATTGTCAATGAAGCTATACCAAAAAACACAAAAAAGAAAACAGCGCCTCTCGGTCTTTTATGGAGGTCAACTACCATCCCTTCAGAACTTTACGGAGTTTTTCAACATCTCCCTCATCACACCACACATAGGCTGAGTACTGACTTTCAAAACCCATCGCATCCACAGCATGCAAGTTAATGCCCTCTTGAGCAATTAAATCAAGCGTGTCCGCAAGTGCCCCCGGTCGATCTTCTCCAATCAAGTGAAAACAACTACCTTCTTTAAAGGTCCAGCCTGCTTCCCGAACCATTTTTTTGAATGCGTTAGGGTTTCTCGGAATGGCAACAATCTCAGCATTGCCACGCCCCGTACCAAAGCTCCAAACACCAGCCAAGTTAATTTCATACTCTGACATGCGTTTTGAAAACCGCGCGAGTTGCCCAGGCCTGTCGTCAGTGTCAATTGTAAAATAGGTTGCTCGTTCAATATCCATTTTCTATTTTAAATCTTAGGAGTCTAGCGGAGAAACAGGGTGCTAACGAGGCGGAGCGGCAAGATAACGCTGCGCTTTTATGCGTTTTTTTCTGGCCTCTTTCTGCTTTCTTTTTCGTTTTACAGATGGCTTTTCATAAAAGCTTCTCCGTTTTAGCTCTTTTAAAAGCCCTTCCTTGGCAAGCTGACGTTTAAGCGCCTTCAAGGCCTTTTCAATCTGGTTATCATAAACCTTTATCAAGAAAAACTCCTCTTCATCGAAAAAGATACCCTGGGATAAAAACCCCGGAACTCAAAAAAAAACCCAGGAACTTACTCTGGGGACGACATGTTTCATATCGAGAGAGTCTATCGTTTTTTTTTAGAAGAGTCAAGAATTAGAAATACAAATAGAGAGGGTTAATCATGTGTCCGGTTTTAGCACTCCCTCCGGTCCGCGATCTGCTTGAGCACTCAGTCTTAAATTTTTCCGTATAACACACCCTACTCATAAGCTCCTCCTTTTAAGCTTCACTTTAACGCTCAAAAATGTCTATGAACATGGGGGTAATTCAAGGGCTCTTATTCTATTGTCATTTTAAGGTTAAGAGGCATGGACGGTTTCTCTGGACTGATACAGTCTACGCATTTTTTATGCTTGTATATGTATATTTCGGATCGGCCCACAAACATTATCACCCCATAATTGGATATAGGGGCAGAAACACCATGAGTCCCCATTGGAAAATCTGCCGTAATGAAACTCCACTTGTCTAGCGTAATATCATATTCCCATAATTCATTTTTAGGAATCGGATCATTCTTAACATTCATAGACCTCAAAACGATGAAAGTTCCGCTCGCAGGCTCATAGGTCACTAAGCTTCCTTCACTCCCACTTGCTCCAGAAGTGACACGAACATAAAAGGGAGCATCATTGAGTCTTGTTATGGAACCTGTCACATCCATTTTATACAATGGATGGCCGTCATATTTTTCAGGTTTATAATTACCCCCACCAAAAAATAGGACTTTGTGCATTGGATTATATTCCGAAAAAGTATGGATACCGTACAGAGAAAACCCACCTCTCCGGGTAAACGAGCCATCTGCCTGGTTGTAATAATACATTTTGCTTTTGACGACAGAAATTAATCCGTTTAACTCAGGAAACCAAGTCATCGCACCGTAACGGTTAGCACGCGCGTAAGCACTGTCTTCGGTAGGGCTATCAATAGTGCCCCATTGATCAGTAGTGAGGTCCATATAAAACAAACCTGATCTCGGCCTATCTCTCCAATAAAATCTTTTCCCTTCCAGATCGATGGTGTTCAAGTCATAAGCATGCCCGGTACACGTTCTGTCGTTCATGCAGCTCAATGGCATTGCCAACATTTCCCAAGTATTTGTGGCATCGTTATAGACGATAAATTTATAATAATTACCGTGCCCGCCACCGATAAACATAAACCGTTTACCAAAGGGATCCCACACACCACTTTCGGCATAATCAATCACCTTGCGGCCTCCCGTTTTTAGTAAACTGCCATCATCAAAGCCAATGGTGTTGAGCTTCGCCCATTCCCCAGGTTCCAGTGAATTAGACAAATCACTTAATTCGGAAGCAAATACGGCAGCCTTTGAATGACTTCCGACTGCAATCATTATAATAAAAGAGATAAAAATAATTTTTTTAAAAAAAATCATTGTCAAGTTACCTATTCATTGTTAAAAATCCATTTGCCAAAAAACCTGCGTAATGCATGTTCCATTTTCGTATCAGCATTTTTTCACTGAATACGCATGTTCAAGCCTTTGGGAACGCTGGGCAGCAAGCCTGGATCAATACCACTGCGGGGCGCAACACTCCATTCGGGAGATGCCGTGTAATTGGGTTGAATCGGCGGGGTTTGAAAAAAACGCTGACGCACAATATCAGATCCTAGCAAACCCGCATCGGCGATGACGGCTGCCGCAGGCTGCATATTTGCGTAATAACTGCTCGTCGCAGCAGGTTTACCCGCACCTTTATAAATTTGATTCAGTTGATGCGGCGCATAAGCAGGATCATAAACATCTAACCAAGCCTGCATCGCAGGGGTGCCACACACAACGTTTTTCAACAAGGTGCCATTTGCACTCCGATTACCCCAGTTAAAATCAAATAATTCTTGGAAATTATTAAAAATACTCGCTTCACTTGGCCCCGTACTACCGCCATATTGCGTTGGAAATTGCCAACAAAAACCACCAAAATAGCCTAAACGACCGCGAATATACTTACCTTTGAAATCACGCATGGGGATCGCATTGGTAAAACCAAGCTCCACGACATGACCAATCGCATAGGTAAAAAAATCATCCATCCACGGACGATTCGACACCCGGCGCGCGGGTTTTGCATCCATGGTACCAATATGATTATGTTTGTCGCCCGCAGCATCGGCATAGTTTGCATTGTACCAATTGATATTATTGTTGAGCATGTTGACAAAATAATTCTTCAGCGCATGATCGTCCGGAGTCGCATATGCAATACGCGCCATTTCACGTAAACCCCATGCTTGTCCACGCACTTGGGTGCCGTAAATCAAGCCGTCGCCGTAGTTACGTCTACCTCTTTCGCGCCAAATCGGCCCGTAGTTCCCCCAGAACTGCAACTCTTCTAAATAAAAATAATCGCCTGTCACCAGATAGGGCACATATGCAATCGAAGGTAAATGCGAAAGCTTCACGGATAAGCCGTCATTACCACCCGAGACCGCAGGGAACTCATCCGTACCG
>JAADHS010000271.1 GCA_013151745.1 Gammaproteobacteria bacterium | reverse complement strand
TGAACAACAGAAAATATTTGTTCGTGTATTGGATGTGAGCTGGCCGAAAAAATAAATTTGGGTGGTTTACTGCAACATATACCTGTGGCGATTGAGATTTAGGTGTTTTCATGCACATAAACTCATAACGCTGCGGGTATAGACGCCGCAAAAGGAAAAGCAGAAAAATTAAAGGTGTTTTCTTTAAAACCTCAAAAATAATTTCAATTTTTTTACTTTAAGCATCTTATTGTGGCTGGCGATAACCCGGGTTTTATGTAAGTATAGTGTTTATCGTGCTTATACCTTTTATAGCTTGGCTCATCGTGACCTTTTCATTATCAGTCCGAAGGTGAAAAACTCAAGCTTCATTCAGAAATAAGAATAATAACAAAGTAACAACTTCAAAAAACTAAAAATACGCCTTAAAAATGAAAGTTCTAATCTATAATGAAATCAGTCCTGACAAAATTCCTGGGTTCAAAAAAATGCAAGCCTATTTGGAGGCGGACGATTTTCGCTCGGCTGAGGTTAAAAAAATAGGCCATAATCTCTACCGCGCGCGCCTGGATCGCAGTAATCGCTTATTATTTTCAATTTATCACTATCAAGGAGAAGCCTATGCCTTGGTGCTGGAATATATTGCACAACATGCCTATGAAAAATCTCGTTTTCTAAGCCGGGGTGCGGTGATCGATGAGTCGAAAATATCTGCTTTGAATTCTCTCGATGAAGTGCAGCCTGAGCCCTTGATTTACGTCAATCCAAATCGTTCAACATTTAATTTTCTGGATAAGGTAATTTCTTTTGATGAGGTGCAAAATAATGTATATGCGCTACAACCCCCTCTCATCATCATTGGTTCAGCGGGCAGTGGTAAAACGGCATTAACCTTGGAAAAAATGAAAGAAGCTGAGGGGGATGTGCTCTATGTTACCCGTTCATCTTATCTGGTACATAACTCAAGAAATCTCTATTACGGTGCAGGCTATAACAACGAAAATCAGCAAATCGATTTTCTTTCTTTCCAGGAGTATCTGGAAAGCATAAAAATTCCTGTTGGACGAGAAATGCACTTCAAAGAGTTTGTTGCCTGGTTTAGTCGTCGCCGGGCGACCAGTGGCATCAAGGATGCGCATCAGTTATTTGAAGAGTTTAAAGGCGTTATTACGGGTCCTTCGACGGACGCGCCCTACCTCAAGCGAGAAGACTACCTGGCATTGGGCATAAAACAATCTATTTTTTCCCATGAAGAGCGAGAGCGTGTTTATGATTTGTTTAATAAATACCTGGAAACCATGCACGAGCAAGGCTACTACGACAGCAATATTCTCAGCCATGAGTATCTGGCGAAAGTAGAGCCACGCTATGACTTTATTGTTATGGATGAAGTACAGGACCTCACTAATATTCAAATGCAACTGGTATTGAAGTCATTGCATGACCCCCGTTGTTTTATTCTCTGTGGGGATTCAAATCAAATTGTTCATCCCAATTTTTTTTCCTGGTCAAAGATCAAAAGCTTTTTTTATCGCCAGGAAAGTACGGCACCGCAAGCTGATTTGATCAGCATTCTCAATACCAATTATCGCAATTCACCTGAAGTCACCGAGGTTGCTAACCGCGTACTGAAAATTAAAAGTGCCCGCTTTGGTTCTATTGATAAAGAAAGTAACTATCTGGTAGAAAGTAATGCACATAACAACGGTGAAGTCATTCTTCTGCAAGACGAGGATGAGATAAAAATAGAGCTGGATCGCAAAACCCGTCAATCTACTCGTTTTGCCGTTATTGTCATGCACCCAGAGGATAAAGTCGCAGCGAAAGCTCATTTTAGTACGCCACTGGTCTTCTCTGTACAAGAGGCCAAAGGGTTAGAATACGAAAATATCGTACTTTACAATTTTACTTCAAATGAAGAAAAACGATTTCGAGAAATTACACGGGGTGTTGAATATAGCGATCTACAACAAGGGCTTAATTACGCCAGGGTGAAAGATAAAAACGATAAATCTTTAGAGATCTACAAATTTCATATCAACGCCCTCTATGTGGCGCTCACTCGTGCGGTACGTAACATTTATTTGATAGAGAGATCAAGCAAACAGCGACTCTTTGACCTGCTTGATCTGCGGCTCAGCAAAAATGGTTTGCAACTGGATAAACAGGACTCCAGCCTGGATGAGTGGCGCCAAGAGGCTCAAAAACTGGAACTCCAGGGCAAACAAGAACAGGCAGAAAGTATACGCAGTCAAATTCTCAAGCAAAAAGAGGTGCCCTGGAACGTTATACAAGGTGAAAACCTGGAACAGTTACAGCAACAAGCCATTGAGCAAAACAATAAAAAAGCCAAGCTCGCTCTGTTTGAATATGCGTTGGTCTATCGGGATCAACCCCGTTTGAATGCGCTGATCAAGTCTGATTTTTCCCCGGCTAAAAATACCAGAAAGGGGCTGCAACTATTAAACAAAAAACACTATATCGCCTATGAATTAAAACACCTTGGTGGTGTATTGAAACAAACCGACCAATACGGCATCAATTTCCGGAACATTTTCAACCAAACTCCACTAATGATCGCCAGTCGCCTTGGTAATGTCGCTTTAACCCAGGCACTCGTAGAGCAAGGTGCTCATACCGAGTTGACGAATAATGCAGGCTTCAATGCTTTTCAAATTGCTTTGGAACAGTCTTTGAACGATGCTAAATACAGTAAGAATAAACTGGCTGCCGTTTATCGTTTACTAGAGCCCGACTGTATTGACATTCAAGTGGATGAGCGCTTGATCAAGCTTGATAAACGTTCTATGGAATTTCTCATGCTTAATCTGATGATGGCGATGTTCTATACTCAGCTTGGAAAGAAAATTATTCGCACAGGCGGCGCTTTTCAGAGCAAGGATTTCGCCGAAGTACTGGCTCTTTTTCCAGAACACCTACTGCCTGAACGAAGAAAAAAACGCCCTTATATCTCCGGTATTCTGTCTAAAAATGAAATTCATCGCGATGATCAATACAACCGAAAACTTTTTTTGCGAGTTAAACATGGTCATTACATCATGAATCCTAGGTTAAGTCTGCGGATTGAAGGGTCGTGGCGAAAAATTTATGATTTACTTTCATTCGACATGATAGCTTATCAACATGAAGAGCAATCAAGCCAGGGTTATTATTGGGACAATCATGATTTCAACGCAGCACGCCAAAAAAGGATAGATCAATTTGCGAATAATATAACAATGTATACCCCTGACGATTAAGATGTGATTGCGCGCCTATAATATACCCATGACGTTATGAATTTAGGTGTTAGCGTGAGCAAACAGGTGCGCCATCTCCTCGATAGTCGGTGCGGCTTCTTCAAAGCTTGAACCTAAAAAATGCAGTTGATTCATTCGCGCCACCTTATTATTTCCTGATGAATGACATGATCACTTGTAAAAAAAAGACAAA
>JAADHS010000113.1 GCA_013151745.1 Gammaproteobacteria bacterium | reverse complement strand
TATTATTAACGGAGCAACAAATATCGAATTGAGAAACATTGATGCCGAGGGCGTTCTACGCCTTTATGAAGCACTTGCAATGCTGCCGCCACGGATTTTCTCGTCTAACGACCGAGCGGCTTTAACCAAGTTGAGAGCTAATACACAATTTCAACCAATATCAAATAATTTGGATCTGGCCATCAACTTGATCAAAAAATCAAAACCGAGTCCACACTTTACATAACTTACCCCCAGACTTATTGCCCGTATTTATAGTGCAGAGAACAGGCGTCTTTCTATACTGGAAAAATTTGGTATTGATGGCTCTACTATAGGCAGGGGACAATTAGGCCAGCCTGCTTATATGGATGTTATAAACCCAAGTGGTTTCAAAAGCGATCTTGAAACATACATTAACCGTGTATTTATCCCGGAATTGTTGAAGTCCGAATTTACTACACATCAACATTATTGGGATTTTATTATTTATAAAACCAAAATTCAGCCCAGTTATAATAATGTTTATAAAAATTTCAAGTTGGAAGATTTTATTGTTACGGCATATCTGGCGATTCGTATCAGAGCTGCGGAAAAGGCAAGTCGTTCGACTATGGACACAGTTCGAATTGCCGTTGCGCTTTATCACGGAATGAGGGGCATGGTTGTTTCTGCACAAAAAACCGTTGGCGATGACATTAATTGGTCTCCCGTCGAAGCCGAGTTGAAAAGACAGGGGCATGCGGATGCAGTTGATTATGTCAATGAGGTAGTGAAATGAAGCGACGAAATATTTTTTTTTCGTTAATTTTAATAATTTTGGTTATTACTATAATCACTATCAACCGCAGTGGGTATTTTTCAAAACCTTCTTTAACGGTACATCTGCGTTGTGACAAAGAAGTTTCTGGTACGTTGCAAGCCAATATTATTTTACCGACCGGGGTGTTGGGCAAGACGAGGAGCTTTGATGTCAAAAAAGTATGTGGAAATGGGTGGAAATGGGGAGCTTGAGTTTGATGGCTATCAGAGAGAAGAAATGGTTAAGTTTATGTTCAAGTATAGCCCTGGTAAAAAGGCTCAGATAACATCTAAATACGGGAGCGACATTCAAAGTGATCAAAATGGATATTATATGGCTTTGAAAATTATAAATAGAGTGCCTTTCATTGCTAATGATAGAATTTGAAATAAATGACCATGAATGTACAAGGCCAGGATAAATTGTTTTTATCGCTCATTAACAGCTCAATTTTTGGCTGAATCAGGTTAATGAGAAGATGCCAGCAAGGATTAAATAAGGGATTAAATAAATGAGTGTCGCAGGTGTGATGGCTATCAAGTATTGTAAGCTTGAGGAAAACGGCGTTCTGCTTCCGGAACTTCTTTTGTCTGCACTACATCGTTTTGCTGAGCATGCACACTCTGTCTTCGTGCTTTGATTCTACGTCAGTTACCTTGATTACAGAGCCAAAATTCTGAATTCGATTGGGCTTGTTTGATCGTAGTCGGTATTTTTCAAGGTCGTTGTCTATGTTCACCCTGCACCGTATTTGCCACATTGCCTCTTCAGAGCAGATGTGGGATAGTGGGCTTTCGCGTACCTCATGCGCGACTCGTCCGCAGAAAGGGCCAAGCCCAGTGAGGGGTTTATTACATTAGTGTGTTCATTAAATACGATTTCTTTACCGTTGGGCGGATACGGTGATCAAGGAGAATCGTATGTCCAAAAAGCATATGGCCCCGTCTGACGGGCAGCCACCAGTTATTTCTATTCCAGCACATTCAGCGAAAGAACGGTATCGGCAAAATTTGTTGTTGGCTGAGCAGTTGTTGTCGGCTTATCAACAGGGTGATGCTGAGGCGGTTGAACGGTTTAAGGAAAATCACCCTGAAGGCAAACAAGCGGGTTTTACTCCTACACTTCAGGATGCCCGATTGTTGATTACAGGTAGTGGTGTGCGCATCAGGCGACTTTCACTTGAGAAACTTAAAAAAGAGGCGAAAACACTGCTTAAGGCATTAAAGGAAAAGCAGCCGGAAGCGGTTAAACGCCTGTTGCAACATCATCCTAAAGGTGTGTCACATGGATTAAACCCGGTAAAGCTTGCTGATGCCCAATGTATTATTGCCCGTGAAAACGGCCTTACCAGTTGGGCCAAGCTTAAACAGCATTTTGTTTTGATGCAGCAGGCGCATGAGCATATTCAACACCCGCATTTAACGCTGGATCATACGCTTAAAACATTACATATTCGCTGTGGTACTGATATTCAAGTGGCTATTCAAGACGCGGGTTTTATCGGTGACTTTATGGAGGTGAACAATCCTTTTCCTCAGGGGCGAGTGCCACCGTTTGATTCTGCGGAATATTTTGCAAAGATACGGGGTGATTTTATTATTCAGAATTACGCGGCCGATGTTCCTGCGGAATATGCTGATCGTATTCAATATACATCCGATGAAATTTATGACATAGAACAGCGACTGCGTACTTTTCCTCAAAACTATGAGCGAATTGTTTTGTGGTTTGAGCATGACCCTTTTGATCAGCTCTGTTTCGCCTATTTGCTTGCGCATTTGGTGGATTGCAATTTGGAGCAATGCAAAATTGAACTTGTGCAAGTTGATCGCTTTCCCGGGATTAAAAAATTTATTGGTATTGGCTATTTGAGTCAATCTCCGGAAAACCTGATCACGCTATGGCAGCAACGTAGCAATGTTTCGTCTGAAATGATGGCTTTTGGAGCACGTTGCTGGCAGGCCTTCACCACTGATGACCCGACTGAGCTATGGATGTTGAGCCAGGGTGCATCGCCGTTACCACTGATGCAACAGGCGATGCTGCGCATGCTTAAGGAGTTGCCCTGGACGATGAATGGGTTGAGCCTGACAGAACAGCTGGCACTGGAAATTATCGCTCGGGATGGCCCGCTTGATATGGCGCGGGTGTTTCATTTTTTAAATACAGAGTCTGAGTCGATGTCATTTTTAGGGGATATTATGTTTTTATCTGCGATGCGTCCGTTGTGGCAAAGTGCGGTTGCCGCACTTGAAGTGGTTTCTCTTAATATTGATGCGCCCCCCATGTTGCGGCAGACGGTACAGATTACTGACGTGGGGCGGGGGCTGATGATGGGCCAATATAATTGGTTAGCAATATGTAACCCTGAACATGAACGCTGGGTCGGTAATATCCGTATTTCTCATGGGCGAAAAAACTGGCATTGGAACCCGGATAATGGCAAGCCGGAATTCGGGTATTAATTTTAGTATTTATGAGAAACTTCATGGGTTCAGATTACGTTGAAGGGTGAGAGGGGAATATTATTGACGATATTACCCAGGAGGTAGGGCATGGCCGAAGATATCAAGTCCATTGGCAGAGTGCTTCAGCGTGTTTGTAATGATTTGTTAAAAAAACAAAATGTGGTGGCTACCGGCATCGGTTATAAAACCAGTGGGGGAGAGAGAAGCTTAAGTCTTTCAATCATCTGCTCGGTTGAGAAGAAGTTGCCAGAGACACAACTCAACAATAAAGAACTTATCCCAAAAAAAATTGATGGGATCACAACGGATGTTGTTGAAACCGGTCGTATACGGGCTCTTAATACGCATACCCAACGCCATCGACCGGCACCCGGCGGAGTCAGCATCGCTCACCGTGATATTACGGCGGGCACATTTGGTTGTATCGTTAAAAAAAATGGTCAACCGGTGATTCTTTCAAATAATCATGTGCTGGCTAACAGCAACGCCGCCCAAATTGGTGACGCCATTCTGCAACCTGGTCCGGCTGATGGTGGTACATTTCCAGATGATCATATTGCGAACCTGCTTGAGTTTGTTCCCATCAACCTGACTGGGGGCATTGGTTTGCCCAGTGATTGCCCAATCGGCAACGGTTTCGCCGCGATACTGAATTTTTTTGCTGCTTCCACAGGAAGTCGTACCCGTCTGCAAGCGGTCAGAATTCAGGCCGAAGATAATTTGGTGGATGCTGCCATTGCCAAACCGCTTGATGACAATGATATCTCCGCTGACATTCTTGATGTTGGCGTTATTGCCGGGACGATACAAGGAGTGTTGGGCATGGTAATCCAAAAAAGCGGTCGCACGACAGAATACACCACGGGGACTATCGAACAGGTTGATGTCACCGTCAATGTGCAGTACGGCGGAGGACAGGTTGCTCGGTTTACTGACCAGATCCTGGCTGGTCCCATGAGTCAGGGAGGTGATAGTGGTTCTGCCGTACTGGATAGTGACAATAATCTGGTAGGGCTGCTGTTTGCCGGAAGCGATACAACGACGATTATCAATCGCATGGAAAATGTTTTTTCTGCTCTGGACCTGAGTCTTTGAAGCAGCTTATTTTTTTTTGTTATTATTTTTTACAGTTACTTTTACCATTGAGGAAACTGACACGACTATGACTATTCAACAGATAAAGGAAAAGTATCAGGTAAAGTTAATGG
>JAADHS010000191.1 GCA_013151745.1 Gammaproteobacteria bacterium | reverse complement strand
ATGGGCTATCAGTGGATATATCTTAGTCGTTCAGCTATAGGTGCCTCGGACAGTCCCTCTCAAGGTTTATGGATGGCAGCAGGATTTTTTATTGAATCTAAGCTATTATATTTCGTGGATAACAAAAATAGTCATGGTTTAAATATTTCTATTCGTTATTTTTCAACATACCGTTCTGATATAAAATGGCAATTACTTTTATCATATTTTGATTTTAGGGTTCCTTTATAGTAAACAATTTTTGAAGCACAAAAAATTTAGCGGTTCAATCATAATTTGTAATATTTGCGGAACTTCATTGCGCTAACCTGTTGCTCCAGTTGACCGCCTTGCTCTGGAGCAATTTTTGAAATTTTAATTGTATTTAAGTTTTGTGTTATTACTTAAGTTCTGTGCGTTACTGTCGGCGGCAACTGAGCATTTTGAACCCCGCAGTAAGACTCGAGTTAGGACGTAGTAAGGATGGACAAAGGAGATTTGGAACAAAGGGAAACAAATTTTAATAATCAAAAATACAAACGAAAGCCCTAAAAGGCAACGATAAAATCGAAATGGTGTAAAAAGAGCAGTAACAGGGCGTACGTCTCCCGGGGTTTCCAGCGCCTTTAAAAAAACAGAAGATTGTTCTTTCTCAAATATTGTTAATCATTCGCGCTGTGGCGCCTTGCTCCCCTGAAATGCCAAGGGCAGCTCACCGGATTCGATAAGCTGTTTCATGTATATTACTCCCGGTAATTTCTCCAGTGCGTCACGGACCATGTCCGCTGACGGATGGATGTAGATTTCTGTACTGCGCGTTGTGTTATGTCCCAACAGGCTCTGCAAGACCAGAATGTCGGTACCCTTGTCGTTCAAGTGAGACGCCATCGAGTGACGCAACGTGTGACAGGTGATGTTAAAATGCGCTTCCAATTCGGCCTGCTTGACCCGTTTCTTGATTATCTTCCAGGGTACGAATTGCCAGGCGGTTTCCCTTTTTGGAGATAAAGAACGCATCGTTTAGCTCACTGTTTTTGAACTGGCTGCGGACCGCCAGCCATTCGCAAATGATCTGTTTCAGGTCATCCTTCAGATGCAGGGATCGGCGTTTTTTGCCCTTACCTATAACTGTGATGGTGCTGTTATCGAGATCGATGTTTTCCAGGTTTAGCGAGTGGACTTCACCGACACGCAGCCCCAGTTGATACATCAGGGCGTACGCAGCATAGTCACGAATGCCGAGCCTGGTGGAACGGTCGATCGAATGAAACAGCGTCACCAACCGGTCATGGGGCAACGCTCCCGGACGACTGCGATAACCCTGCCTGATTTTCAATACGCTTTGAAACGGGAGTTTATCGGCCAGCGGCACATCGGACAATTGCAGGAATCTGGCGTAACTGCGCAGCGTGAAAAGCTTGCGGTTAATCGAGCCGCCGGAGTTGTTCCGTTTGACTTTTAAATGATATTGGAATTTCATAGCAACGTTGCCGTCAATCGCGTCATAACGGTGGTCTTTAACAAAGTTTTCGAACAAGTGCAAATCGACGCGGTTGGTTCTCATGGTCTGCTCGCTGATCTCGTAAACGGTCTGGCGGTAGTTCATGAAATCGTCGACATGCTGAAAGAAATGCTGTGTGTTAACAGCCATGGTTATCTCCATTAATGGTGAGTTGTTCCAGCGCCTGTTGTTTGCGCTGCATAGGAATGTGAATATAGCGGGCGGTTTCTCCCAGGTGATCGTGTCCCATCATGGACTGCAGCGCTTCCGGCGCTACGCCTTGCATGTACATATCGGTGGCAAAGCTATGCCGCAACCTATGCGGCGTGATGCGTTGTTTGATGCCGGCCTGTTCGGCAACCCGGCGGACGATTTTCCCAATCGCATCGCCATGCATGAATGTACCTGTTTTCGATGGGAACATGGGAGCATCAACATCCGTTGGTGTTTTGGGATGATTAAGATAGCGAATAAAATGATCATAAAGTTGATCGACCACAAACAATGTTCGCTGCTTGTTGCCTTTGCCGTGGACACGTAGCAGTGCGATTTTTTGTCGCAGAACAACGTCCGGCTCAAAGCTGCCGCGTTTGAGCGACTTCCTGACGTCTGAATCCCAACGCCCAGAGACAGGACAGGATCATAAAGTCGCGTTCGCCCAACCAGGTGGAGCGGTCGACAGCTTTCAGGAGTCTTATCGCAGTGTCGGTGGTTACAGGTTGGCGACGATTACTCTTTCCTTTTCGCAATGGCAGAAGCGCCAGGGCCGGGTTGGTATCGATGCATTTCATATTGTGCAGGAACGTATAGAAATGCTTAATGGCGGAATGATGATGAATCAGCCTGCTGTTGCTGACGCCGGTCTGTTTGATGTGTTTGGACCATGCTTTCAGGTGTTTGCCGGTGATGTGAAGCAGATCAATATTCCATTGGTCATTGACAAACGCGTTGAACTGGTGAATACGAGATGTAATTTGACACGGTGTCGCCGGCGTAGTTGGCTATGTCTGTCAGTTGTTGTTCGAATGTGATGATGAGTTTTTGCATGGTGATTCTCCGAAATTAATGTTCATATAGGGATGTCGCTGCATGTATTGGGCATAAACATCCGGATTTAAATGGGTGTATGTTTCAGTATTGGAACGCCGGGCATGCCCGAGGACAAATTGAGTGATCGATGTGCCGACGGTTTTGTTGAGATATGTGGCCGCGGTATGCCGGAACAGGTGGGGATGGAGTTTTTTGTTGATCTTGAGTTCATCGGCAACATTACGGAAGAGTTGCTGGATGGTGCTGCGACTGATGCGTTTATCCCGCCTTGACAGAAAAAGCGGGGATTCGACAGGCTCATCCCAGGTGGGTTCGGCAAGCTCATCCCCCGTTGATTGGGATTGGGCAGGCTTGTCATTTATGAAGACAGTCAGAAAAGAAATCAGCACATCTGGCAGGGGCAGTACGCGTTTGTAATCGGTGCCTTTTTCCAGGATGCGGATGGTCTTATTTTCCAAGTCAATATCATCAACATCCATGCAGACAATGGATGATAGGCGGAGTCCTATAATTCCCAGAAGCATGATGATGATGAGATTTCTGAGACCGGCAGGCTTGTTGACTTTTTTAGTAAAGTGCTGGAGAATCCGATTGAATTCATCTGTGGTCAGGAACAGCGGGTCTTTTTTTCCGACCCTGGGATACGGCAGTTGTAATGCGATATTTTCGGGGATGACCTTTTTCAGCGTGAGAAAGTGAAAAAACTGGTGCAGCGCCCAGATTTTGCTTTTCTTCACATGGACAGAACAATAGCCGAACTCGGCAACAAAGCGGAGCAGGTGTTGAAAGGTAATTTTGTTAATATCCTGAATGTTGTGCGATTCACAATAGTCTGCCAGTTGGTTGAGTCGTAAAGTGACCGCTTCGCGTGACTTGGCTTTGAAATTGACCTGTTCGGCATAGTTGATAAAATCAGAAATAAGTTGAGCGAGCATAGGGATATTCCTTGATTTATAGAGTTAACGCGAATTAACAATATAATACAGGTTTCCCTATGCTCCAAATTATAAAATGAAATCAGCGGGGTGGCCACTCCAGTCGGTCGCCTACGGCTCCCGACTTCCGTGCCCACCCCGCTGAGAACTGGGCCCTTTCCTGCTTACCGCGGGGTTTTGGGGTTATACTAAAAATAAGTTACAAGAATTGTATAGGAGTAAGGATGATGAATAAAATAATTTTGCTATTATTCCTGATCGGTGCGTTTCTTTTTCCCCATTCACTTCAAGCCCAACAATGGCAACAGGTTGGACTTGAAGGTCAGTGGGTTCATGTTTTAATTGTTGATCCAGCAGACAGAAGTATACTATACGCAGGTTGTGTAGCAAGGGAAAAAGATGGTGGGCTTTATAGAAGTACAGACGGTGGAACCACATGGGAGTTATTGCTTAACGAAGACGTGTGGGATTTTGATATTCACCCCCAAGATCCAAACATATTTTATGTTTGCTCAGATCGTGTTCTCAAATCTATGAACAAAGGAGAAACATGGTTTTATGCAGATTCGGGAACGGTTGATGCTGAACATGCAGCAGGAATGTTTGGACCGTTAGTAATCAATCCAAATAACCCGCAAATGTTGCTTGTGTCGCAAGCTTATGGCCTCACTATTAGAACATCACTTATGTACAAAAGTGAAAATGCCGGGAAAAGCTGGCACAAGCTGGCTTCTCCGCCGCATGGCGCTTCGGCTTTAGCGGTAGACCCTTTCTGTGATAACACAGTATATGCCGGAGACAGGGCTACTGACTATGTTTACAAGAGTACGGATTTTGGAGAAACATGGGAAAGTTGGCAGTATGCAGGTACAGGTCATGCAAATGACATAAAAATAGTGTCCATTGATTCTGCTGTTGTCCATATTGTTGTAAGGAGCAACTCAGGATTTTACATCTCTAGGGACGGTGGAACAACTTGGGAACAGAAGAACGAAGGTCTGCCCCAAAGTAGTAAAATCACTCATGTTTGTCTGGTGGATTCTGACTTTTATATTAGTATACATAAATTTTATTCAAATGAAACAGGCGTTTTTAAGAGCCATGTTAGCGATATACATTGGGAACTCGTAGGAAATTATGAGGAGTTTCAAGGCGTAATCGTTGGACCATTATTATATTCAACTCATTTTGACAAACTATTCGCCGGAACAGGCAATGGGCTATTTTGCTATGATCTCTCTGTAGAAGTTGAAACAGAAGTAAAACAAAGCCCGCAATCATTTTCGCTAAAACAGAACTATCCAAATCCGTTTAACAACAACACTGTTATCGAGTATGAGCTAAAAAAGACAGCACACGTGATATTGGATATATATGATATTAATGGAACATGGATAAAGAGTCTGGTGAATGATAGGAAAAGCCAAGGCGTATACAAGGTGATGTTTTCATCACAACGACTCGGGTCAGGCGTTTATTTTTGCCAACTCAAAACGGATTCATTTTCTGAAACAAGGAAACTTTTATTAATAAAGTAATGGGCCTGGTGATTTAAAATAAGATTTACACTTGTGAATGTTTAGAAAAGTACAATATATTGATCAGAATTGTTATGCTGCCACAATATATAGATATTTATTATAAAAGTAACCTTTAGGCGTAGTAAACCAACAGAGTCAACAATATTATTAAATAAGTCATGACTGTCATTAGCTTAACTGGAGGAATTATCATGAATTCTTCATTCAAGATGTTCGTCAAGCATTTTTGCACCCTTTATATGGTTATTACAATTTTTTCAACGAGCTTATTTGCTCAACAGGGATATATAAAAGGAAAGATGATAAAACGAGGTTTATGGAAAAACCATTCGCTTGAATATGTAGCTGATGAATTATGTGTGTTTATAAAACAAGGCAAAACAAAACAAGAAGTACTCACGCTGTTTAATAAATTTAAAGGTCAACTGAGCAGAGAAATAGATGAACGAGGATTTACAGTTGTCACTTTTCCGGATTCAACGGATGTCATATCAATTGCTGAACAACTAAATAAAAATTCGGCTATAAAAGCAATTGAACCTAACACTGTTTGCAGAGCTTTATTGATTCCAAATGATACTTATTTTCAAAGCGGAAAACAATGGGCATTATATAACTACGGACAGGATCCACCAGATGGCACAATCGATGCAGATATCGATATGATGAAAGCTTGGGATATTACCCAGGCAAGTTCCGCTGATATATTAGCAGTATTAGATAGTGGAATACCAATCGTCAATGGCAACCTATCTCACGGAGACCTTGACGATGCGAACAGGTTCATCCTCGGCAATGATTATAGCGGAGAGAATGACAATAGCGTTAAAGATGAGTATGGGCATGGAACTCATGTCCTTGGAATAATAGGCGCTGAAACAAATAACAGCCAAGGGATTGCCGGAATAATTTATGATGGGACATTTTTAATCATACAAGCATTTGACGGATATGGTTATGGAACAGAAGAGGGTTTTTATGATGCTGTAAAGTATGCGGTTGATTACGGTGCAAAAGTTATTAATTTCAGCGGAGGATTCGGCTACTATCCTAGTACTACTCTTGAGTCAGCTGTATCATATGCAGATGATAATGATGCTATTATCGTTGCTTCAACTGGAAACGATTCCCATGACTATAATATGTATCCCGCCGCTTACTCAGATTCGTACGATAATGTAATTTCTGTCTCTGCTACTGATCATAATGATTATTACGCAGTCGCTTATGCAAATGCAAGTGCCAGCACCAATGTCTTCGCTCCAGGAGGATACGGTGGTACTTTCAATGCTGACGACATCTACTCTTGTACACCCAATTATTCCTTTTATCTGGATTATTTAACAGATACGACGTATGGCTATATGGCAGGGACCTCAATGGCTACTGCACATGTTTCAGGTGTTGCAGCATTGGTATTATCAATAAATTCAAGCCTTTCACCTTTGCAAGTTCGGACAATTATTGAAACAACTGCGAATAATGTACATGAAATAGAACTGCCCCGACTAAATGCATACGAGGCTTTGAAATATACTATAGAAAACTACGGCGGCTCTATAGGGAGTAGCGGAAAGACAGTCACTTTTCACGAAGATATTACCATCAATAGCGGAGTTACTCTCACAATTTTGCCGGGCACAACCGTAAACTTTGATGCTGGGAAGAAACTCACTGTAAACGGCAAGCTCGTTGCCAATGGCACATCTGCCAATCGAATAACATTTAAAGCCATCAGCGGCGCCTGGAATGGCATCAAGTTCTTCAATGCCGATAATGCTAGTTCTCTCGACTATTGCAAAATTCAGAACACAACAAGAGCCATTCACATTGACAATTCTGATGTGACTATCGAATCAAATGAAATTGATAATTGCAGTGACTATGGCATTTACATCTACAATGCCGAGCCGACAATTTGCAACAACTATATTCACGATGCCGACAGCTATGCTATTGCCGCAAACAACGCTGGCAACACCTTTATTCGCAAAAACTCCATCATCGATTGTTACGGAGGCGTCGCTGTTTGGGGAAGCAGTACCATTAAAATGCGAGGGAAAAGCGGCAGCAGTTATGGCCTTAACAAGATTGACAATTGGGGAAGCGGTTATGGCGTCTACATTCTCGGCGGCACCCCTGACCTTGGACAATATTCCCCTTCCTCCCAGAGAGGCTACAATGATATTCTGCGGGATACCCAATATGCTGTCTACAAAGCGAACAGCGGCGAGGTGGATGCAGAAAAAAACTATTGGGGCGGCACGCCGCAGTCTTCATGGTTTTATGGGGATGTCAACTATGATTTTCCTCTTTCTTCTTCGCAGGGTGCAGGCTCTGATCTCGAAAAATCAGCTGGCATGGAGCCGGATAAGGATCTATTAGTGAAAGGCAACGATCTCGCTGACGCCGGAAAATTTCAGGAAGCATCGGATGTTTATAAATCTTTGATCGATCAATATCCTGATTCTCGACATGCCGGCAAAGCGCTTGCGTGGGCGATGGCGGCGGAGAACTCGCTGGATGCTCTGGAATCTCAACGGGATTATCTAAGGAAAATGACGCAACATGAAAATCCCGACGTGAGAGGCAAAGCGCTGCTATGGCTACAGACTCTGGAAGCACATGCAGGAAATAGAAAAACATCCGAAGATATCGTCAACGGCGTTCCAATCGACGACGTCATTGGCTGGGAAATCAGGTTGAATTGGGCCAACGATCTTTTAAATCTATACGGTGATTCCTTATCGGCTGAAAACGATTTCAATGAATTACAAAATGTCTATTCGGATGTTGCAACTTCCGAAGTTATTCAGATGATACGAGGAACGGCTCGTTCACCTGAAGAAGCAGCCCTTCCCAAACCGATGGCAAGATATTCTTCTACTGTTTTACCATCAGATTTCTCTATGAGCCAGAACTATCCTAATCCTTTTAACCCATCTACTTCAATTCGCTTTACATTACCTAAAGCAGGTAAGGTAAAGATGACAATATTTGACATCCGAGGCCGCGAAATAGCTACGCTCGTGGATATGGAGATGGCTGTCGGAACACATATCGTTGCCTGGGACGGCAAGAATGCATCAGGAATTAATGTAAGCTCCGGCATATATTTCTATCGAATTAAGTTTAATAATCAGATTTTAACAGGTAAAATGATTTTAGTGCGATAGAATGGGTTGCTTGCATGAGATAGCGAAAGCGTAATCTGCCCTGTTTCAGGTTTTTACGTTGCTGACTACAACTCGAATCGCATAACTTTTGCATTCAGTGGATTGAAACCGCCGTTTCGTTTGGTAAGTTTTTGCTGTAATTTTGACGCTCGTTCCTTTAATCGGTTCTATCTGATGCGGTTTCAACCACTGATGCAGGCGTTATACCTTAAAATAATTTTATAGAGAATTTATAAAAATGTCCAAACTCTCTATTGAGAACGCATTTAAATTACTCGAATTACCACTTGATGCAAGTGAGAATTTAATAAAAAAAACTTATCATAAGAAGTCAAGAATTTATCATCCAGACATGACTAATGGTGATGATAAGTTGCAGGCAAAAATTAATGATGCTTATGAAATTGCATTAGCCTTTGCTAAGATTAGAACTTCACTGGTACTTATAGATTCGAGTTCTTTGCAGCGCTTTGATCGTTCAGTTGATGCACAACGTGCTTTAGTTACAGCTAATCAATCATCTGATTTTATTAAAAAAGAACGAACGAGGACCTTACAGTTTCGAAAGTATATTTTAATTACAGTGACAGCTATCAGCGCGATTCTTGCACTATTCGGGCAAAATTTTATACCCTTAATTACATCAGAGAATACTCAAGTAGACAAAATAGTTAAAATTATATCTGCATTTATAACTATTACTTTAGGATCTATCGTCGTATGGTTTCAATGGCAAATTTCATTAATTCAGAATAAGATAGATACATATCTACATGATCTATCAGATCAAAAAAAATGCGCTAAAGAATTATCAAAAATAGTAAATTATCAAGATTTAGATATAATAACAGAAAACCAGATTCTTTCTGATCAAAACAACGAAGGTAGTTTTAAATCTGACTTAAATTCACTATTATTATTAAAATCACAAGAACATGGTATTTTAGAAATTATAAATCCAAGCGATATTTCACCTGATAGTATTACTAAATATAAATTAAAATTTAAACCCAGAAAATTTAAACCCAGTCTTTTTAAAAAACCACTTCCAACAGAAGCTAAGAGTTTTGAAACCAAAGAAAGAACAAAAGGAGATATTCTAGGGATGTTATTCTTTGGTTTGATAATATTAATTGGTTTTAGTGTTGCAACTATATATTTAATTATTGTAAAATCAAGTAAATGGAGCATTTTAACGGGTATTTTTGGTCTTAGTGGTCTTACTGGAATTATTGATTCCTTGTCAGAGTTAAGATCAATGCGAAAGAAAACTCAAAAGGAGTCCAAGTAGAAATACTCATAAAAAATATAAGAAGACCATTAAAGGTATAACAACTAAAGGTTTATATGGCGCGCCCTGAAAAAGGACGCAGAACAGCGCAGTCGAGCCATACTCGTGTCGAGCAGGTCGTCGCGGAAAACAATGCGCCGCCATATAAACCAGGGTTGAACTCAGCCGGAACAGACGCACTCTATTTGAGTTTTGCATTGAGGCTTTGGAACGGGTGGGGAGGAAAAAACAGCGGATTTTACAGCGGGAACATATTTATTAACACTCATCATTTTGTTCTTTCTCATCATAAAAATCTCGTTTTGGGCTTTTTATTTGTTTGTGCGCCATTCAGGGCGTTCTTTACCGCCAGCATCAAAAAGCAAATTTTGACGCTCGCCCCCAAAGTACGATGTAATCACGCCGCCTGTCTGCCACAGGCAGGCAATCGGCGGCGCACGTTTTCCCCGAGAATCGAAAAAGATGCGGATGCTTCCGAGGATACGCCGAACTTGCTCTTGCGTCAGAACCACGGGCAGCTTGTACTCATGCGGCCAGCGCATCAGCTTGAACGTCGGCCATTCTTTTTCCAGGGTGTAGGTGGAAAAGAACCTGATGCCGCACGCAGGTAATTAAATTG
>JAADHS010000216.1 GCA_013151745.1 Gammaproteobacteria bacterium | reverse complement strand
GTAGGGGGAAAACTCATCAGCTGCGTAATAATTAAATGCAAAGCTTAATACACTAATCGGGCGCTTAAGAGGTCCTGCCTGTCCTGAAAGCGCGGCGGCAGTCAGTGAGTCTTTGTCAAGACTGTCAATTTTTAATGCTTTATTTTCGACAATATTGTAAAAATCATCGAATATAAACCCGCCAGAGAGTCCGGGGCTGTAAACGACAATAGTCAGGAGTATGGCAAGTAAAAATAAGGCAAGTGTTGATTTTGTGACGAGTTGTCCAGGTACTGCTTTATAGTTTGGCATGACCGAAAAATAAGCCTTCATTGCTGAAGGCTTATTGTTTATTTGAGTGGTTAATTAGCGACAATTGGCGGGGAGGTACTTGCTCGGTACTGTGGTTGCAGCACCACTACATACCCACTTAACACCAGTTGCGCTACCAGTGCCTCTAAACTCAATATCGCCAGCCGCATCTCCTAGATTCGTTACAGTATAAGTCACATCTGCTATTGTACTAGAGGTCTGAGTATAAGTGATAGCTGAGATATAATCACTTTGAGCTGCGTCTACGCTAACACCTGCAGAAGCTGCGCCTGTTGCCATGCCATTTGTTGATATAAAATATTCTGATACGGAGCCTTTGTCTTTAGAGGCAATTACCATAATTTCTGAAACTTTAGCACGAACTGTATAATCCTGATAAGCCGGTATCGCTACCGCTGCCAATATACCAATGATCGCCACAACGATCATGAGTTCGATTAAGGTGAAACCTTTTTGTGCTTTTTGCATGTTGATTTTTAGCATGTTTTTTTCTCCTGGTGAGACGTTGAATAAATCGTTCAATTTTGTTTATCGGGAGCCAGTGTGTTTTTCTGTAATCGTTGAGTCTGGACTCGTGATGTTCAGTTACCGTCATTGCATTGCGTATGCCAAAAAGGTCAATTTTTTTATTAGTACGCCTTTCATCGTGAAGTGGGTTTCGGTTTTGTGAACGGCATCACACTCCGGTTCAGGCGCGACGGTGGTTTTTATGCTGATTCGTATTTTTTCAGTTTGAATGTTGGCTTTAAGGGGGGCGTTATTGAGAGTCAAGTGACCTTCAGGGTCAGAAAGTGACGTTTTGGGTTCATTGTTGACAATAGGAGAGCGTGCTTCGATGTGGATTTTGGCAATATTGACTTCGCCAAAATGAAGTTGTGGGTTTTTTACATGGCGTATCGGGTCAGTCCCCTAAGGTTTTCAGTACAAAGATATGCTTTGCGACGGGCATATACCCATAGCGTTATGAATTTAGGTGTTAGCGCGTGCAAATGTGCTTTAGATTCTGTTTTTCTGATTGAAAAAAAAACGCAGACCTAGCGGGCTAAGTTGAGTTTTTTTGATTGAAGAAAAACCGAAAATGAGATGCAGGTGTGCGTGAAAACACCTCAATTCATAACGCTATGGGTATAGTATGAGGTTGGATCGTTTTCGAGCGGATACTAAACTCTATGCGAAAAAAGTTTGATCATCAATTAAGGTGTCCGCTCTGAAAGAAGTGCCCTTGGGGTACTTATTTTGCGACTAAGGTAAAAAGAGTACTGACCCCTTCTTTTTCTTCGCTGGTATCGGCTTCGGCCTCTAAAACAAAAATACGATTGGCCTCTAAGCCACCCTGATTAACAAAGTGATTGCGTATGGTGTCAGCGCGTGATCTGGCTAAATCTCTTAATTCACCCTCACTCACCGTTTCTAACTGCATTAAAGAATCCAGTACGGCAGCTTTATATTCATCGGGGTCAATCACGATAGCTTCTTTTTCTGTGGCCTCTTCATTTATTTGAGTATGTTTTGATTTTAGGCTATTCATGGCCTCTTCGCCTGCTTGTGCAGAATAATTTTTTTCTAATACACTGAGTGATAACGTATCAAGCGGAGCATCGGCAGAAGGTAAATCGCCGGTGGCATTTAATCGGGCCATTAGTTTTTGTTGTTGCAAAACCAATTTATCACGTTGATTAAATTGTCCTCTCACTTCCAGTGCCAATTGCGGCCTTTCTTTAAGTGCCTTACCGAGGGTTTCCAATCGTTTATTTTGCTCGGGTAAGAGATTCAGCTCGCCTGGAATGAATAATACCTTATCCATATCTTCGCCACCCCCTGCCAGTTTGGATAGCATCTTAAACGGTGATGTGGCAATTTTAGTAATAATATTAGCCAATGCTTTAAAAATCAGGCCACCCAGGCGGAACTTTGGATCATCTAAGTCCCCTTTTACGGGGACATCAAGATCTATCATTCCTCTGGTATCTTTGAGTAAGGCAATAGCAAGCCCGACGGGCAAACTGAGAGCATCGGCAGAGTCGATTTTTCTACCTAAAGTGAACTGGTCTAATAAAATTTTATTTTCACCTGTTAACTTGTTGTCTGCAATGTGGTAGTTCAATTCAAACGACATTCGTCCTTTATCAATTGCATTGCCAATATAACGTCCGGTATACGGCGTTAAAGCGGCCATGCTGTAGTCGGTGAATGTTAATTTTAAATCGGTATACAACTTTTCACTTAAAGGGTTAATTTCTCCTGTAATTAGCAGGGCGGCGTGGTCATCGATTCGGCCTGAAATATCGACATCTGCACGAGCGGAATGATCTGAAGACAAGCCTTTGATCGTCCCGTTGGCTTTTTTGAAGCGCGAAGAAAAGCGAGGTGTGACGGTATTGTCAACAAAGGAGAAGGTATTGTTTTTTAAACGGACTACGCCGATTGATATAGGAAAGGAGTCTGGGGTTTTGTCTGCTTCTTTTTTCTTTTCTACTGGTGGGTTGGCAGTAGGTTCCTCCGTTTTCGCTAAGCTCGACACATTGATATCACCATTTTTTGCGATGATGATACGGCTATTCAATTGATCCAGTGAAACCGAGTCTATATCGAGTTTGTCTGGCGATAACTGTAAGTTAATCTCATTTAATGCCAGTGTTTTCCAGGACATAATTTCGCCTCCGCCCAAACGATTTTTTGCGGAAAAGTCCATGATTTTCAATTGACCCGAGAGCGTGATATCCGCGTCATTGACCGATTCTTTATAAAAGAATTGACTTTGTAAAGCGGCATGACCGGATAGTAAATCAATATTGGTTGTTTGGTTGAGGTAAGCCTGAAAATCAACCAGGGGGATGTTTGTTATGTCTAGTGTCAGATCTGCCATCGGTTCTAAAGCGGCTACTTTCCCTGATATTTTCAATGAGCCTTTATCATTTAACGTCAGGTTGGCCTGAAGATCAAATTGATCATTTGTCTGGTTGGTGATGTCCGTCAAATCAATGGTTGTGTCAGTTAGGCGAATTTCTGTGTGGGGTTCCGTGGTGCGGTCAATAAATCGAATATTAAAAGCCTTTATCGACGCCCGATCTAATTTAAACGTCCAGGGTTTATCTTCTGTTTTAGGTTCAGCTTCATCTTGGGCAGGTGGCGGGGTCTCTGCTGTTATGGGGGTCAATAATTGAGCGAGATGTACGTTGCCATCTGCATCCATAAAGGTATCAATGTCGCCTCCTTTTATAGCAAATTCAGCAATACTTAAAGTCTGTTGACGCAAATCAAACTGCCCACCTGAAAGTGAGATGTTGGGTAGAGCAAGGACGCTTTTTTTATAGGATGGATCCTGAATTTCTACTTCAGTGACCTGTATTTGTAGATCGTCAGTGAAAAATTCTGGCCCGGCATCACCCATATAAAAATCATAACCAAGCTCGCCTGAGAGAAAACCTGAATCCAGAGAAAACTTTAAATGATCCTGAGCGTATTGCCATGCCGTCGTCAAGGGTAGCGAACTTAACTTCAAGCTTCCTGTGGATCGTAGTGGGTTAACTGAAATATCACCTTGCCAGCGTATGACCCCTTCTCCAGGAACTTTGACATAAATAGCATAAGGGCCTTCTTTTTCAGGTAGCGTAGAAAAATCCATTAAATTAAAATTAATAGGATCTATTAATTGTTTGAAAGGTGTGGCGATGGATCGGTCTTCAAAATTAAATTGCCCGCTACTGACATGAAATCGCTGAATTACCACCCTGGGCAAGGGGGTTTCTTTGGCTGCGTCCATGTTTTCCTGGGCGGGCGGGGGGTCTGTGTTGATGAGATCAGCAAAACTTGGCGCACCGGATGGATCAATTCGGAGATTAAACCTGGGCTGTGTAAAACTAATGTCACTGAATGTCCAGGCCCAACGGAACAGCGAAAAGGTGTCGAAATTAATATAAAGTTTTTTCAAGCCCATCAGTTCGACTTCATCTAAATCTGCAAGGGAGAGGTCTTGTATCGTTATTGCGAAGGTAAAGGGATTGACGTGTACTTCGCTGATTGAAAGCTGGCGGTTTAATAATTCAGGGGTTTTTGCAATAAGTTGGGATTTGATAATGTAGGGTGCGCCAATAAAGCCAAACAAAGTGTAAGTGAAAAAGAAGAGCAACCCCCAGAGTCGCCAGCTACGCAAAGGCCGTGAGCCAAAAAAGCGGCTTGATTTTGCATCTTTGTTTTCAGACATGGTGAAACCTGCATAAGAGTTAATGTTTTATTTCTGTTCTGTAATTTACCACAATAAATACTTCTTATGACATAATTTTCAGTGGTATAATACAAGCTTTACTGAGAGTTAAGTCGAAAACGGTCTCGAGTGAAGGTATCAAGAACTTGAGGCGCTGCTGAACTCGTCTTGATCTTATAATACCTCTTGATTTAGAAGGAAAAAATTATGCTTAAGTATCGTCAGAGTATAAAAAAATTCACTGTGGTCACGCTTGCCGCTGGCGCGGTATTGCTTGTAACAGGGTGCAGCACTTTGCAAACCCAGACTCAGAGTTTCGTTACTAAAGCCTCAAGTACGCTTGATATGGCCAATACTGCTGGTGCGGAAAAATATGCCCCGAAAATAATGGAATTAGCCAATAAAAACATTACGTTGGCGAAAAGTGCCCTTGGAGAAAATCGTTATCAGGATGCTCAGCAATATGCAGAAAAGAGCATTGTAGAGTCTGAGCGGGCAGGTGTTGAATCGAAGAAAAATGAACGTAGCAGTGAAATTAGCGCCTTACGCGAGCAAATCGCAAAACTAATGCCATAACTCTATACCTATAACGACCTTTACATTTAAGGACCATTTAATCATGCATAAATCAGTTTTCTATTCAAAAAAAACACGTTATTACGCCGTCATCGGGCTGATGGGTGCAGCGGCACTTATCTCTGGTTGCAGCACAACGCCAGCTCATCACAACGCGTCACTTGAGCGTGCAAAAGGGATCATTGCTGAGATAAAAAGTGATCCGGCCTCTTCTGAAAATGAAGCCGCAGCTCAATACTTGGCTGAAGCCGATCAGGCGCTGGCAAAATCACAATATAAAAACGACTCGCTGAAGTTTTTTCGACCCGGCGATGATCAAGAAGGTGTAGACCACTGGGCTTACATTGCAGAACAAAAAGCCTTGACCGCTCAAACGATGCTGCAAGGTGGCGGGGAAGCAGCAGAGTTGGCTCAATTGAAAACGGAATTGGATCAAGCCAAGCTCGCAAAACAAGATCGCGATGCGGCTGAAGCACTACGGCTGGAAGAAGAAAGACTGGCTCAGGAAAAGCTGCAACAACAGCATGAAGCCGAATTGCAAGCAGCATTACAGCGTGCTGAAGATGCGGGTGCGGACGTCGTACGCGCGGAAGGCTTAACCACAGTGACTTTTAATAATGTGAGCTTTGCGTCTAATAAGGCGACCTTGCCTCATGAGTTCGAGTCTGAACTGATTAACATCGCCGAAGCGCTCACTACGACGGCCCCTGAGGCGACACTCGTGGTTAGAGGTCACAGTGATGCCAGCGGCGCAGAGGCTTATAATCAGTTGTTATCGGAGAAGCGTGCAACGTCAGTGAAGACCTTTTTGATTACACAGGGCGTTGCGTCCAACCGTGTGTCTAGCGAAGGATTGGGGGAAAGCACCCCGGTAGCGTCCAATGATTCTGCTGAGGGGCGAGCTAAAAATCGTCGTGTGGAATTAATCATTAGCGAAACAGGTCATTAGCATTAGACGTGCTGCTTACAATCAGAGCAACCGACCCAGTTGCTCTGGAGACCGTTTTTTTTATATCTCTGCTACTATGTCCCTCTCGCCACTGTAACTCGATTAGGGCGTCATATTTGCTCAAGTGTGCCACAGAGCACACTTGAGCAAGTCGAGTCTCCTGCTTATTGTTGTGACGCCTGTACGTTAAATTGTAGCTGGACGTGTTGATCATGGCCAGCAAATATGTTTATTCGAGAGGGTGTGCCGCCATAAACACTGTGATCTGAGTGATAAATGAGATCTAGCGTCCTGACCGTTTCTAATAGATTATAAGGGAGCGTGCGCTTCAGAGTTGCATTCCCCTTATCATTCGTGGCGAGTACGTTGGGAATGCCTGCAAAAGGCCCCGGTGGCCCCATCAAATTAAACTGCCAAACGGTATAAAGACTATTTGGCAGCAAACCTCTGACTTTCATTTTTACCTTTGTCGTTCCATTGTTAAGAACCTTAACTATAAGTTTGGAGTGTCCGATATTCACCCAGTCACCGTATGTGATTGGATTTGGAGTGCCAGCAGGAGCCAGTCCGCGCATCTGATTATCTGCACTGATCGGCTCATCAATGACCACGGGTACGGGAGTGAATTCTCCAGTTCTAATGTCGGCTGGGTTGACGGCTCCGAAAACGCCATCAGTCATATATAAGGTCGGGACTTGTCTCAAGGGGACGGGTTCAATAACAATATCAGGGTTGGAGGAGTAGGGGATATTATAAAGAATTTCATTTTCATCTGTGATGCCAGGTTCAGGTTTTATAAAACCATCCTCCGTCATGACCTGTACGCCCATCACAACGGACTTACCATAAATAACCGTCTTCTCGTGAGCAAACGCCACGGACATCGTCATCAGACAGAGCAACACATAGCTTAAACCACCGATCAGTATTTTTGATTTCATCTGTTCTACCTCCATGAAGAATTAATATGTGCGCGCCATTGACGCGCAATAAACTGACTCAAATAAGCAACAGGCTTCAAATATTCATTAGGATAATTCCTGTGTTAAGATTAATGAGCCAGTATGGAAAATACTAAATTCAAGTGGCTTACAATAAGCTGACTTCAACGAATCCTAAATCTCAATTGCCACGGGTATACAATGGTATGAGGACATCATATTGACATCAAAACAGCGAACGTTGTCTGGCTCGCGCAAGGTCTATCGCCCTTTGCTGCACAAGGCCTTAACTCGACTTCGCCTCTTTGAGCTTCTCGACAATGCAGCCGCTCGACCTGTTACGGCCGTTCTTGCTCCCCCTGGTTATGGCAAAACAACTCTGGTTTCTAATTATGTCGAATCGAAACAAATTATGTCGGTTTGGTATTGCGTTGATGAGGGCGATACGGATTTGACCAGTTTTTTCGTTCATTTTACATATGCAATAAAACAGGCCACAGCAAAACGCCGTAAAACGATACCTTCTTATCAGCCTGAAAATGTTTTAAATATAAAGTCGTTTTCTCGCCATTATTTTCAAGCGGTGTATCAACGACTGGATCAACCTTTTTATCTGATTTTTGACGATATTCACGAATGCTCTTCCCAGCAATGGGTCGATGTCATTACGATCGCCATTGAAGAACTGCCTGTAAATGGACGAATTTTTATTCTTGGTCGGCATGCCTTACCTGGCGAGTTTTCCCGTTTGCATCTCAATCAACTTATTTTTACGCTACGAGAAAAAGATCTCCACTTTAGTAATCAGGAGCTGATTCAGCTTGCAAGCATTCATGACATTAATGCGTTATCTCAAGAGCAGTGCAACAAGCTTCAGAAAATGATGGCAGGGTGGGCTGCAGGATTGACTTTGTTGCTGACACGAAGTGACAATATAGACAATACTTCTCTACATGCCTTTGAAACACAAGAAGAACTGTTTAAGTATTTTACCCATGAGGTGTTGCGACACATCGATAATGAAACATTGGGGGTTTTGTATTGCACCTGCTATTTATCGGATGTACCCATCGAGCATGCAGTGGTACTGACGCAGAACCCACAGGTGGGTCATATACTACAAAAACTCCACGACCAGCGTTATTTTACTTATCGTACTACGGACACAGAGATAGTCTATCGCTATCACCCTTTGTTTCGAACACTCTTGATCGCACAAAGCAAGAAAACTTTGAGTGAGAAAAATTTACAATATGTGCTTGATACCTCAGTCCAGTTGCTGGAAAAAGAAGGGGCCTTAGAAGCGGCGGTGACCTTGCTGGTTTTGATCGCGGACGGGGCACGTCTTACACAGTTTACAATGTTGCACGCAGAAAAATTAATGGCCAGTAATCGTATGCAACTTTTAATGAAATGCTTGCAACATATTCCGGTAGAAACCATTTTGGCATCAGGCTGGTTATTGTATTGGCGAGGGATATGTCTCGTTGCGATGCGCCCCCCCGTTGCACGGCAGGATTTTATTCTGGCAGAAAAGTTTTTTGCTTCGAAACAGGATGCTACGGGTCAATGCTTGTCCTTGGTGGGTGTTATGGATAGTTATATCTTGGAACGAAATGAATTTTCAAGTTTAGACGAGTGGATCAAAAAAGCGGATCAACTGCGACTTTTATTTGATCAGAAAGTGACCATAGCAGCCTTGAACGCATTAACTCTGAGTATGTTTTCAGCGTTACTGCATCGTGCACCCAATCATCAAAATTTTGATCTATGGCTTAAGCGTATTGATAATATACCGATGACAGAGTTGTCTCCCGGCTTGAAAATTAAAAGACAACTTTCTCTCATATTGCATCGTCTTTGGCAAGGCGATTTTTATCGTGCAGAAATATATCACAGCATCTTGGAAAAACAACTCGGAAATGTTCCTGAGCATGTGCCAAATATTTTGTGGCACATCATTCATTCCGGATTTTTGTGGATGACAACAGCCAAGGCGAAAGAATCTTTAGCGATAGCAAAAGAAGGCCTGGAGCGTATTAAAGAATATAATTTGCCCTTGTTAAATATTGGGTTGTTGACACACGCAACGGCAGCGGCTTTGATGGCACACAATAATGATGAGGCGAAAAAGTTGTTAAAGATCGCGGCTCCGCATATCAATGACTCAGGTCAGACTCATCTTGCTCTATATCACAACCTTCATACGACGTATTCATTTAGAAGCAATGATAAAAAAACGGCATACTATCATGCTGAGGCGTTTTTGCAGGCGGCAACAGCATCCGGTTTACCCTTTTTTCAAAGCGCGGCACATTTTTCCCAAGCACAACTTTGTATGTTAAAAGGCGATATCAAAAAAACCCGATACCATATGAATATAGCGAAAGACATTGCACTTCATTCGCAGAGTTATTTTCACCAGTTTCAAGTTCAGCTCCTGTCTGCTATTTTCGATTGGTTCCTTGGCCAGCAAGATTCGGCTTTGAGTTATTTGAAAACATCCTTGTTACTCGCCAAGAAGTATAATTTACTGACTGGGTTGTGGGTTTGTGAACGTGAATTATCACATATACTGACGCAAGCCTTGCGACATGATGTTGAGTCTGCGACCGCGCAAAGAATTATTGGACAACGTCGATTAATACCCAAAGAGCCATTCTATGATGTTGACTGTTGGCCTTGGCCCATTCGTATCTATACCTTGGGTCGTTTTGAAATTTATATTGACGGTAAACGATTAGAGTCACCCGGTCGCAATCGACCTAAAGTTTATGCCTTGCTGAAAACCTTAATTGCTTTTGGTGGAAGTCATATTCGCGAAGAAGTCATCAGCGAAGTTGTATGGCCTGATGCCGATGGGGATGCGGCACATCAGTTGTTTGATACGACACTTTTTCGCTTAAGAAAAATACTAGGTTTGCGCGATGTAATAATCAATCGTGAAGGCATGTTATCGCTTAATAAAAAATTATGTTGGCTCGACATATGGGCTTTAGATCTTGAGATCAATACATTAAGTTTGTCTATCAAAGATAAACGAGCTACTGAAAATTGTATAAAAAAACACGAAGACTTTTTGAGTCGTGACTACTACGGAGATTTTTTATATGCTGAAGATTCTTTCCCCATTGTCATTCAGCAGCGACAAAAAATACGCTCTAAATTGCTATTTTCCTTATATCAATTAGCAAATTATTGGCTGTGTAACAACGGTACCAAAGAAGCAGAAAGATGCCTGAATAAGATAACCAGCATATTTCCGCAAGAAGAAAAAGCTTACCAGATGTTGATGAAATTGTTCAGATCACAAGACCGGTTTTCCGATGCCGCGAGTACCTATCATGTCTGTAAGCAGGTATTGATGATCGAGCTTAGCGTAAAACCATCTACAGAAACTGAGTGCGAATATCGAAAACTCCCGAATTTTGGGTCTCGTTAAGGACGCCGTAATGGAAGCCCATTCTTTGATTCAAATACTCTTTCCCATTTTGGTCATTTCGGTTATGTTTGGCTTGGGGTTAAGCCTGAATACAGATGACTTTAGGCGCGTGATGATCAAGCCGAAGGCGGTCATTATTGCGCTTACCCTTCAGCTTGTTTTTTTGCCAGCGACCGCCTTTTTTCTGGTCAAGCTATTTTCCTTAGAGCCGGAACTTGCCGTTGGGTTTATTATTATTGCGGCAGCGCCGGGCGGAATTATTTCCAATGTGCTGACGCTATTGTTAAAAGGCGATACAGCTCTGTCAATTACGCTGACGACATTGTCAAGTCTTATCGCTATTGTTTCAATTCCTTTTTGGGTGAGTCTGGCTTTAGACCAGTTTATGGGCGGTACCGATTCGGTGTCTTTTTCGGCCGTTCAGCTTGTTTTGCCCGTTGCAGTGTTAACGCTTATTCCGATTGGTTTAGGTTTGTTTATTCGCAGTCGATGGCCTGTTTTTGCCGATACTGCAAAATCTAAAATGAGAGTAGGGTCAAGTGTTTTTATTCTGGTTGGTATTGCCGTTTTTTTGATAGATCAACGGCAACATATATTACCCTACCTGGTTCAAGCCGGGTTGGTTGCGGCAATGCTTTGTCTGTTAACGACTTTATTTGGCTATAGTGTAGCTCGCCTGTTTAAGTTGAGTCGTTCAACTCAAGCGACTATTGCCGTTGAAACAGGTATTCAAAATATTCCATTGGCCATGACGATTGCAATAACGCACTTAGGTCATAACTCCCTTTTTGCGATTGCACCCGCAACCTACGGTGTGGTGATGGTTATTGTCATGACGGTTGTTTTGGCGGGCATCATCGCGCGCTGGCCAGGCTTCCAGTTTTCGAGCCGAGAGACCAAATAGCTATATACCCGTAGCGATTGTTGTTAGGTCTGATTGCACGTCCCCTTCATTCCATGGCGGCGTTAAAACTCCTCGCAATAGCCGGGCACAACTAATACCTAACAACAATCGCTACGGGTATAGAGTTCATATGGCTTGTAGCTTGGCGAAGGAAAGTGCCAGGGTTTTACACCCCACACGTTCAAACTGAATCTCAACTTGATCGTTGCCATCATGATTTAGAATAATGCCGGGGCCGAATTTTTTGTGTGTAACCGGTTGCCCAATATGAAACCCGCCACAACTCCCTTGTGCTATTCTCCGGGTTGGTTTCGGTGTTGTTGATCTCTTTGTCTGTGGTCTGGCGTTGTAATCCGGACGAGACACATGTGGTTTTATTTCATGTAATAGCGTTGCGGGTATTTCCTTGAGAAAACGTGAAGGCAGACAGCTTCGTATTTCGCCATACAGTCTTCTTTGTTCGGCGTAAGTCATAATTAGTTTCTGACAGGCGCGGGTGATACCGACATAACAAAGGCGTCGTTCTTCTTCCATTTTTTCCGGGTCGTCTTTTGAAAATTGATGAGGAAAAAGCCCTTCTTCCAAGCCACAAAGAAAAACCAATGGAAACTCCAAACCCTTGGCGGAATGCAGTGTCATGAGCTGTACGCAATCATCCCAGTTCTCAGCCTGGGCACCGCCATTTTCTAAAGCGGTATGCGTTAAAAAAGCAGTGAGTGGGCTTAAGTCTTCCTCAAAGGCTTCTTGATTAAATTGCCTGGCGGCGTTGCCTAATTCTTCCAGGTTTTCCAGGCGTGATTGAGCGCGTTCGCTGTTGTCTTTTTTTATGTGGTCAAGTAATGTGCTGAGTTGCACGACCGTATCCACTTGTTCACCCAGTGGTAATCCTGTTGTTTGTTCAGTCATCGTATCAATCAGATCAAGAAACTGTTTGATGGCATTGGATGCTCTGGCAGGCAAGCTTTGCTGCTGAATGAGGTTAATTGCCGCTTGCCACAGTGTGATTTGTTGTTCACGTGCAATGTCTCTGATAACGCTGCGACTGCGTTCACCAATGCCGCGTGGTGGTGTATTGAGGGCGCGTTCAAAAGAGGCGTCATCAAGTCGGTTTTCGACGAGACGCAGGTAAGCCAGCGCATCTTTGATTTCTGCACGGTCAAAAAAGCGCAAACCACCATAAATTTTGTAAGGGATCGCTTGTTGTACTAAATGCTCTTCAAATTGTCGTGATTGTGCATTGGAACGATAGAGTATTGCCGCGTGGCGGCGTAAGTTGCCCTCCGTCATCCATTGTTTAATTTGGCTGATGACAAATCGTGCTTCATCAATATCATTAAAAGCGCAATAAAGGGTAATGGGTTCACCGGCTTTATCCTGGGTCCATAAGTTTTTTCCCAAACGGCTGCCGTTATGCTCAATCAGCGCATTCGCTGCGCTTAATATCGTGCTGGTTGACCGATAATTTTGTTCGAGTCGAATGATGCTGGTGTTTTTATAATCTGTCTCGAAACGTTGTAGATTATCGGCGCGTGCGCCTCGCCAGCCATAAATAGACTGGTCATCGTCACCGACGATAAAAATACTATTGTGGCTGTGACTGAGTAGTCGCAACCAAGCATATTGTAGTGTATTGGTATCTTGAAACTCATCGACCAGGATACAACGAAATCGTTGGTTATAATGTTCAAGTAGATCCGGGTTGTCGCGCAGTAGTTCGTGTGCCTTGAGCAGCAAATCAGCAAAATCAACCATACCGCTGCGCTGGCAGGTTTCATCATAAGTTTTGAATATATGGATCAGCGCCGCTGTCTTCGGGTTGTCATAGCTTTCAATATTTTGTGCTCGTAAACCCTGGTCTTTTTTTTGATTGATGAAAAGCTGTGTTTTTTTTGGCGGGAAACTTTCATCGTTATAACCTAGTTCTTTACTAATACGACGGATCAAGCGGAGTTGATCGTCCGAGTCTATAATCTGAAAAGACTGGGCTAATTTAGCTTGTTGCCAATGGCTGCGTAACAAGCGATGACTGAGACCGTGAAAAGTACCTAACCACATGTTTCGAAGTGGCATTTGTAGCATTTTTTCAACTCGGTCGCGCATTTCTTGCGCGGCTTTATTGGTAAACGTCACGGCCAGTATATTGCTGGGAGAAATGCCCTGTTGTTGTACTAGCCAGGCAATACGATGTACGAGTACGCGTGTTTTACCACTGCCGGCGCCGGCTAAAATAAGAACTGCATTGTCTTCTGTAGAGACAGCGCGGCGTTGTTCGTCATTTAAAATGTCGAGTAGTTTATTTGTTTGCATGCGATTTATTTTACCGTAGAAACAGGTTTAGGAATGGAAATTAAATAACTTATATAAGCTATTTAATTTCTATTCCTTAAGTGATGGTATCATTAAACAATGAATAGATTGATACCGTTATCTCTTTTTGCCCTCTTTGTGTGTTTTGTACCGATGTCGATGGCATGGGCGAATTTGGAGGCTGGAAACCATACCTTTGAAATTGAAATTAACGGGAAGGAAAGAGCCTATATCCTCCATGTTCCGCCTTTATCTTCCGAAGTGAATGCCTTGCCTTTGGTTATTAACTTTCATGGTGGAAAAAACAACGCTCAACAGTTTCAGGAAGCGGTGCAAATGGATAAGGTCGCTGATCAAATGGGCTATGCAGTGGTTTATCCCAATGGTTCAGGAAGATGGAGTAAAAAAAGGTTGACCTGGAATGCTGGCCAATGTTGTGGGTCGGCAGTGTCGAAAAAAGTAGATGATGTTGCTTTTGTACGGCAACTTGTTCGTGATGTTGAGGAATATATTCCTTTGGATCGTGAGCGAGTCTACGCCACCGGTTTTGACAATGGTGGCATGATGGCATACCGGTTGGCAATCGAAGCGGCTGACTTGATTGCGGCTGTAGCTCCCGTTGCGGGATCCATCGTCTTGGAGCAGTTTGCGCCGACCCGATTTGTACCGGTCATGCATGTGCACAGTATTGATGATTCTCAAGCGCCTTATAAAGGTAGCACCACAGGCTTTCTCTTTAATAAGGCGGTGCATACCAGTGTGGCAGAGAATATAGAGCAGTGGGCTAAATTTAATCAGTGTAAATCAAAGTATAACGTGGCTCGTTCTATCTTCGGTGGTTTGGGGACAAACTATGCAGGACAAAAGGCAAATTTAATCGTTTATTCCGGTTGTGAACAAGAGGCCGAAGTCTCTTTGTGGCAATTGCAGGGGATAGATCATGAATGGCCAGGCGCACCCTCGGCGACCCAGTTGATTAATGCGAATAAAGAAATATTACGATTTTTTTCCCGCTTTCGTCGCCAAAATAATGGTCAGATTTCGTTGCAGTAGCGATTTTTTGTTCAACGAAGTGAAAGGCGTGATGAACCATACTCTATAACAATCAATATCTTTTTCGGGTATTGGTCTATTCTATATTATAATATTTTTGTAAGCTGCTGATTGTCTATATTCTTCGAGTATTTTATCTCCTTGAGGATTTAGGCATGTTGTTCTATTTTGTGGTAATATTTGCCGCTTCGCTTAGGCTGAGCCAGGCGAGATTCTTAGAAAATAACTCTAAAGCAAACTGATTAAATTTTACGAGGAGAGACACATGCCCTCACGAAGAGAGCTAGCCAACGCTATTCGCGCATTAAGTATGGACGCCGTTCAGAAAGCAAATTCTGGGCATCCTGGAGCCCCAATGGGGATGGCGGACATAGCAGAGGTATTGTGGAACGATTTTATGCAGCACAACCCAGCTAATCCAGACTGGGCAGATCGTGATCGTTTCATCTTGTCTAATGGTCATGGCTCCATGCTGATTTATTCTTTATTACATTTGACGGGCTATGATTTGTCAATGGATGATCTCAAGCAGTTTCGTCAAATGCATTCGAAAACGCCAGGCCACCCGGAATATGGGTATGCGCCAGGTGTGGAAACGACCACTGGCCCGCTTGGTCAGGGGATTACCAATGGTGTTGGTATGGCGCTGGCAGAAAAAGTGCTGGCCGGTCAATTTAACAAAGATAAACATAATATTGTTGATCACTTTACCTATGTCTTTCTGGGTGATGGCTGTTTAATGGAAGGCATCTCCCATGAAGCCTGCTCTCTTGCGGGTACACTGGGTCTTGGCAAGCTCGTTGCCTTCTGGGACGACAACGGTATTTCAATTGATGGCCATGTTGAAGGCTGGTTTACGGATGATACGCCCAAGCGTTTTGAATCCTATGGCTGGCATGTTATTGCCGATGTCGATGGGCACGATCCTGAAGCCATCAAAAAAGCAGTGATAGAAGCGCGCTCAATTCATGACAAACCTTCAATGATCTGTTGTAAAACCGTCATTGGCTTTGGTTCGCCCAATAAATCGGGCAGTCACGATTGTCATGGTGCGGCACTCGGTGACGAAGAAGTGCAAGCCACCCGAGAAAATTTGGGCTGGAAATATGAACCCTTTGTTATTCCAGAAAATATTTCTTCTGGTTGGAGCGCTAAAGAAAAAGGTGCACAAGCAGAGCAAGCCTGGAATGATAAGTTTGCGGCCTATAAAGCCGCTTACCCCGAACTTGCGTCTGAATTTGAGCGACGCATAGTGGGTGATTTACCCAGTGATTGGGCACAAAAATCAGCTGATTTTATCAACGCAGTTAATGTTAAAGCTGAAAAAATAGCATCTCGTAAAGCATCGCAAAACGCTCTGAATGGCTATGGTCCCGTATTACCTGAGTTACTGGGTGGCTCAGCTGATTTGGCCGGCTCAAATTTGACCTTATGGTCTGGCTCGAAAAGCATCAGCAAGAACGAAACGGATGGCAATTACATTCACTACGGCGTACGTGAATTCGGTATGGCGGCGATCATGAATGGGGCTGCCTTACATGGGGGTTTCATACCTTATGGTGCCACGTTCTTGATGTTTTCTGAGTATGCTAGAAATGCATTACGCATGGCTGCTTTAATGAAAGTACGTAGCCTGTTTGTTTTTACCCATGACTCTATTGGTTTGGGTGAAGATGGGCCAACACACCAAGGCGTTGAACAAACCGCAACGTTGCGTTATATCCCGAATATGTCGGTATGGCGACCTGCTGACGCGGTGGAGTCCGCGGTTTCATGGCAAGCGGCTATTGAGCGTAGCGATGGGCCAACAAGCTTGATTTTTTCTCGCCAGGGCTTACCACATCAGGAGCGCGATAACGCAACATTGCAAAACATCAGCCGGGGTGGCTATACCTTATTAGAAAGTGAAGGGACACCCGAGGCGATTATCATTGCCACTGGCTCCGAAGTGGGGCTGGCCATGGATGCGGCAAAAGTATTGATTGAAAAAGGTCGTAAAATACGTGTGGTTTCGATGCCTTCAACGGATGTATTCGATGCCCAGGATGAGAGCTATAAAGAGCAAGTGTTACCCAATGCAGTAAGAGCTCGCGTGGCTGTTGAAGCAGGAACAGCGGATTATTGGATGAAGTATGTTGGTTTTGATGGCAAGGTAATTGGTATGACCACCTTCGGTGAATCAGCGCCTATTGATGATCTGATGAAACATTTTGGCTTTACGGTTGAAAATGTTGTTGAAGCGGTCGAAGCGGTCTGCAGTTAATAAAAAATATACGCTGGACTCGCTGGAAAGGATGAAACTGTCGTGGTTTCATCCTTCGCCTTTTCAGGTACAGAATTCGTAACGACTCAGAGAGTAGTCAAGATTACATAGTCACTGTTCAGATTGCCACTGAAATAGGTCAGCTTAAGTGCGAAAAATGTCAATTGTCTAAGGATGAATGATCATTTTTTCTGAGAGGCGCAGTCCGAGAATAGCTTGGGCGCAGTACGAGTACATGGATGTACGAGATAGCACCTAAGAGCCGGGCATAAAGGCAATGCAGTTGCCGAAGTCAGCCTGTCTCGGGCAAGCCTCCTAGGTGTCCCCTGAAGATCAACGCAAAAATAGCGGACTTCAGGCGTGAGCTGAGTAATTACCAGAATTTTTAATTTTTAAAACCTTTGGAGAGCTATAAATGACGATTAGAGTAGGTATAAATGGGTTTGGTCGTATTGGCCGTATGGCATTTCGTGCAGTAGCGCAAGAGTTTCAAGATATGGAAATAGTGGCGATTAACGACTTGCTGGATGCGGATTATTTGGCGTATATGCTGCAATATGACTCCGTACACGGTCGCTTTGACGGTGAGATCTCTGTAGATAATGGCAGCTTGATTGTCAACGGTAACAAAATTCGTTTGACCGCTGAACGGAATCCTGCTGATCTCAAATGGGGCGACGTTAAGGTTGATGTTGTTCTTGAATGTACAGGGTTTTTCCTGACAGAAGAAACGTGCCAGGCGCATATTGATGCTGGTGCCAAAAAAGTGGTTCAATCTGCACCCTCTAAAGATGGTACGCCCATGTTTGTTTTTGGTGTTAATCACAACACTTATGCCGGTCAAAATATCGTTTCTGCGGCGTCTTGTACCACGAACTGTCTAGCGCCTTTGGCTAAGGTGATTAACGATAAATTTGGTATCAAACGAGGTTTGATGACCACGGTTCATGCGGCTACCGCAACTCAAAAAACAGTGGATGGCCCTTCAATGAAAGATTGGCGCGGTGGCCGGGGTATTTTGGAAAATATAATTCCTTCCTCTACGGGGGCGGCTAAAGCCGTTGGTGTTGTGCTTCCAGAGTTAAATGGCAAATTGACGGGTATGGCTTTTCGTATACCGACCTCGGATGTTTCTGTTGTTGATTTGACTGTAGAGTTGAATAGCGAGGCCTCTTACGAGCAGATCTGTGCAACGATGAAAGCGGCTTCTGAGTCTGGCGATATGAGTCAAACTTTAGCTTATACCGATGATAAAGTCGTTTCTACAGACTTTCGTGGGGTGGGTTATTCTTCAATTTTTGATGCCGGAGCTGGTATTGCACTCGATGGTACGTTTGTTAAATTGGTCGCTTGGTACGATAACGAATATGGTTACACTTGTAATATGATGCGTTTTGTACGCCATGTAGCAACATCGTAAAAGCGATTTGAATCGCGACAAAATAAAATATCGCTTCTGCACCCTGGTAAAACAGCGTTTTTTGCAGGAGCGGCCTTTTAGCTGAAAACAGGTCGGTTTGATGGTGAAAAATTACCTTGCATGGTTTTCAGGATACGTTTTTAGGAGTACATGATGTCTGTAATCAAGATGGTTGATTTAGATTTGACCGGCAAACGAGTGTTAATTCGCCAAGATCTGAATGTGCCTGTTAAAGATGGCAAGGTAACATCTGATGCGCGCATTCGTGCATCGTTACCGACGATACAAAAAGCGTTGGCCGCAGGCGCGAAGGTGATGATTATGTCACACCTGGGACGGCCTGTTGAGGGTGAGTATGCTGAAGCATTTTCTCTTGCACCCGTTGCTAAACATCTGGCTGGTTTGTTGGGCAAAGAAGTCAGTGTGGCGAAAGAGTACTTGAATGGCGTTGAACTTAACGAGGGTGACGTTGTTGTCCTTGAGAACGTTCGTTTTAATGTTGGCGAAAAGAAAAACGATGATGCTTTGGCAAAAAAATACGCCGCTCTATGCGATGTGTTTGTGATGGACGCCTTTGGTACGGCTCATCGTGCACAAGGTTCGACTCATGGCGTGTCTAAATTTGCCGCCACAGCTTGTGCGGGGCCGTTATTGGCGGGTGAGTTAGAAGCACTGGGTAAAGCACTTGATAATCCAGCTCGCCCCATGGTTGCTATTGTTGGCGGCTCTAAAGTATCGACAAAATTGACTGTTTTGCAGTCGCTCTCCAAAGTAGTTGATCAGCTCGTTGTAGGCGGCGGAATTGCCAACACTTTTATCGCTGCAGCGGGGCATAATGTAGGTAAGTCGCTTTATGAAGCAGACCTGACCGATATCGCTAATAAACTGAGTGCGGATGCTAAAGCACGAGGGGGGGATATCCCGGTGCCTTCCGATGTTGTTTGTGGAAAAGAATTCTCTGAAACCGCAGTAGCGACGTTGAAAACAGTCGCAGAGGTTGTTGATGACGATATGATTTTTGACATTGGTCCGGATAGTGCTGCAGCGTTGGCGGAGGTGATCAAAAACGCAGGGACGATTGTTTGGAATGGCCCTGTTGGTGTTTTTGAATTTGACCAGTTTGGCGAAGGTACGAAATCAATTGCTATGGCGATTGCAGAAAGTTCAGCATTCTCTATTGCCGGTGGAGGGGATACGTTGGCCGCGGTTGATAAATACGATATTGCAGATAAAATCTCTTATATCTCTACGGGCGGTGGCGCATTCCTTGAATTTTTGGAAGGTAAAAAACTACCTGCTGTTGCCATACTGGAAGAACGAGCTAAATAGAAATAGCGAATACTAAAAAACCATCTGTCTATTATTTGAAAATTTAAAGAGCGTTTGATGCTACGAAGAACAAAAATAGTTGCAACCCTGGGCCCGGCTTCTGAGAGTAAGGCGGTGATTGATGACATGATAGAAGCGGGTCTGGACGTGGTGCGCCTTAATTTCTCTCATGGGAACGCGGAAGATCATATAGCCAGGGCGGCGTTAGTGAGAGAGCGGGCAGCAGTAAATGGTCGTCCAATCGGCGTGCTCGTTGACTTGCAAGGGCCGAAAATTCGCATAGATCGCTTCAAAGACGGAAAAATAGAGCTGGTCGAAGGCGAGCAGTTTGTTCTTGATATTCATCATGATCCGCTTAACGGTACCCAGGAAAGAGTCGGGGTGACATATAAAAAACTGGCCGATGATGTCAGTCGAGGCGATACGTTATTACTTGATGATGGCCGGGTCACTTTGTGGGTGGAGGAAGTCGTTGACGGAGAAGTTCGTTGTCAGGTTGTATTGGGGGGAGCGCTTTCAAATAATAAAGGAATCAATCGTCAAGGTGGTGGTCTATCGGCCGATGCGATCACCCAAAAAGATCGTGAAGACATTAAGACCGCCGCAAAAATTCAAGCGGACTATGTTGCGATCTCTTTTCCTCGTTGTGCTGCTGATGTTAATTTGGCGCGTCAGTTGCTTCGTGAAGCAGGTGGACACGGCAGCATCGTTTCAAAAATTGAACGGGCTGAGGCGGTAGATGATCTGGAAGCCATTGTCGCAGCATCGGATGTCGTTATGGTTGCGCGTGGGGATCTGGGTGTTGAAATTGGAGATGCTGAACTGCCTGCGGTACAAAAAAAGATCATTAAAATGGCTCGATCAATGGATACGATCGCGATTACTGCGACGCAAATGATGGAGTCAATGATTGAAAGTCCGATTCCCACTCGGGCGGAAGTTTTTGATGTTGCCAATGCGGTATTAGATGGCACCGATGCCGTTATGTTGTCAGCTGAGACTGCTGCTGGAAAGTATCCGGCCAAAGCCGTGGCCGCGATGGATCGGGTGTGTCGTCGGGCGGAACATCAGCCTTTGGCAAAAGTATCGGATCATCGTATCAATACACAGTTTGAACGTGTTGATGAAGCGATTGCAATGGCAACAATGTATACCGCCAATCATGTCGGAGTGAAGGCGATAGCCGCATTAACCGAGTCAGGTTCCACCCCTTTATGGATGTCTCGTATTAGTTCCGGTATTCCTATTTATGCACTCACACCCCATATTAAAACACAGCAAAAAGTGACCTTATTCAGAGGTGTTTACCCTGTTAAATTTGAAATCAGTACAACGGATCATGCGCTGGCCAATAAAAAGGCTGTTGCTGAATTAGTGCATCGTGGAGTGGTGCGTGATGGCGACCTGGTTATTATAGCTAAAGGTGATCTTGTGGGCTGTGGTGGCGGTACCAATGCAATGAAAATTGTTCGTGTCGGAGACATGGTGGAACCTCAGTAGATATTTTTTCAGAACAATAAATTTTAATTGAATCACTATATAAGGAGATTTTTTATGGCTCTTATTTCATTGCGTCAGCTTTTGGATCATGCAGCAGAAAACGATTACGGTATTCCCGCTTTTAACGTGAATAATATGGAGCAAGTTCACGCTATCATGCAAGCGGCTGATGCGGTGAACAGCCCCGTTATTATGCAAGGCTCAGCCGGTGCGCGTAACTATGCGGGTGAGCCCTTCCTGCGTCATTTAATTTTAGCCGCCACGGAGCAATACCCTCATATCCCGGTTGTGATGCATCAAGATCACGGTTCAGAGCCGGCGATCTGTCTGCGTTCAATTCAGTCTGGCTTTTCTTCTGTCATGATGGATGGTTCATTAATGGCGGACATGAAGACCCCGTCCTCTTTTGAGTACAATGTTGACGTGACTCGTGAAGTGGTAAAAATGGCTCATGCCGGTGGCGTTTCCGTGGAAGGTGAGCTGGGTTGCCTGGGTTCTCTTGAAACGGGTGAGATGGGCGAAGAAGACGGCCACGGCGCGGTAGGAAAGCTGGATATGGATCAATTATTAACTGATCCAGAAGAAGCGGCTGACTTCGTTAAAAAAACGGGTGTTGATGCCTTGGCGATTGCGATTGGTACCTCTCATGGCGCCTATAAATTTTCATCTAAGCCGACGGGTAAAATTCTGCGACTAGATCGCGTGAAAGAAATTCATGAGCGTATTCCCTCTGTTCATCTGGTTATGCATGGTTCTTCTTCTGTACCCCAGGAATGGTTAGAAATCATCAACAACTATGGCGGTGATATGGGTCAAACATATGGTGTACCTGTTTCAGAAATTGTTGATGGCATCAAAAATGGTGTGCGTAAAGTTAACATCGATACGGATTTACGTATGGCTTCTACGGGTGCCGTTCGCAAACATCTTAAAGAAAATGCAGCAAACTTCGACCCTCGTAAATTTCTTAAAGAAGCAACCAAAGCCATGTCAGAAATTTGTAAAGCTCGATATGAAGCCTTTGGTGCAGCAGGACAAGCTTCAAAAATCAAAGTGGTTTCTTTGGATGACATGATGGCTCGTTATGCCACTGGAGAACTGGATCCAAAAGTAAACTAAACAACACAGTACTTCTAGCCCTGCTATTATCTTTTAAACAGTTGATAGCAGGGCTTTTTGCGTTTTTAGGAGGCTGTCATTTTATGATGCGATATCACACAAAAGTAGTTGCGTCGGATTAAGTTGAGACTAACTCACAAAAGGGTTTGTCGGGTTTTGTGGGCGTTCAGTTTTCTTCGTTACTCTTTGTTGTGAGGGCCAGGTCATATATTTGTGCAATTGCGTATTGAGCCTGTTCTTTATAATGCGTAAGACGTTTTATCTGTTTATTTAATTGTACTGTTGCTGCTGATTCTATTTGTTTTCTTTGAGCCGCTATCAATTTTTCCGACTCGATTTCCATATGGTTAACCCGTTTTCTGAGTTCAGAAATTCGATTTTGATAGTGTTCAAATAACGCAGGTTCTCGCTGTTGTGCCTTGTCTAATTCGGTTCGAAGATATGTCGCTTCCTCAATTTCAAATGCTAATTCTTGTAAATATTTTTTAGTGACATGTAACCGGGGCTTGTAATTATTTGCTATTTTCCAATAAAGAAGACCTTGCGTACGCCGCGCTCTTTCTTGATAATTTTGTATTTTTTCTGGTGAAAGAAAGGAGCCGATTTTTACAAGTCGAGAATTAACCTCAGTGCTGCGTTTAAGCGATGTTGCTTCCTCTGCTGTTTTAAGTGCCAAAAGGTCGTTCTTGTTTTCTATACGTTGTAGCTCCTTGGCTAGATTGTTATAACGAATATTCATTTCAGCTATGCCGAGTGATTTGTATTTTTTCAAAGTGAGAGGTAGTTTATTGTTATAACCATGTCTACGGGTATTCAACATGGTCGAAAAAGCTGAGATGCTGTTTTTCCATGTCTTAAATTGTTTATTAATATATTCGAGATCGCGATAACTTTTTAGTGCTTCTATAAAATCATGACTAGAAACTAATTTGGCGATGGCGTATCTTTTTAGTGCCTTAGGTAGCTTGCCAGGGTCCCACTGCCATGGCGTTTTATCAAGTTCTATTTTATCGAGCAAAATTTCATTCATGAGATGATTTGAATCAATATCAATAATAGTTTGTTGCAGTAGCGTGACATCAGCATCAATTGTGTTGATGGCTTTATTTAAATAAATGAGCGCTTGACTATGCTTTTTTTCTGCAATGTAAGCTTTTGCAATAGCCAGGCTGGATTCGAGAACGGCTGCGCCATGATTATTTCTGTTGTTGAGTTCCTTCCATGTATGAATAGCTTTGCTAGGTTGTTGTTCAATGAGCCAGGCTTGTCCTAAACCAAAAAGTGCTTGGTTGGAATAAGGGCCGTGAAGATGAACCTGTTCAAAATAACGACGTGCAGATGTAGTTTGTTGGTTATTCAAAGCGGTGTATCCTAACGCAATGTTCGCCCTGTCGCGTAATGCGGCCGCTTCTGGATGTAAATGTTTTTTGTTGTTTGTGATCGTTTCGATTACTTCTATGCCTTGTTTTTTTTGCTGAAGTTTGATGAGTGCAACCCCAAGATTAAAACGAGCATAGTGAGTCCAAATCGTTTCTTTTTCTTTGATATTACGCAATAGCTCAACCGCTTTCTCATATTTATTTTGAGCGAGAAAGATATTGGCATTTAATATAATTTTTCTTGCTTCAAAGGTAGAAGGCAAGGTTTGTTTTATGCGGTTTAATGCAGAGTGTGCATTGTTGTATTCACCGCGACGATAGAATATTTCAGACAAATACAGCCAGGCTTTATCTCTGAGGGCGGGTTGATCACTGTTGTCTGCGACTATGATAAATAATTTTTTTGCATCATTATAGAGTCCATACGAAAGATAAAGAGCCCCCAGAAGCAAATTCCCGTCATGTTTTTCAGGGTTGTATCGTTCTGTTTTTTTAAAAAATAATGACTTGGATATTGCGGGTAAATATTTTTTCTGTAAAAAATAATAAAGTACGTTGCTGTGATGGATGCCGCTGGTGCGTGAGGGTGTAGTTGAGCCATCATCGCTCCGTGCTGAAAGAGGCATGAACAACGTTATCATTAAAAATAAAACCAGATTTATTCTTTGGCGTTGTATTCTGTACCTTACCATTCGTTAATAACAAACTCAGGTTGTTGCTTAAGGGTGTTACCTTGAATGATCAGCTCAATGTATTTAATTTCATCTGTTTTCGTTATTTCGAATGTGGCACCGCGTCGATATTCTCGCTTATGCGGGCCTTTGCCGGTAAAAAAGGCGATCAATTCGTTTTTTCCTGAACGAATATTGCCGCTGAATAATTGCTGGACACCTCCTCGATGTAGTGCATCAAGTTCTCTATCGGTATAAAGATACTGTGCTACCGTCTTATTATTTATTTTAAGTTCGACAGAATCCAATGCAAACAAGTCATCTGTATTGAGTGAAACAAAAACAACGATTTGAGTGCTTGCTGGGAATAGTAGTTCTTCTTCAAGAATAAAAAGGTCTCGATTGAGTTTTAGTACTTCTTTTTTCAGGTTTTGAATTTGTTCGTTAATTATTTGATTTTCAAGTTCTTCGGAATAGCTTAATGGAGGAAAAAAAAGGCATATTAGCAAAGAAAAGACAAGGAGAGGCCAGCGTGAATTGTTAAAAAGTTTGAGCATTCCTGAGCTGTCCCGGGTTGAAAATATTGTTAATGGTATCGGTTTAAATGTTTGAACTATTAGGGAGAAGGTCACATTTTTAACGATCCACAGTAACAGGGCTGAGATTTAAGATAGATTTATGGTGGCAAAGAAAGGGTGAATCACTTTTTTATATTGTGTGTTTTGATGCCAAGTTTATTTGAGTAATTCCTCTAGCTCTTCCTCCTGCGGGGGTTCAGTTTCCATACTTTGGTGCGTAGTTTCCTCAGTTTGTAACGACTCAATATTATTGAGTTCATCTAAAATATCATCGGCTTTATCGTTCGACGTTTGTTGTTTAACCTTGGGTGAACTTTTTTCTATAAGTACATTTTTGTTTTCATCGGCGACTTCTTCGATTAAGGCGTCAATATCAACTTCTTCTGGTTTTTTTTCAGTGGGTTTGATTTCCGCGTCTAATATAGCGTCGATATCGTCTTCGATGGCAAGACTGGTTGGTTGGGGGTCGTTCTGTTTTGTGGCGATATTTTCTTCTTCGGGCATTGTTGGTTGATCAACAGGTCGATTTTTTTGAGTCTGAATGTTATCAGGGTCAACGTCTTTTGTGGCTTTGGATGAAATTTCTTGTTCCTCTAATAGAGGTTCATTATTTGTATCTATCTCTTCTTTTCTAAGTGATTGTTCAGTTTTTTCATCGACCTCTTTTACCGTTTCTGACGTTGTTACATCAACTATGCTCTCTTCAGCGCTCTCACTTTGGGTTTCCTGCTTATTTAGTGCTGGATTCTCAATGGGGGTGGGTGTGCAGATTACCATCTTCATAAGCTGGTTTTGTTCGTCTCTTATTTCTTGTACTGTCGTGTGTAGCTCTGATAAATTGGATACAATTTTCTCCAGGCCATCCCGAGTCTCTATTTTTTTCTTTAAACTTGCCTTGCTTATACTGTGAATGAGTGATTCAACATGTTTATCCAGATCAGACAGTTGGTTTAAGTCAATTTTTACCAGGGCATGAACGATATATTGATAGAATATGGTTTCGTTTTTCATGATTTCACTGCTGATCATGAGTAACTGCTCTTCATCGGGTAAGCCTTGTTCTTTTAACAAGCGGATGAGTTCTTCCTTCCTTTGTGATCCATTTTCTTTTATTTTATATACAATATCGATGAGCGTTTTTTTACGCTTTAAATAATGTCTGATTTGAAAAAATGACAATACAGCTGTTAATAATATAAAAACGACGAGCGCTTCTAGTAATAGGTAATATAGGCTGGAGTGTATATTAATCATAGGATAACATCCCTCTTAGCTTGTAAATCCATTTTTTGTCATAGCGACTCCAAAAATGAAATGTAATTAGAATGAGCATGAGCAGTAAAAAGTTAATTAATACGAATTGTATTTCTGGCGTTATCCAAACCAAAGGGGTTGACTCTATTTTTTCGTCGCTACTCAATATAGATCCCTTATTATTTTCTATTAGGGTATCCGCTGATGTTATCGAATTATCATGATCGATTAAGTCATGGTGTTTGTGAGTGACTGTTTTTCTTATTTGAGTTGGTTTTTGTCCTACTGTCATAGGGTCTAGCCAAATACTCAGAGATTTCCCTTTATAGGTGATGGTTGCAATATTTAATTCAACAACATAAGGAGAAAGTTCCGGAGTATTATCAAGAGCAAGCTGCCATTCAAAGTTATTTTTACGGTTTAATCGGATTTCTTTTTGTTTTCCGCTAGCGGAGGTAATAGAGGCCGTGATGGTTGTTGTTTCAGCATGGATCAATTTTGCATAGGGTACAACAGTAATGGTATGTTGAGAAGCATCCTCAGAGAGGAGGATAAAAAATTCAAAGGGCTTTGTAACGACGTTGAGCGAAGTGTTAATCTGGCGCTGAAATAAATGACCATCAACGTCAATTTTTAAATGATACTGACCGGCTAATAACGCATCGCTAAGCTGCACGCCATAAATACCATCGTCAGCCTGTTTATCTCCATTGCGACCGTTATCCATAGGAAACCATGTTTGTTCTGTACCTTGTGTACTGAGCATGGTTACTTTGATAACAACATGGTCGAGTATTTTGGGAGCCGTGATATGTTTATTTTCCTGGGTCAATTTTATAGACAAAGTTTGTGCAGAATGAGGAAAAAGCTGCAATGGTATGGAGTTTATTTCAACTTGAAAGGCGGACGAGATAATCGCTTTATCCATAGGGTGAGACTGAGCATCTATTTGCCATGTTCCTTTTTCTGGTTTATCGATATGAATGATTTCGAAGTTTTTTTCTTGTAACCAATGGACATTGTCTGGATAGTTGTATTGATTAAATTTTTCTTCTTGTGGTGGAATAAACTGAATTGGTAAGTTTTTATTTGTACCGAATAATAAGAAGCTGATTTTGTCCGTATTATTGTCTATACGTACCAGATTGTCATGAAAAGGCAGATAATTTAGTTTTAGCGAAAAAGAGATGAGGTTTAAAAACTCTTTTTCTAGTTTTTCTATATTGGCGATGCTCTGGTATCGGCCATTAGTCGCAATTGTTAGAGCATGGAGGTGGAAATTTTTAGCCGAAGAGGTGGAGCCTAAATGTATAGTGGAAATGCTTATATTATTTTCTTGAAATCTTTTTATTAGTGGCGAAATGCTATTGTATTCTTTGTTTGTTAAAATCGGTACGGGTGAGTGTTCGTCAAATACAATAAAAATATGGCGGACTGTTTTCTGTTGCTTTTCTTGTTTGCTGATGAATGAAAAAAGGTCGAATAGACTTTTTTTGTTTGGAGAAGAAAATGGAGATTGTTTGGATTTTCTGGTTTGTTCTGAAAAATGGCCAAGTTCAACTGAAGTTAAAGTCTGCTTTTTAGTCAAATTCCAGAAATTAATTTTTTTGTGTTGTTGGAGTATAGAGGCCAGGCTGGCGATTGAAGATTTTGTGCTGTGTAGTTGAGTATTGGTGATGATATGGAGTTCATCCAGGGAGGCGGGTCGCGTATCATTTTTTTGCGATGTTGCATTTACGTTAGGCGCAACGATATATAGCAACGCACTGAGCAGTGCCATGACTACGCCCCATTGTCTCGTTTTCAAACCTTCCGCCACAATTAATCCGATTAATAATCTAACCCTTTAACTTTTTCGGCATAGCGGGTGATTTCTTTAGTTTAGTGCGTTGTTGTGTTTCATTCTTAAGCAAGGACGTGGTGCGAGATCATTTCTCACGTAATGATTCATGTATTAATGCGATCTGGGTAATGATATAAAGTGTTACTCGCCGGTTTCGGGCTTGTCCAGAGCGTGTCCAGTTTTCATCAACGGGGGTGGTTTTTCCTCTGCTGGAAATTTCCAGTAATGCGATGGGTACGCCCCGGTTAAGTAAATGATCCTTTACCTTTTGTGCGCGGCGATCAGTAAGTTGATAGCTGTCTTTGGTGTTTGCAGTATGGTCAGCATGAGCTTCAATGATGACTTTTGTTGTCTGTCGCGAATTCATAATATATTCCGCTGCTTCATCAAGCGTTGTTTTGGCGCGCCTTGTAAGCTGGTCTTGGTTGTGTGGAAAATAAATGCTTTCTAATGGAATGAATTCAAAGCGGTTTATTTTTTGATTTTTGTATTGGGTGATTGATGCGTGCCCCGGCATTCGTTGGTTTTTGTCCATGTGGTATGCATAATTTTTGGAGGGGTCAGGTGGGTTTGGTTTTGTTTTTATTTTGACCGCTGTTTTTTTTGTTTTTTTAGCAACATGTTTTATATTTTTTCTTTTTTCTTTATCAGGCAATACAGAACTAAAATGTTTTTTTCTCGTATTTTTAAGGTGAGCATAAACGCCTTTTTCAGTGAGATATTGTTTTATTGCGAACGCTTGTTTGCGATAACGTGTTTGTAATGTTTTGTCTTTTGAATCGGATCCAACAATATCGATGTAGAGACGGATGACAGAGCTGCGGTTGGTGAGATAAGCAACGGTATCTTCTAATGCTTGGGTTACGTTGGCATCAAGTAATGCTTGAGTTTTTGTAATGACTGGGATACAGCCGAGATTAAGGGTTCCGTATTGATCCTGCTGTTTAGTTTTTGCCATGAGTTTAATATGAGGTTGCTGTTCCATTTGTTGGGTACAGCCCAGATCGGTGTGGGTCATAGGCGGCGGCATTACCCGTTTTATTTCGTCGATTTTTTTGTGCACGCCAGGATCAGCAGCGACCCATGCTGGGCTGTTTATTATAGAGATGCATATGAAAAGTAAATATGATTTTCGGTTGATTATTTGCATAGCTCTTTCTTTTTATGAATGCTCAAAACAGTATTAACGTTTTTGATCCTATCGGCATGGTAGGGAAAGGACTTTATATTGATGCCAGGGTCAAGCTGTTATATGATGCACAAAATTTTTATGATGGGAGAAAATTGTGAGTGATTTCAATTTAGTAAAGGCTGTTGATTGGCGTGATGAGAAGCTGAGAATGTTGGATCAGCGTGTTTTGCCGGAAACGGTTGCCTATATAGAGTACAGTGATGCCGCTGCCGTTGCTGAAGGTATCCGGCACATGGTTGTTCGCGGTGCGCCTGCGATTGGCATAGCGGCAGCTTATGGCGTTGTGCTTGCTGCGCGTGCAGCTTATGCTCAGGATGCTGAAAACTGGCGTTCCAAGATTGAGCCTGATCTAGAGTGTCTGGCTCAATCTCGGCCTACTGCGGTCAATCTGTTTTGGGCTTTAAAAACCATGAAGGCTCATTTTGCTTCGATTACGGGTCACCCTGAAACAGAATTGTTATCTTTGGCAAAAAAAATTCATACTGATGATATTGTGGCCAATCAAAAAATGGGTGATTTAGGTGCGGATTTAATTGGGTTGGATTCAGGTGTACTCACCCATTGCAATGCCGGTGCACTGGCTACCGGAGGCTACGGAACGGCGCTTGGCGTGATTCGCTCAGCCTTTGCTCAAGGGAAAATTAATCATGTTTATGCTGATGAAACAAGGCCTTGGATGCAAGGAGCGAGGCTGACTGCCTGGGAAATGGTAGAGGATCATATTCCGGTCACCTTGTTGGCAGAAGGTGCAGCAGCTTATTTGATGAAGCTCAAACGAATAAAATGGATCGTTGTCGGGGCTGATCGTGTTGCCGCGAATGGTGATGTTGCAAATAAAGTAGGGACTTATAGTTTGGCTGTGTTGGCACGCCATCACGGTGTTAAATTCATGGTTGTGGCGCCCACTTCGACCTTGGACATGAATGCGATGAATGGAGAGCAAATCCCAATTGAGGAGCGATCTGCTGAGGAATTGCATTTTAGTTATGGGCGTCGCATTGCCGCTGCGGGCGCACAAGCTTGGAATCCGGTTTTTGATGTCACGCCTGCGGGTTTAATTGATGTCTTAGTGACGGAGCGAGGGCGAGTTGAGCAACCATCCGTAGAAAAATTAAGTGTTTTGATGAGTAAAATATAAATACGTTGGCCAGTCTCCCTGGTTATTACTCCGGCATGCTTATATAGATAGCTGCGTACCAGTTTTTCAAATATGCTATAATCGCGCGTTTGAATTCTTTCCCATCAATTGTGTGAGATGCGCTTGACTTATGTCTGAGGCTGCAAAAGAAATTCTTCATATAAATATTGAAGATGAGATGAAAAATTCCTACATGGAATACGCGATGAGCGTCATTGTAGGGCGAGCTTTACCCGATGTCAGAGATGGGCTAAAACCCGTTCATCGACGTGTCTTGTATGCGATGAGTGAATTGGGTAATGATTGGAATAAATCCTATAAAAAATCGGCACGGGTGGTGGGTGATGTTATAGGTAAATATCACCCGCATGGTGATACGGCGGTGTATGACACAATTGTTCGTATGGCGCAGCCATTTTCACTGCGTTACATGCTGATTGACGGCCAGGGTAATTTTGGTTCGGTTGATGGCGATGCGCCCGCAGCAATGCGTTATACCGAAGTACGCATGTCTCGTATTGCTCATGAGCTGTTAGCTGATCTGCATAAAGAAACGGTTGATTTTTCACTTAATTACGATGAATCTGAACGTGAGCCTAACGTCTTTCCTACGCGTGTCCCCAACTTATTGGTTAATGGCTCGGCAGGGATTGCCGTTGGCTTGGCGACTAATATTCCGCCGCATAATTTAGGTGAGGTAATCGATGCAACGCTAGCTCTAATGGATAATCCAGAAATAGAGATTTCTGGATTATTAGAGCATATCCCTGGTCCTGATTTTCCAACAGCGGGAACCATTAATGGCGCCAGCGGGATTTACCAGGCCTACCAGACTGGGCGAGGTCGCATCTATATCAGAGCTAAAACGCATGTTGAAGATATGGGCACCGCTGGGCGACAGCGTCTGGTGGTGACTGAATTGCCCTATCAAGTGAATAAAGCCGTTTTGCTAGAAAAAATTGCCGACCTAGTAAAAGAAAAACGGATAGAAGGCATTAGTGAGATGCGCGATGAGTCTGATAAAGACGGCATGCGTATGGTCATTGAGCTGAAGCGCGGTGAAATGCCAGAGGTCTTGCTTAATAATTTGTATAAGCAAACCCAGATGCAAAATGTATTTGGCATTAACATGGTTGCACTCATTGACAATCAGCCAAAACTACTGAATTTGAAAGAGATTCTAGAAGCTTTTGTGCGTCATCGACAAGAAGTGGTGACTCGTAGAACCATTTTCGAATTACGCAAAGCACGTTCAAGAGCACATGAACTGGAAGGCTTGGCCGTGGCTTTGGCTAATATTGATGACGTTATTGCGTTAATAAAGGCCGCGCCGAATCCTTCTACAGCAAGAGAAAAATTAATGGCGCGTAGTTGGCCGCCGGGCTTGGTCACTTCGCTATTGGAGCGTACGGGCAGTGATAGTTCTCGTCCGGAAGACCTGGAACTTCATTTCGGTTTGCTTGACGGTGAGTACCATTTGTCGGAGCGTCAGGCTAAAGCGATTCTGGAATTACGATTACACCGCTTGACGGGGCTTGAGCAAGAAAAAATCGTCAAAGAATTTGAAGAAATATTAAAGATAATTCAAGAGCTCATGGTGATCATCAATAGTCATGCCCGGCTTATGGAGGTGATTAGAGAAGAACTGGAAGATATTCGTGATCGTTATGCAGATGAACGCCGAACCATCATTGTAACAACGCAAGAAGATCTGGAAGTTGAGGATCTCATCACCGAAGAAGACATGGTGGTGACGTTGTCGCATGCGGGCTATGTGAAGTCTCAGCCCGTAACTGCGTATACAGCACAAAAGCGTGGAGGGCGAGGTAAAGCGGCAACCTCCATGAAAGATGAGGATTTCATCGATAAACTGTTTGTTGCCAGTACGCACGATACTTTGTTGTGTTTTTCCAGTCGTGGCAAAGTGTACTGGAAAAAAGTTTACAGTATCCCGCAGGCTGGACGAGCTGCGCGTGGTAGACCCTTTGTTAATGTTTTACCCTTGGAAGAAGGTGAGCGAATTACCGCCGTATTGCCCATTCGGGAATATGATGCTGAAAAATTCATATTTATGGCAACCCGTCGCGGTGTAGTGAAGAAAACGCCATTAACAGATTTTTCTCGCCCACGAACAAATGGCATCATTGCACTGGATTTGCGTGACGATGATGAGCTTGTTGGTGTGGATATTACCTGTGGCCAAAGTGATGTGATGCTGTTTACTGATGCAGGTAAAGCCATTCGTTTCAATGAGACCAAGGTTCGGGCAATGGGCAGGACGGCACGTGGGGTGCGAGGCATTCGTATTCATGAAGACCATAAATTAATTTCGCTTATTATCAGTAATACAGGAGAGGCTGTTGCTGACGATGAAAAGAACATTCTTATTGTGACGGTTAACGGTTATGGTAAACGGACTTCAGTGGATAGTTATGCGGTTAAAGGTCGTGGTGGTCAGGGTGTGATTTCGATTCAAACTAATGATCGTAATGGCAAGGTTGTGGGTGCGAAACTGGTTAGCAGTGATAAAGAAGTGATGTTGATTTCAAATGGTGGGACGTTGGTGCGGACTCGAGTCAGTGAAATCTCTATCACAGGGCGTAACACCCAAGGGGTTCGTGTTATTGCCTTGGGCAAAGGCGAGACCCTGGTTGGATTGGCACCCGTGGACGAGGCTGAAGAAGATATTGAAGATGACGAAACAAATAGCGTTGAATAGGGTGTCAAGATGTCATCATCTCGTGTGGAGATGAATAAAACATACAGTTAAAAATCTGAATAGCAAGTGCTACGGATCCATTTTTTGAGTAATAACAATAGGAAAAAATAAAAGTGTCTCGTGTGTTTAATTTTAGTGCTGGGCCTGCCATGTTACCTGAAGCGGTATTGAGTCGGGCTAGGGAAGAACTGCTGGATTGGCAGGGAACCGGCATGTCGGTGATGGAAATGAGTCATCGTGGCAAGGAATTTATGTCTATTGCAGAGAAAGCAGAAACGGATTTGCGTGCGCTGCTGAATATTCCAAACAACTATAAAGTACTCTTTATTCAAGGAGGGGCGAGTACACAATTTGCCGCTGTCCCCATCAATTTATTGGGAGCCAAAAAGCAAGCGGATTACTTTCATACAGGTGCCTGGTCGAAAAAAGCCATCGCTGAAGCGCAACGTTATTGTAAGGTGAATCTGGTTGCTAATGCTGAAGCCAGTCACTTTAATGAAGTGCCCGATGAATCAGCCTGGCAGTTTAGCAATGATGCCGCCTATGTGCACTTTACTCCAAATGAAACCATCGGTGGTGTGCGTTTTTCCAGTCTTCCTGATGTCGGGGATGTGCCTCTTGTCGCTGATATGTCTTCAGAAATTTTATCTCGGCCTATCGATGTCTCTCGTTATGGGGTGATTTATGCAGGCGCGCAAAAAAATATCGGGCCAGCGGGTTTAACTTTGGTGATTGTACGCGAAGATCTGATAGGCTCACCGCTAGAAGGTGCGCCTTCCATGCTCGATTACAAGGTCATAGCGGATCATGATTCTATGTACAATACCCCGCCGACTTACGGTTGGTATTTAGCCGGCTTGGTGTTTGAGTGGTTGCAAGAGCATGGCGGGTTAAGTGCCATGGCAGAGCAGAACCAGCGTAAAGCAGGAAAGCTCTATGCTGCGATAGATGACTCGGATTTTTATGCTAACCCGGTGCGTAAAGCGAATCGTTCATTAATGAATGTTCCTTTCACATTAGCTAATGCTGATCTGGATAAAGCTTTTCTAGCTCAGGCCGCAGCAGCGGGCTTGATCACCTTGAAGGGGCATCGCTCAGTTGGTGGTATGAGAGCCAGTATCTATAATGCAATGCCTGAAGCGGGTGTAGATGCCTTGGTTGACTTTATGAAGCACTTTGAGAAAACGAATGTATAAAATTTTAACTTTGAACAATATCTCGGTGGTAGGCTTGGAAAAGTTGCCTCGTGACCATTACGAAATCGCTTCAGAAATAAAGCATCCTGATGCTATATTATTACGTTCATATAAAATGCATGGGATGGCATTACCCGAATCAGTACGCGCAATTGGTCGTGCGGGCGCAGGTGTCAATAACATTCCTGTTGATCAGTGTAGCAGTTTGGGTATTCCCGTTTTTAATGCGCCTGGAGCTAATTCCAATGCGGTGAAAGAGCTAGTGCTCGCGGGCATGTTGTTGGCGGCAAGAAATATTTGTCCGGCCTGGGAGTTTGCGCGTCATGTTGAGGGTGATGATGCCAGTTTAAATCAGCAGGTGGAGGCAGGTAAAAAGAATTATGTTGGTTTTGAGCTGCCAGGTCGGACATTAGGTGTTATCGGTCTGGGTGCGATTGGCGTTAAGGTGGCCAATGCGGCATTAAGTTTGGGTATGAATGTGATCGGTTTTGATCCGCAAATTACAGTAAAAAGTGCCTGGCAATTGTCTTCGTCTGTGCAGCAAGCGAATAGTGTGGATGAATTATTGAATCAGTCTGATATGGTTTCTTTACACGTGCCGGAGGTGGACGCAACTCGGGGATTGATCAGCAAAGAGCGTTTAGAGAATATGAAAGATGGGCTCGTGGTTTTGAATTTCGCACGTGCTGGTATAGTGGATAACGTCGCCGTGTTACAGGCGCTGCAATCGGGAAAGATGCACAGTTATGTTTGTGACTTCCCATGTAATTTGTTAAAAAACCAACAGGGTGTGATTGCTTTGCCGCATCTGGGTGCGTCAACTAAAGAAGCTGAAGAGAATTGTGCAATCATGGTTGCGGATCAGATTCGAGAATTTCTTGAAAATGGCAATATAGTGAATTCGGTTAACTTTCCTGAGGTGGTGATGCCGAGAACGGAAGGTTATCGCATTGCTATTTCTAATACTAATGTGCCCAATATGCTGGGTCAAATTTCTACTGCATTGGCAAAATCAGATTTAAATATCGTCGATATGATTAATAAATCCAAAGGGGATATCGCCTATACCATGGCAGATGTGGATAAGCCTGTGCCAAAATCAGTCATAGATGAAATTGCCTCTATTCAGGGTGTTTTGTCCGTACGTTCATTGTAGTCTGGTTTTGATATGAGCGACAACCCGTCATTAGAATCCGTGCGGTTACGTATCGATGAGCTGGATGTGCAGATTCAAAATTTGATTGCTCAGCGTGCTGCTTGCGCTCTACAGGTTGCAGAATTGAAGGGGCGTGAGGCGAATACGGTTTACTACCGGCCTGAGCGAGAGGCGCAAGTACTACGCCGGGTCATGGCACGAAATTGTGGTGATCTAGAGCCTAAAGCCATGGCGCGAATTTTTCGTGAAATTATGGCTGCCTGTTTGGCGATAGAGCAGCCTTTAGCTGTCGCTTTTTTGGGGCCGGAAGGTACCTATACTCAAGAGGCTGCTCGCAAACATTTTGGTCAGGCCTCCAGGATGATCCCGGTGACGAGTGTTGAAGATGTATTTCATGAGGTTGAGTCAGAGCGAGTTCATTATGGTGTCGTGGCGGTAGAGAATTCTACCGAAGGCAGTGTTACTTTGACCTTGGATATGTTTCTCGATTCTTCTCTAAAAATATGTGGTGAAGTGGCGTTGCGTGTTCGCCATTGTTTGTTGAGTCGCCGTGACGCCTTAAATGAAATCAAAGTGGTGTATGGGCATCAACAGGCATTGGCGCAGTGCAAAAATTGGCTGAATGCCCATTTGCACGGTGCTGAGCAGATTGCAGTAAGAAGTAATGCTGAAGCTGCACGTATTGCTACAGAGACGCTTGGTGCGGCGGCTATTGCGGGTGAGCGTGCTGCTGAAATTTATCAACATAATATATTAGCAACCGGCATTGAAGATAATGCGAATAATATCACTCGCTTCCTGGTGTTGAGTGCTGCTTTTCCTTCGTCTAGCGGTGTTGATAAAACTTCATTGTTAGTGACGACAGGCAACCAGCCCGGGACGTTGCATAAAGTATTGACACCCTTTGTCAATCACCAGGTTTCTATGACGAGTATAGAGTCCCGGCCTTCTCGTAGAGGAACGTGGGACTATGTCTTTTTTATCGATATAGAAGGTCATATTGAAGAAGCACATGTTGCTGCTGCAGTGCAAGAGCTGGAAGAGACTTCAGTTATGGTTAAGTTATTAGGATCTTACCCCAAGTCGGTTTTGTGAAGCTGTCACTAACATTTAAGTGCCCCGCCATAATTATTTTGACTCAATTTCTGCAGGATTTTTCGCGTGAATCAAGCATAGTGAGCTATGTGACCGGAGCTGCAACGCGGAGTCACGCGAAAAAGTCCAATAAATGTTAAAATAATTATGGCGGGTGCACTTATGAGCAGCATGTTGGTTATTGGTGTGGGTTTGATTGGTGGTTCGTTAGCTCGATCACTCAAACGGGTTCGCTATTGCGACGAAATTATCGGTTTTGGGCGAGATCGCCAGCAGTTGCAGCGTGCGGTTGAGTTAGGGGTAGTGGATCGTTTTACGACTGATTTAGCCGACGCCGTGCGTGGTGTTAAATTGATCATTGTTGCGGTTCCTATGAGCGTGATGCCAGAGCTGTTTCATCGTTTGGCCGAGGTTGTTGACGCCGGTACCATTATTAGCGACGTGGGGAGTGCCAAGGGGACGGTGGTCGCCGCGGCCAAAGCTGCTTTTGATGATCAAATGCTCCCTTTTTTTGTGCCCGGACACCCTATTGCAGGTACTGAAAACAGTGGTGTGGACGCGTCTTTTGCCGAACTTTACGATCAGCGCCAAGTACTTTTGACCCCGATTTTTGAAACCGATTCGGCGGCGCTGTATGAGGTTGAGGCGATGTGGCGCGCGGCAGGGGCGGAGGTTGAAACGTTGACTGTAGAACATCACGATGAAGTGTTGGCGGCAACCAGTCATTTACCTCATGTTTTGGCTTATTCGCTAGTCGATATGCTGGTGGCAATGGGCGATAGCGAGAAAATATTTCGCTATGCGGCAGGAGGTTTTAGAGACTTTACCCGTATAGTCTCTAGCGATCCTCTTATGTGGCGGGATATCGTTATGGGGAATCGTGAGGCGATCTTGCCCTTATTGGATCGATATATTGAAGGTGTTGCGCAATTGAGAACAGCAATCCATCGTGCCGACGGTGATGCCTTATTTGCGACGTTTAGCCGAGCTAAGGCAGCAAAAGATCGTTATTCCGGAAAATAACCATGAAAAATGAAATAGAAAAACTCAAAGTGCAGCCCGGCGGTGCGCTGGTCGGGCGTATTCGTGTGCCGGGGGATAAATCGATTTCCCATCGTAGCATTATGTTAGGCTCTTTGGCCGAAGGGATCACTGAAGTCAGTGGTTTTTTAGAAGGTGAAGACAGTTTGGCCACCTTAAATGCTTTTCGTGCGATGGGGGTTCGTATTGAACGTCCGGCTGAGGGTGCCGTAGTGATTCATGGTGTGGGTATGCGGGGGTTAGCTCAGCCTGCTGCGCCATTGGACTTAGGCAATTCGGGTACCTCGATGCGTTTGCTGGCCGGGTTATTAGCTGCTCAGTCGTTTGCTGTTACTCTGACCGGTGATGCCTCCCTTTCGAAAAGGCCGATGCGACGCGTGACGACGCCATTAGCGGCGATGGGCGCGGTTATCGATACAGATGCTGAGGGTATGCCGCCTTTGATGATTCATGGCGTGCAAAATTTGACCGGAATTCACTACGCTATGCCTGTTGCGAGCGCGCAGGTTAAATCAAGTTTATTATTGGCGGGATTGTATGCGCAGGGTAGAACCCGGATTATAGAGCCCGCGCCGACCCGAGATCATACCGAGCGTATGTTAAGTGGTTTTGGTTATGAAGTTGTGCGTGATGAAGATAGTGTCAGTTTGGCAGGCGGTGGGCGTTTGACGGCGATGAATATAAATGTACCGGGAGATATTTCTTCCGCTGCTTTTTTTATGGTCGGTGCGGCTATCGCCCCAGGCTCTGATTTGATGATCGAGCATGTAGGTGTTAACCCAACAAGGATAGGGGTTATTACTATATTGAAGGCAATGGGCGCGGATATTACTTTGTGTAATAAGCATGAAATGGGGGGGGAACCTGTTGCTGATATTCGAGTAAAATATAGTCCTTTGCATGGTATCAATATACCGAAAAATCAGGTTCCATTGGCGATAGATGAGTTTCCTGCTTTGTTTGTTGCTGCGGCATGTGCCGAGGGAACGACTGTATTGACCGGTGCAGAAGAGTTGCGTGTCAAAGAAAGTGATCGCATCCGAGCCATGGCTGAGGGGTTGGCCGTGCTGGGTGTCGATGCTCAGCCGCAACAAGATGGTATTATTATTAAAGGTGGTGCGTATCAAGGTGGCGTAGTCGACAGTTTGGGCGATCATCGTATTGCCATGTCTTTTGCGATGGCAGCTTTGCGAGCAAAGAGCGAAATAAACATTAAAGAATGCGAAAATATCCGCACTTCATTTCCGAATTTTATCTCTTTGGCAAGTTCGACTGGTTTGGGCGTGGAGTAAAGTAATAATATTGGTGCTGGGCAATGGAGGCATGGTGCCAGGAGATTGAGGTGATAAAGAAGAACATTCCAGTGATAACCATTGATGGTCCGAGCGGGACAGGCAAAGGAACGATCAGTCGTCTTGTCGCTCAAGAGTTGGGGTTTCATTTTCTTGATAGCGGTGCCTTGTATCGTTTGTTGGGTTTGGCAGCACGTCATCATTCGATTCCGCTTGACGATGAAGCGGCGTTGGTTACGCTTGCGGGTCATCTGGATATTCAGTTTACATTCGATAGTGAACATCAAAAAACAGATATTTTTCTTGAAGGAGAAAGAGTTACCGATGTTGTTCGGAGTGAGCTGAGCGGTAAAGATGCTTCCATTGTAGCGATATTACCCGCTGTGCGTCAGGCGCTAATGAATCGGCAGCATGCGTTTTTAGAGCCGCCCGGTCTGGTTGCTGATGGGCGCGATATGGGTACCGTGATTTTCCCTGGGGCCGAGTTGAAGATTTTCTTAACGGCAAGCTTGAATGAGCGTGCGAGAAGACGATATAAGCAGTTGAAGGGCAAGGGGAATGATGTTACGCTAGAAGACCTGCAAGTTGTATTGTCTGCAAGAGATGCGCGTGATAAGCAGCGAGAAGTAGCCCCGCTGTTACCCGCCGATGATGCCGTACAGATTGATACCACAGAGCTTGATATTGACGCTGTTTTTATACGTGTGATGTCATTGTGGAATAATTGCAGTATGAAATTTAAAGAGTCTAGAGTTGTTTAAACTATCTATAATGCTTCTATTCCGTAGGGATTTTAGTTGGGTGAGGGTAGGTTGTCGGTAGATCACCGCCCCTTGTTTTATTTACTAACTTTTACATATTTGGAGTGTGTTGTTAAAACACACAAGGTTATTTGGCGATGAGTGAAAGCTTTGCAGAGTTATTTGAAGAAAGTCTAGCGTCCCAGCAGATGCGTCCCGGTTCAATTATGACCGCAACCGTAGTTGAAGTTCGGCCTGACGCCGTGGTGGTTAGTGCAGGACTTAAATCGGAAAGTATGATTCCGATTGACCAATTTTATAATGAAGACGGAACATCGAACATATCGGTGGGTGACGAGATTGAAGTTGCACTGGAAGCGGTAGAAGATGGGTTTGGTGAAACTAAACTATCGCGAGAGAAGGCAGTACGAGCACGCAGCTGGGTTAAATTGGAGGAAGCCTTAAATACTGGGGCGACGGTGACCGGTATCATCACAGGTAAAGTTAAGGGTGGTTTGACGGTCGATGTTGAAACGATCCGTGCCTTTTTACCGGGTTCTTTAGTTGATGTGCGCCCAGTACGAGATTTGGGTCACCTGGAAGGCAAAGAGCTGGAATTCAAAGTTGTCAAATTAGATCGTAAACGCAATAACGTTGTCGTCTCTCGTCGTGCGGTTGTGGAACGCGAGTCGGATGCTGAACGTACGAAACTGCTTGAAAATCTGGAAGAAGGGCAGGTTGTAAAAGGGATTGTTAAAAACTTAACCGATTATGGTGCTTTTGTTGATTTGGGTGGGATAGATGGTTTATTGCACATTACCGATATGGCATGGCGGCGTGTTCGTCAACCTTCGGAATTTGTGAATGTGGGCGATGAAATTTCTGTTAAAGTCCTAAAATATGATCGAGAACGTAATCGCGTCTCACTCGGTCTGAAGCAAATGGGTGAAGATCCCTGGGTGAATTTAGCGCGACGCTACCCGGTTGCGACCCGTTTGTTTGGCAAAATCACTAATATTACAGACTACGGTTGTTTTGTCGAAATCGAAAGTGGAGTTGAAGGTTTGGTTCACGTTTCTGAAATGGACTGGACAAACAAGAATGTCAATCCATCAAAAATGATACATCTTGATGAAGAAGTTGAAGTGGTTGTTCTGGATATAGACGAAGAACGTCGTCGTATTTCTCTGGGTATGAAGCAATGCCAAACGAATCCATGGGAAGCGTTTTCAGCAACACACAACAAGGGCGATAAAGTCGAAGGGCAGATTAAATCTATTACCGATTTTGGTATCTTCGTTGGTCTTGATGGCGGTATTGATGGTCTATTGCATTTGTCTGATTTGTCCTGGAATGGTTCTGAAGAAAGTACAACGAGTGGGCATGGTTATAAAAAAGGAGATCACATTGAAGCGATTGTTTTGGCGATTGACGCAGACAGAGAGCGTATTTCTTTAGGCGTGAAACAGTTAGAGCAAGATCCTTTTTCTTCTTACGTTGCTGAAAATGCAAAGGGTAGCATCGTTAAAGGTACGGTGAGCGAAGTTGATGCTAAGGGTGCGGTTATTAACCTGGGTGAAGGGATTGAAGGTCAATTGCGAGCATCAGAAATTGCCCAGGAGCGCGTTGAAGATGCCCGTACAGTATTGAATGTGGGTGATGCTGTAGAAGCGAAATTTATGGGTGTTGATCGAAAAAATAGAGTATTGGTTTTATCTATTAAAGCGAAAGATTATCAAGATGAAGCTGAGGTTATTGAGGAGTATAGTCGCAATACAGGCTCTCAGGGTGCAACGACATTGGGTGATCTTCTAAAAGAAAAAATGGAAGGCCGCAGCGACGAGCAATAGAAATAGACAGATAGGGCGCTTGTTATTGTGACTTGAACCACCAGCGCCCTTTGATTTTTATGAGCGATAATTATTGTAGTGTAGTCCGGTTTGGGCCGAGTGAAGGAGTTTTAATGACCAAATCTGAATTAATTGAGTTGTTAGCGCAAAGACAAAAACACTTGAGCTACAAGGATGTTGAATTTGCGGTTAAGGTGATGATAGAGCATATGGCAAAAACCCTGGCTGGCGGTGAACGTATCGAAATCCGTGGTTTTGGTAGTTTTTCGCTGCATTATCGACCTCCTCGAGTTGGACGAAATCCAAAAACCGGAGTTTCAGTGCCGCTTTCCGGGAAATATGTTCCCCATTTCAAGCCAGGCAAAGAACTTCGCGAACGCGTTAATAATAGTAAAGCTCAAATTGTGGTGGACGATTCTCCTGATGAAGATGATAACGAGGCGATGAGTGCCGGTCGATCTAATGAAATAGCGGGTGGATCGTTAATTAACTAACGGCAAGGCTGGGTTTTGGCTGCTACCTAGTTTATCATGCTAATATAGCTCTAAAAATAAACTTGTTTGGCAGCGTCGATGCTGTTGTACAGGATAGCAATAGGGGATGATTATGCTGAGTCGAATTTTAGTGTTGATTGGGTTAGCTGCTCTAGCGGTGATGGTTGTTGGTTTTACGATGCTCAATAAAGGTTCGATAGAACTGAGTTATTATTATGGCATATGGGAGTTACCCAAAGCCTTGGTTGTTGCGGCATCGGTTTGTGTGGGAATCGCGGTAGGTTTTATCGTTTGTTTTTTTAAAGTACTGCAGTTGAAACGACAAATCGCGATTATGCGCAGAACTGAAGCACGAGAAAAGAAAAAAGCGGTGTCTTCACAGTTGCGTACCGTCTCACTTGAAGGTTCTGGAATCTAAAATATGTTTCTCTTGTTGTGGTTGCTACTTCCTGTGGCAGCCGCTTCAGGATGGTGGTTTGCTAGAAGATCTTTTTTGTCTGCTTCTCCCGTTTCACAGAATATTTCTCCCGAATATTTCAAAGGTTTGAATTATCTGCTTAATGGGCAGCCCAATAAGGCGATCGAAGTTTTTTTTCGTTTGTTGGAGTCTGAAAATTCCGAAGAGGTTGAAACGCAAATTACCGTTGGCGTTTTGTTTCGCCGTCGTGGTGAGGTGGATCAGGCCATACGCATTCATCAAAATATTTTGTCTCGTAATGATTTTGATGAAAAGCAACGTAGGTTAGTTTTATTAGAGCTGGGTCGTGATTACCTGCGGGCGGGTTTGTTAGATAGAGCCGAAGGTTTATTGCATGACTTGATTCGAGTAGAACCTGTTAATGTCTCCGCTTTGGATTTGCTTAAAACAATATATGAGCAAGAAAAAGAGTGGCTAAAAGCCACAGAAGTGGTGAAAATTCTAGCGGGTTCGGAGCGTGGAAATTATCAGCCTGTTTTGGCGCAATATGCTTGTGAAATGGCCGTTGTAGCTAATCAAAAGCGTGATTTTAATAGGGCTCAGGAGTATATCGATAAAGCCTTGCGCAGCGATCCTCTGTGCGTACGAGCTTCCATTCTAAAAGCCCGAGGCTTGGCGGAAAATTGTGTATTTGAAGAGGCGGTAAGCGCTTATCAGCGTGTAGCGGATCAGGATCCTGACTATCTATCTGAGGTCATTGACCCTATGTTGGAATGTTACTACCAGCTTGATCGGCTCGATGAGATGCAAGATTATTTACAGGGGCTGTTGAGACAATATGCATGCACTAAAGCCGTGTTGGTATTATCAGAATTGTTACGACAGCATCGTGGCGATCACGATGCTGCCATATACATGGCCAATTATTTAGGTCGCATGCCTTCACTAGCCGGTTTGCATCGACTGGTTGATCTGAATTTAGCTAAAAATAAGGGTGAGTTACGGGATACCTTTCGCGTGATTCGTAAAACTTTAATTGGCATGATGAAAAATCAGCCCCTCTATCAATGCAGGCAATGCGGGTTTTCGGGCAAGTTATTACACTGGTTATGTCCCAGTTGCAAAAGCTGGAATCGTGTTAAACCGGTTGAGAGCTTAGGGTTTGAATAAATGAATATGAAAACTGAGTCAAAAATTATTGTTGCATTGGATTATTCTAGTGAGTCTGATGCTTTAGCATTAGTAGAACAATTAGATCCAGCACAATGTCGTTTAAAAGTGGGTAAAGAATTGTTTACGTCAGCGGGGCCGAATTTTGTTAAGCGTTTGGTTGATATGCGTTACGAAGTGTTTCTCGACTTAAAGTTTCACGATATTCCTAATACCGTTGCCAAAGCTTGTGCGATGGCGGCAGATTTGGGCGTATGGATGATCAATGTTCATGCCCTGGGTGCTCGAAAAATGCTTGAAGCGGCAAGAGCCGCAATTGATTCAAAGCAATCCAGCACCTTGTTAATTGGTGTGACTATTCTCACCAGTATGGACGAAGAGGACTTGTCCGAAGTCGGGCTGAAGGGGAGTCCCGAGGATAATGTATTACGTCTTGCGCGTTTGGCGCAATCTGTTGGTCTGGATGGCGTGGTTTGTTCGCCTCTCGAACTTAAGGTGTTGCGAGCCGAGTTGGGTGCCGATTTTTTACTGGTGACTCCGGGGGTTCGGCCAACTGGCTCAGTTGTTGGTGATCAAAAACGAATAATGACACCTGGTGAAGCGATTTTGAACGGTGCGAACTACTTGGTTGTGGGTCGCCCCATTACTTTGGCTGACAAGCCCTTAAGTGTTTTGCTTGCACTATCAGAAGAAATTTGCTCTATGTCCTGAAATATCAGATTGCTAATCTATATGCATCGTTGCGACACATAAGTGTAGGGGCGATAGGCTTTCGATTGTTTGTTTTATAGATTACTGATAAAAGCGGAGATAAATCATGAGTTTAAATGAGTTTTTTGGTGGTGTCGGTGCTTTAATGCTTGTTTTTTCAAGTAGTGTCGTTGCAGGATATAGCGTCAATATTAATTCAGCGAGCGGTGCTGAGTTAGCTGATGCGTTGGATGGGGTGGGTCAGTTACGCGGCCAGGCCATTGTTGAGTTCCGTGAAACTTACGGTGATTTTCAATCCGCTGAAGCTTTAACGCAAGTGAAAGGCATTGGTGTGAAAACAGTAGAGCGAAACCGCAACTATATTATAGTTGTTCCTGTTGCTGCGGAGGCAGGGAAATAATAATTACGCATGGCAAGGCTGCTTTTACACATATAGTGATGTAAAAGTAGCCTGCTTATAAAAAATTTACTGCCTCAATGCACTGATCAACAAAGAGTGGATCAAGGTATGCAATTTTGGCTGTAGTCAAAGTAAGTTAGGTTATGCATATCTATTAACCAAAAAAGGCATGGAAGAAAAAGCCATAGTGACTCTGCAGTTTTTCAGGCACAAACAATAGGAATATGACGACCTGGTTAAAGAGCTCGATGCCTTACGCAAAGGAGCCGCGCAGCTTGAGTCCATCACAGAGGGAGAGTAGTAGGATGCATCAGTGGTACGTTGTGCAAACCAAGCCGCGGAAAGAATCCGTAGCTGTTGAACACCTGGAACGTCAAGGCTATATTGCTTATTGCCCACAAATCAGCAGTGCCCGTCATCGACGCAAACGCTGGCAGCAGGTTACAGAACCTCTTTTTCCACGGTACTTATTTGTGCAACTGAACAGGGGTGTCGATAATTTTAGCCCGATACGTTCTACTGTTGGTGTACTCAACATGGTGCGGTTCGGTAATACACCCGCGACGATTCAACATCGTGTAATTGAAAATATTCAACGTCAAGAACAATATTTCGTTGATGGTACAAGTCATCACCCGAATTGGGTACCGGGTGATAGCCTCGAAATTATTAACGGTCCCTTTACAGGTATGAAGGGCTTGTTCGAAAGCAAAAATGGCGAAGAGCGAGTGATTGTTTTGCTGCAACTACTAGGGCGGGATAACAAAATAACCGTTGCAACCCATGCTGTTGTTTCAGCATAGGGGAGAGAGGTAGAGATATCAATTGTGTCTATCCTATTGTTGCATAAATTGTAATTTGGAACCATTTCACTGCTTTTATAGCAGCATTCAAGGCACGATATGCCTGTTTTCTGGGATTCATCTAGTGTCACCAGGATTAGTCCAGAAATAGTTCGTTCGTGTCTTATATACTGCTCTAAAAGCACCTGAGCCTAATTTTTTATGCAACGATAGGGTATAATAATTTAGATACTAATTTAAACGAATACGGAAATAAATATATGGATTTGCAGCCCGTTATATTGTCAGGAGGGTCGGGAACCCGTCTTTGGCCACTTTCACGCGAGCACTACCCTAAGCAACTATTGCGGCTCCATGGGGATGACACCATGCTGCAAGATACGGTTCTACGGCTAGATGGCTTCTCGTTATCTGGAGATGTTGTGGCTAATGGTGCAATCAACCCCCCTTTGGTCATTTGTAATGAAGAACACCGATTTTTAGTTGCAGAGCAAATTCGTCAACTCGATAGAACTTATGAAAAAATTTTGCTTGAACCGGTCGGTCGTAATACGGCTCCAGCACTGACAGTAGCCGCGCTGTCTATTGTCGCAGATCACGGCGATGGCATGATGTTGGTGATGCCCGCTGATCATGTTATACAAAATAAAATGTCATTTCACAATGCAGTACAAGAAGGCTTTGACGTTGCGTCTCAAGGGGCTTTAGTTACTTTTGGCATTGTGCCTACAGCCCCAGAAACAGGCTATGGATACATCAAAAAAGGTGAGCTATATACTATACAAGGCGCAAAAAATGCTTTTTCTTTAGCGGCTTTTGTTGAAAAGCCTGATTTAGAACGCGCAACAGTGTATTTAGAATCAGGGGAGTATTTATGGAATAGTGGTATGTTTATGATGCAGGCAACAACTTGGTTAACGGCCATTGAACAGTTCAATCCCGATATGGCTCAGGCCTGTCGTATGGCCTATGAAAATGGAGAAGCAGATAGCGACTTTTACCGAGTGGATACAAAAGCTTTTCAGAGTTGTCCCAGTGACTCTATTGATTACGCGGTGATGGAGCATGTCACAGAATCTACGGCTATTGATGCTTTATCTGCTGTGGTTATTCCCCTGGATGCCGGGTGGTCCGATGTGGGTGCCTGGCCTGCCCTATGGGAAATTGGTGAACAAGATGAACAAGGTAATGTTGTTAAAGGGGATGTTTATGCCTTTAATACAAAAAACACCTTAGCGTTATCAGAGTCTCGTTTAGTCGCGATGGTTGGGTTAGAAGATGCCATTGTTATAGAAACAGCGGATGCTGTTTTAGTTGCCCACAAAGATCATGCCCAAGATATTAAACTTGTTGTCAACCGGCTTAAAGAAGAAGGGCGAACACAGCATCAAATACATCAACAAGTTTCCCGTCCCTGGGGAACTTACGAAGGCATTGATCGCGGCGATCGTTTTCAAGTTAAGCGCATCACGGTTAATCCCGGTGCCGCATTATCATTACAGATGCATTATCACCGTGCCGAACATTGGATCGTGGTCAGAGGCACAGCTAAAGTCACCAAAGGTGATGAAGAAATTTTACTGACTGAAAATCAATCGACCTATATTCCGTTAGGGGTGACACATCGATTAGAAAACCCGGGCAAAGTGCCTTTAGAGTTAATTGAAGTTCAGTCGGGGAGTTATTTGGGTGAAGATGATATTGTGCGATTTGAAGATGTTTATGGCCGGTGATCTTCTATTTTTTATTTCCTTAGCTGTGTTCAATGCAAAATATAAATAGGAAATCACTCGTTGGATAAAAAAACTAACACTCAACCCATTCCGGTTCCGGTCTATCTCACTCCGACGATGCACGAGAACGATGAAATCAGTTTAGTCGATTTATGGCGCGTGATCGCTAAACGAAAAATAATTATTGTAGTTAGTTTTTTTGTGTCTGTGTTACTGATGTTGGTTTATTTGTTTTTTGCGGAGCCTGTGTATAAAGCAAATACCTCTCTGTTACCACCACAGCAGCAACAAATTCAAGCTTTATTGATAAATTTACAGGGTATAGAAGGTGTTGACGGTGATGATCGATACACGGCGGAGAGTGTATACATTGCTTTTCTTAATAATTTGAACTCTCAAGGTATGCGCCGTGAATTTTTCGATAGTCACAATCTGATCAGACACTATGTCGGTAGAAAATCGATGAAAGACGTCAATGTTGACCGTGTGTTCGAAGGACTGTTTAATGAACGACTCAAGGTGCAAGCTGATATAGAAAACACATCGTTTGTGACGGTTAGTTTTAGTGACAGCAATCCGAAATTAGCAGCAAAATGGTTAAATCAGATTATTGATACAGCCAACAAACGCACTGTTTTCCAGTTGTCTGGTGATATTAATGCGGGGATTCAGTCAGAAATTATTCAAGTTCGTACGCAATTAAATAATAAATTAAAATTTTCTGAGAGAAGAAGACATGACAAAATTGTCGCCTTAAAAGAAGCGTTGCTTATTGCTGAAGCACTGGATATAAAGGGTACGGGTACATTCACCAGCATGATGAAAACAACGACATCAGAACTCGTTATTAATACGAGCCAGATTCCCCTGTATATGAGAGGGGTAAAAGCGTTGAAAGAAGAAATATCAGTGCTTGAAAAAAGAAAATCGGACGCGCCTTTTAATGAGGCGTTTCGAGATCTTCAGGAAAAACTCGCTTATATGGAAGCGATATCAATAAATCCTGAAGTTTTGTCGGCTGTCACAATCGATGCCGTTGCACATGTTCCTTATCAAATAGAGAAACCACGAAAGTCTCTTTTGATCATTCTCGCAGTAATGCTGGGTTTGATGGCAGGTATATTTTTAGTGTTTATTGCTGAATTTAGATCGAAAATTTATGCTAAGTCTTGAAGTGTAGCTTTCCAATAGGTAAACGACCAGGGGACTCCGATTCAGTTTTAGCTGATGAGGTTGTGACGGTATCGTCGCGGAGCTCGCTTTTTACCCCTTAACTGGTGAGTCGTCCAATAGACTTTTAGGGCTACTTTTTGATCAGGTAAAATGGCTTTTATTTTCTTGTGAAATCTGAATTTGATAACAATTATCTCCGAGTTTAACCCATGAAACGGGAGCGCTCTGATTCACGCTGAACCAATACAAAATAGCCTTAAAATATGAAAGCGATAGCCCTTAAATTTATTCTAAATATCCATTTTTGAAAATATTCATCGCTACATCGCAATGCTATGGCGATTTTTCTCTTAACACTCGGTTGCTTGCGGCTGAGTTTTTATTTGAGCTCCGAAATTTGAGTTATTATCCTAGAATCCGCAGTTGGACGAGTTGATGTGCGGATTTTAAGATTATGAAGCGGTTCGTTTGCGGGTTATTGTTGTGATTATGGAGTCAATATGAAGTTTTTTTTAGATTTTTTACCGGTGTTGGTGTTTTTTGTTGTTTATAAAATGGAAGATATTTACGCAGCAACGGTGGCAGCCATTGTTGCTTCAATATTACAGGTTGCTGTTCATTGGTTTCAGCATCGAAAATTTGAAAAGATGCATCTGATTACACTGGGTTTGATGGTGGTATTGGGTGGAGCAACCTTGATTTCCCAAAATGAAGATTTTATCAAATGGAAGCCCACGGTAATTAATTGGTTATTTGGCCTCGTGATGCTGGGTAGTCAGTTTATTGGTAAAAAAACCATTGTAGAAAGAATGCTTGGTGAGCATTTTATCTTGCCTGCGGTGACCTGGATAAAATTAAATGGGTCATGGGCTGTTTTTTTTATCGCGATGGGGTGTTTAAATCTCTATGTCGCATTTTCTTTCGAAACCAACACCTGGGTTAACTTTAAACTATTCGGTATTATGGGCTTAACTTTACTTTTTATGACAGCACAGTTATTTTATATTTCCAAAATAGCATCGTTGAAAGTGAAGCAGGATGACTCAAATTAAATGAAGGAGCGTTTATGCCAACTTTATTTGTAGCCGGTGCGAGCCGTGGAATAGGTCTGGAATTGGCCAGGCAGTATTTGATTGAAGGCTGGAAAGTACATGCAACTTACCGTACGCCAGGGGGGGAACTGGAGCAATTGCAAGGTGACGTTCATTTACATCAATTGGATGTAACGGATCAGGCGGCTATCAAACAATTGAAACAGCAGCTGGGCAATGAATCTATTGATATTTTGTTCCACAACGCGGGAGTCTATGGGCATACAACGGATGAGACGGCATGGTTGGAAAGCTTTCGTATTAATACCGTAGCGCCGTTTCATTTGATTTCGACGTTTGCGGAAAATGTGGGTATGAGTAAACATAAAATAGTAACAGCAATGAGTTCAAAAATGGGCTCGATGAGTGACAATGGCTCAGGTGGTAGCTATGTGTATCGCTCTACCAAGGCCGCACTTAATGCCGTAATGAAAAGTTTTTCTATTGATCTTGCCCAGGAATATGGTGTGACTGTGGTGGTGATGCACCCGGGCTGGGTATTAACGGATATGACGGGGCCAGGTGCCTTAATATCAACTACAGAAAGCGTCAAGGGTATTCGTAAGGTTCTCGAGGGTATCACGCCAGCAGATGCAGGACGATTTTATGATTATACGGGTCAGGAAATTGGTTGGTAGTGTTTCGTTATTGCTTCATAAGAGGTGCAATCACTGGGGAACAATGAATGCCTCAGTTTGTTGAATGCAGTGTTGATGTGGTTTTGAATTGGGCTATGGCACGACGTAAAAATATAGCGATACCCAACACGCTTTCAGAAGCCGATGTCGTAGTCTATGGTGTGATCGCGATTGCAAAGAAGCCGTACTTGATATACCGCTTCAGCAGACAATTCCAAGCCTTTTTCTGTTGAAGATATCCAGCTTATTTTGAATCCTGCCATAACAGGATAAAATAGAGACCCGATAAAAATGATGTCGGGATTACCCTACAGTAGCTCGAAAACGGCTGTAAAATAAGTGTATGTACCTATTTTTTAGCTGTTTTCTAATCCAGCATCAAGCTTTCATATAAAAAATTTTAGTTTTGAATTTGAAGTTATCAAGTTATCTGCTACATTGGTACTTTGCACAAATACAATACTATTATGAGTGTCTTTATCTATGATGCCGTCTCAAAAAATATTCTCATTATCTGCTTCGTCAATTGACTATTTTGTTGAGCATGCGCCTTGTGGCGTTTTGTTTTTATCTGACTCGGGTGAAATTATTTATGCGAATGAAAAAATAAAAACCATGACGGGTTGTGATACAGAAAGCATGACCGGGAGTACATTGACTGATTTTATCGTCAATGGTGAATCGGGTGAAATTGAGCGATTTTTTTTAGTTTCTGAAAAAAAAGAAATTGTTTCTAGTAAAAAGCTAGAAATTAAAATGAAAGCGTTAAATGGCCTAGAGCTATCCGCAGAGCTTTCCTATCATGTTATTCGCGAAGGTAAAGAAAAATTTATTTTTTGTACTATTGTGGATATTAGTCAGCAGATCGAATTGCAAAATAAACTCTATCATCAAGCGATCACTGACCCATTGACCAATCTCTATAATAGACGATATTTTGATGAAACGTTGACTCAAGAATTCCAAAGGGCGAATCGCTATCGGCGACCTTTTTCTACCGTCATTATTGATATAGATGGTTTTAAGTATGCTAACGATCTCCACGGACATAGTTTTGGTGATGATATGTTGATTAGAGCAACAAGCGTGTTCGAGGATATACTGCGTGATGGTGATACTGTTTATCGTTATGGTGGTGATGAGTTTGCGATGATTTTACCCGAAACAAGTAAGGAAGGCAGTGTTGAGGTGGCGGATCGTTTACGGCAGAAATTTTTAAAAAAATGTTCCATCAAAGCAAAACGGGTCAAGCTGTCGTTGAGTATTGGTGTGGCGAGTTATCCAGAAGATGGTATGGATCAAAAGAGCTTGATTGGCGCAGCAGATAACCGAATGTTTTATGCTAAAGAAAGTGGGGGTAATAAAGTTGTTGCCTATGATCCATTAGCCAATGTGGCCAGCGGTACAGAAGCGATGCTACGAACATTAGCAAAAATGGCTCATTTAATGGAGAAAAAGCGAGGGTTTGTTTCGGCAGAAAGTGGCATTAACCATTCACAATCCATTCGTGCTCTATCTGTAGAACTGGGTCACCGACTGGGTCTAAATATCAATGAATTAGCCGTGCTTGAACAGGCTGCAACCTTGCACGATATTGGCACGATTTCAATTCCAAGTTCGATCTGGAATAAAAAACAAGCTTTAACAGAGAGTGATTGGCAAACCATAAAAAATCATACCTTGGCAGGTGAAGAAATAATAGAAATGGTTGCTGATCACAGAGAAAACGATTTGGCAGAGTTAAAAAAAATCATAGGGCAGCATCATGAGAGACTCGATGGTAGTGGTTACCCGCGGGGCTTAATCGGTGAAGAAATTCTAATGGGGGCGAAAATACTGGCTGTAACAGATACCTATACGTCTATGTTGTCAGAACGACCTTACAGAAAAGCGATCACTAAGAAACAGGCGTTAGAAAAAATGCAAGCTATGTCAGGCATACAACTTGAGGCTGAGGTCATTTCTAAATTATTTGAGCTTGAAAAAGTAGCATAAATATTGCAACCTACAGAGAAGAAAAGTGCTAGAAAGCGCCCCGGTGCAATAGCTAGTTTTCTCTGCGGGTTTTTTTCTCCTTTTTTTACTATTGACACTGCTGTCGCTTCCAGTTACAGTCACGTCCGCCGTTCTGTTATATACCTATGCCGAGGTGGTGGAATTGGTAGACACGCTAGCTTCAGGTGCTAGTGGGGGTAACCCCGTGAAGGTTCAAGTCCTTTTCTCGGCACCACCTTTCCCCAGAGCTATCGCTCTATGATCGATCGGGCTTGTTATTTCCCAATAATGTGACATTTCGTGAAGATGAATCAAGCCAGCTTCAATGGTTTTACGGTCACTAAAGCCGTTGCTAACGCGCCTGACTACGAAAGGCAGACAGGGCTCTGAGACTCTCGGACTAACTAACGGCCTTCTCTGTGTGTTCTATGGCCGTCAGTGCTCCTTATTCACTGATGTTACGCAGCTACGCCCGAGCTTGTAGTTCCTCAAAAGCGATTTGAATCGCTTTAATGTAAAGTTTGCTCTTCAGTGCAAACGTATTAAGTTTCTGCGTTATACTCAAATACTATCGTTAATGAAAATTAAAAACTATAGCGTAGATCAAAAAACATTCGATCATTTTTCTCGATTCCTTTGAGTAAAAAATTATCACCTCCTTGATAAATCATAGTGCCAAAAGTTAATGAGGTTGAATGAAACACTTCATATTTTACTGAGCTTCTATAATAAGCACCGGCATCGAAATTATTTCCGAATATCACAGCTAAGACTACGATGTTAATTTTTTCACGTAAGAAATTTCCGGAATAACGTAATGCCATTGTGCTTTCATCTTTTTCTGTTTGATCAATTGATGTCGATAATATTTCATCATAATCCAATATTCTTCGGTTAGCGGCTTCTACTGTTAACAGGGTATTGGAAAAGCCGGAATAATCGGCACCAAACAAAAGATCTAGCCGGGCAAATGGCGTGTCTATACTGGCAAATTTAAGACCATCAATGTAGGCAGATTCAAACTTGAATAACCAGTTACCCCAAGCGATGTTTGTGGCAACACCCGCAAGATTTAACCTGCTATGAATTTGTTTGATAGGTTGTTTATTTTCATTAAGTATCATGTTTGGCCGGTCGTTGTAGACGTTAGCCAGATGAAATGACAAATCCCAGCCAGTGAAAATACCTTCTAGTGCTAATGCGTATTCTGAATTGTTTAAATCATCCGGAATATCTTCGGGTAACGGCCTTCTGTCTGAAATATAAAACTCGCTACCAAATGCAGGGCGCTTGTCAAAGCGAATTTCAGGTATGGCGATGGCACTTAGGTTCCATTGAGAAAAATAATAATCTGCTTTAACCATGGCAACAGGTAAGCGCAGGTCTTCAATATCCGCCATACCCAGTTCGCGAGAATCAAGCGGGTTGAGAATGTCGAGGACACGAATCGAATCAGATTTTCCCCACACAACAATTTGTCTGCCAACTGTAATGTCAAGATTATCACTTAAGGTGCCCCGAATGTAGGTATCGCGAAATTCTAATTCAGATTCATGTTCGTCTAATGTTTCACTGGTGTATTTATTTGTGCCTTTTAAGGCATAAACAACATCATAAAATGCGGAGGCACTGATAACGCTGCTCCAGTTTTCACTGAATTTATAGCGTAGCTCAGGCAGTAATTTTATTTTTAGTTGGGACAGTCCATCATATTCGGTGTTACCGGCTACACGAGTTTGATCGTCATAGCGATAGGCGCTACTAAGTGAAATGAGTGTGGTTAAATTCCATTTGGATTGATCGGAAGTGAATGATTTTTTGAAATCCATGTGATCGAATAATTCATCGTTTGCCGAGTCAGTAACGCGATCGGGCGATTTATTATGAGATAATGTTGATGTATCATCAAAACCTTCTAGCAAGTCATCCAGTGCTTCTTTTTCTGATGTTATCGAATTGTCCGAATCCTTGTTTTCTGTAACGGGATCACGCCCTTTGTCTTTGTCGAGAAATAAATGTGCTATACCCAAACCTTCTATCACCACAGGAGGTTTCACGAGTTTAACCGGGGCGGGTTTCACCATAATTTTGGGAGCAGAGGCTTTGGGAATATCAACCGTTTTTGAGGGTTTTTGAGGCACGGTAAATTTGATCACTTGATAGACATTTAATTTGACCGGGATTTTTTTTACACTACCAATTCTTAATTTTTTTAATTGTAAGCTAAATCGTTCTACATCTTGATTTTTTGAAAATGCCCCTAAACGGATGAAGTAAGTCTGTCGTTTATTATCAAAGCTAAATCTAAACAAGATACGACGTTCGTTGAGTTTATCCAAAATTGGTTGCGCTGCAAGCCGATTTTGAAAGGGGCCTAAAAAGACACGTGTGAGCTGTTTTATGTTTCGTTCAACCCGGATGTGTCCCGAATCTTTATTTTGCAAACGTTCTAAATGTTTTTGCGCCAAGGCTTCGGCAGCATATTCAGCAAGAACTTCTCGATTTATTTTTGGCTCCAGCTTGGGAAGCAAAGAGGCCGTTTGAGCCAGGACGATGAGTGGCTGCTTAGTTATGGGTCTATCGAGATGCCATGCAGCCGAATTCAGTGGTATTAAATTCGGTATCACCGCCACAGTCGAGCTACTTTGATTCGCAATCACGGGGGGGCTCCCCCATAAAAATAGTGTGATTATGAAAATAATGGGGCTATAATTTCTAGCAAAACAAAAGCCATCAGCCTTTTTTCCGCGTTCCAGTTTTTGGCAAGGGTGATGGCCATAGCTTGCAAACTGCGCCTTGTCTTGCGACATTTGTGAGCCTCTGAGTCGTCAAACAGTATAGGACGCTACACTAGGAGGCTGTCCTGATTCCTAGGGCAGCCTCAAAAATCATTTCACATTTTTGATTTTCCACTCACTCATTGTAGCTACGTTGTCTACAGGGAGGTAGGAGGGGTGTGAGCAGGACGCGGAAGCTTTGTTCGTCAGTGACACACTTTAACTATTCACCTTGCTACAATAGTGATTGAAAACCCGTAAATGTAAACTAATTTTTACGGTGATCCTTATTTTGCTGCCGCGCCAGGGTCTTCGGAATTATGCTCCACCCAACGGTCATCACCTGACCGGGTTGTTTCACATTTCCAAAACGGCGCACGCTCTTTTAGATA
>JAADHS010000185.1 GCA_013151745.1 Gammaproteobacteria bacterium | reverse complement strand
GCTTCAGACGTGTCAGGGATTATGGTTTTTTACATGCCAATGCAAAGAAAACACTGGTACTTGTTCAGCTTGTTTTACAGGTGATATTGTCCCCTGTTATAAAAAGGAAGCGTGCCGACTTTATCTGTCCGGTCTGTCAGTCGTCAATGAGGATTAGCATTATAAGGCCGGCCTCAAGAGCCAGTCCGGATTAAAAAATAAAGCCATTTAAAAAGCCACTTACCGAACAAAACGGAGGTTATTTTTTTACTATGATAAACCGATTGTTATTTTGCAGGAATTGCACTGCTGGATTTTCTCGTCGTTAAACAAAGTGCAAACAGTAAAAGTTTGACGACCCGCCAAAAAATCAAAATAGATATTTTCTTATAGTGATACCAAATTAAAGGGCTTGTTCAACAACCGGATAAGATCGTGGTTCCCGTTGGTCTCACGATCTATCCTTATTCGTTAGCAATAAAGCTATCGCTTATACAATGCGTTTAGAAGTGCCAAATAGCATCAAAACTCCACATACAAATAACCATAGAGAGGCAGGTAAGGGTACGACTGTAGTTGAAGATTCGAATCTATATACACCTCCACTATTGCTGTAATCACCCTCTTCGTATTCATTTCCCCACTCATCAGCCACTAAGTAGCAGCCAAGAAGATAATCCTCATTTGGAGAACCAACTAATACCTCCCCATTAAACCCCAAGATTGAAGCACCGAATAAATCGCTAAATTGGGTATCACCTGTCCCAAGAAATGTATAAATCAGATCGCCTGTTTCACCACTAAAAAGGTATGCTGCGCCTGAATTATTTTGTCCATTACTATCGGTACCAGGTGCACCTATTAAGATATCAGTGCCAAGCCAATCCACAGAACTGCCAAAGAAGTTGCCTAAAGAAGCATTAGGGTCTTCAATAGTTAGCAATAGATTTCCTGTTAGTTCATCAAATATGTATGCTTGACCTGCGCTAGTGGGGCCGATGTCTGTGTCTGGTGCCCCGACAAGAACTTTATTATCGTTACTAGCGATAGATGTTCCAAATAATTGTATATCAGGATTTGGGTTATTAAGAGTTTGTGACAGCAAACCAGTCTGATTATCAAATAAATACACGGCCCCACTATCTATACCGATTGTATCGTCTTTGGTTGCAGACACAATGATGCTTTCACTTGAAGTAGAGACCTGCGCACCAAAAGAAGCAGCTTGAGTTAGCGTTGGATCCTCTATTTCTTGTATAAGGGAACCTGTGTCTGTATCTAATATATATATTGCATCTTTTGCACCAATCACGATATTGTTGCCGGAATAAGCAACAGTTTGGCCAAAATATACATGGTCAGCCGGATTCGGATTTTGATATGTATTGAGAAGTGTGCCGTTTATATCATAACGATAAGCGATGCCACCATATGTTGCCCCAGTGTTATCAAGACGTGCGCCAACAAGAAAAGTACTATCGTTCGAAGTGACAGACCACCCAAATTGGCCATTTCCAATGCCTGGATTGTTAATTTGTGTTAATAATGAATTATTGTTGTAATCATATACATAAACGCTTCCACCATTTGTGCCATATGACCCGATAATGAGATTTTCTCCAAGCGTCGTCATTGATGAGCCATATCTAGCAAAATCTTGTAGCACGGGGGGCTCGAAATGATTAATCAGATCTCCTGGTTGTGCAAAAGAGTATTTAATTGGAATGCCGGTGATGAAAACTACCAAAAGTATTCTTAACATATATCTGTATTTATTCATTTATTTCTCCTCCATATTGCCATTTCATTGCTAACGCTTTGCTCACCGGCAATTTAAAGGGGCACGTTTTTGCTGCTTTTTAAGCAAAACAAGTGCCGCTTTGAATTGTCCGGTGCAGCTATTTGTTGAACGAAGCCGCAAAGCGGCAGAAAAACAAAAAAGCATCCATGTCATATAATTTCCTTACCCACTTCTGGGTCACATTAAGAGGAAATTGTACCATGAATAAAAAAGATAAAAAGCAGCTGGATAAAGACTATCAGCAACTGCTTAAATGCCTTAAATTGCAGGGCAAAGCTAATAAAACCATCGAGTCCTATTCCCGTGCACTGCATCGAGTGAGTGTGCCTTTTGATTGTTTGCTGGAAGTATTAACGCCTGATGATTTGAAAGATTATTTTGCTGCGTTGTTGGTCTCGCATTCCTGGAGCACGGTTAAGATTGACCGCCTTGGTTTGCAGTTTTACTGGCGACATGTGTTGCACAAAGACTGGCAGTGGATTGATATCGTCAAACCGCCTAAAATAAAAACGATCCCGGACATTTTAACCCTGTCTGAAATCGAACAACTGATTGGTGCCACTAAAAAGTTACGCTACCGGGTGTTTATTCTATTGACCTATTCGCTCGGCCTGCGCCTTGAAGAGGCGCTGTCATTACAAGTGAAGGATATTGATGCTGCGCGTAAACAAGTGCATATACGCCGCGGTAAAGGGCACAAAGATCGCTTACTGCCATTGCCTGACCTTACCCTGCAATCCCTTCGTGCACTCTGGTGCAAACATCAGCATCCCAGCTTGCTGTTTCCCAATCCGGTTGGCTCTGCACAGACCATACAGCAGGCCACTCGTCATATGGATCGCGGTGGCGCACAAAGTGCAATGAAAGCCGTCGTCAAAGACTGTGGAATTAAAAAAAGTATCCATCCACAGTCTTCGCCACAGCTTTGCCACGCATCTGCTTGAACGTGGCTTAAGCCTTCGCCATATACAACATCTATTAGGCCACGCCAGTCCCACTACTACCGCACGTTACGCCCATATCACCGAGTTTGCAGAAAAAGACACGCGCACCACTGTGAACGCCCTTATCAATGAAATCCATATTGATTTAAAGAAGGTGTGATCATGCAATTAAAATCAATCATTCAGCAATACAAATCGGCATTAATAAAAAAATACGGAGATACGTTATTGCCGAGCCAGTGGCTGGCCATGCGCTCGATTGAGCGGTGTCGCACCGCTGCGTCGGGTGAACTATATGTGCAATGCCGTCATGCGCACTGGTCGCCGCTGTACTGTGGACACCGGCACTGCCCAAGCTGCCAGAACCATGAGGTAAATCAATGGCTGGATAGACAAAAACAAAAGTTGCTCCCGGTCGAGTATTTCATGCTGACGTTTACTTTGCCGGCACAGCTTAGACAGTTGGCATGGCGCAAACAAAAAAGAGTGTACTGACTTTTCTTTTTAACCCTTGCCAGTACCCTGAAGGATTTTGGATTAAACCCTGACAAGCTTAATGGTGACACCGGCTTCACCGCAGTATTACATACGCATAACAGGCGACTGGATTATCATCCGCATATTCATGTCGTCATGCCAGGTGGCGGCATGAATCAAAAACGAAAACAATGGAAAAAGCTAAAAGGGAAACACCTGTTTGACGTGGTCTAATTGATTATTACAGCCCAGTTAAGCATGATTTACTTAACTGAGGAAATAGAAGTGGAAAAACGAAAGAAATATTCAAAAGAATTCAAATTAGATGCAGTGAGTCTGGTCGTTGATCAGA
>JAADHS010000205.1 GCA_013151745.1 Gammaproteobacteria bacterium | reverse complement strand
GCCAGCAAAATACCATTCACATCATCTCGTCTATCACCGATGACAGGGAAACGAGAGTGACCCGACTCGGTAATCACCGCTACGCTTTCTTTAAAGGGGGCTTGCTGTTCAACCACGACCATCTGCGAACGAGGAACCATAATATCTCTAACGCGTAATTCAGAGACCACCAATACCCGTTCAATCATCGTCAACGCATCCGCATCCAGCAAATTACGCTGTTCCGCATCGCGCAGCAACTCAACCAATTGCTCTCTATCTTGCGGCTCCCCTAGCAAAGCTTGACTGATGCGTTCAAGCCAGGATCGTGAAGAACCGTTATTCGATTGACCTTCGCTCATTTTCCTTCCATTTTATGTGACGCTCCCTATCCTACAATATTTTTATACCAGCCTAAACAGTTTCACTGATATGGATCACTAAACCCTAATATTTCAAGTGCTTTTATTTCGCGGCTTTCCATCTTCAGCGCGCACGCCTCTTCCTGGTGATCATAGCCCAATAGATGCAATACGCCATGCACCACCATGTGGCACCAGTGCGCATTATACGCTTTACCTTGCTGGGCTGCTTCGCGCGTTACCACCGTATCACAGATCACAATATCACCCAGCAACGGGAGATCAACCTCATCAATACCTTCAAAAGGAAAAGACAACACATTGGTCGCTCCTTTTTTGCCTCGATATTTTTCGTTAAGTTCTGCCCCTTCCTGCTCGTCAACCACACGAACCGTCAAGTGTATCTCGCCACGACGCCCCTGCATCGTCAGTACAGCATCAACCCAGGTTTCAATATGAGCAGGATCGGGCAATGACGTTGATAACGGCACTGCAAGCTGGATATCCAGTTCCAATGATCCACTCACCTCATATCCAGGCAAGCTTATTGTTCTTTTTCTTCAGCGTGCGCATAGGCCTGCACAATGTCTTGAACCAAAGGATGCCGCACCACGTCTTTAGCGTAAAATTGAGTGAAACCAATTCCTTTGATATTTTTCAATACGTCAATGGCATGCCGTAAACCCGACTGTGTACCACGGGGTAAATCAACCTGAGTCACATCTCCGGTAATCACTGCAGAAGAACCAAACCCGATGCGTGTTAAAAACATTTTCATCTGTGCTGTGGTCGTATTTTGCGCTTCGTCTAGGATCACAAAGGCATCACTCAAAGTGCGGCCTCGCATATAGGCCAGGGGCGCGATTTCGATGATGTTATTTTCAATCAGCTTACCTACCTTCTCATAACCTAACATGACATAAAGTGCATCGTAAAGAGGTCGTAAATAAGGGTCGATTTTTTGTGCTAAATCTCCAGGTAAAAACCCTAGCCGCTCCCCCGCTTCAACGGCGGGCCTCACCAAAACCAGTTTTTTAATTTCATCTCTTTCCAGTGCATTGACAGCACAGGCTACAGCCAGATAAGTTTTCCCCGTACCTGCCGGGCCAACAGCAAAACTAATGTCATGAGAGTGCATAGAATGAACATAAGCCTGTTGGCTCTCACTACGTACGGACACCAGACGACGGCTTGTACGTAACACCATTTCTCGGGAATTCACCTCGTTGTCATCTGCTGTCATGCTTGAGTTTCCTAGTTCCAAAATACACATATGAACCTGAGCGCCACTGATCGGACCTTTTTTTGCTTCATTATAAAGCCTTTTAATTATTTTGGTTGCTAACGCCGAAGCCGCTTGCTCACCTTCTATTTTAAAGGTCGATCCACGATGATTGATGACCACACCCAGTGCTTGCTCAACTTGCCGCAAGTGTTCATCAAACTGGCCACAGAGATAAGCCAGGCTTTTATTATCAGCCGGTGTAATACTAAATTCAGGTATGGGTAACGATGTATTCAAAATTACAAACCGGCCTTACGAGCCAAAGACGCTGAATCACAGGCACTATCAAGTACGCCTCGTAAAGAATTAGGCAACGCTTCCGTTATTCGTACCTCGACAAATTGACCAATGAGGTGTTCAGAGCCAGAAAAATTGACAACCCGGTTATTTTCGGTACGCCCGGAGATCTGGCTTGCATCTTTGCGAGAATGACCTCCAACTAAAATTCGCTGTGTCGTGCCAACCATCTGTTGACTGATTTCGGCCGCAAACGCGCTAATACGTGCTTGCAAATGAGCCAGTCGTTCTTTTTTGATTACCATAGACACATCATCAGGTAAATCTGCAGCGGGTGTTCCAGGGCGCGGACTATAAATAAAACTAAAGGAATGGTCAAATTTCACCGCGTCTATCAATGACATCGTCGCCTCGAAATCTTCCGTCGTTTCCCCTGGAAAACCAATAATAAAATCAGAGGATAAGCTGATATCAGGGCGCACTGAACGTAGTTTGCGAATTTTTGCTTTAAATTCAAGAACCGTATAGCCTCGTTTCATCAAAGCTAAAATTCGGTCTGAACCACTCTGCACCGGCAAGTGCAAATGACTCACCAAGGCGGGTACTTCTTGATAAACGGCCACCAGACTATCAGAAAATTCTACCGGGTGAGAGGTCGTAAAACGAATTCGGTCGATACCCTCTATGGCGGCCACATAACTGATTAACAAAGCTAAATCGGCATCACCACCATCATGCAAAACACCACGATAAGCGTTCACGTTCTGCCCCAGCAAATTCACTTCTCTAACCCCTTGCTGAGCGAGCTGCACAACTTCATGAATAACATCATCGACCGGCCGACTTATTTCTTCCCCTCGAGTATAAGGAACAACACAAAACGTACAGTATTTACTACAGCCTTCCATAATGGAGACATAAGCGCTCACGCCCTGCGCCTGAGGTCGGGGCAAATGATCAAATTTCTCAATTTCAGGAAACGAAATATCGATCACGGGGATTCGTTTTTCCTGGGATTTTGTTAGCATTTCAGGTAGTCGATGCAAGGTCTGAGGCCCAAAAACCAGGTCCACATATGGCGCACGTTTACGAATTTGCTCTCCTTCCTGGCTCGCGACACACCCCCCCACGCCAATCACCAAATGAGGGTTTTTCAGCTTCATCTGACGCCAGCGACCCAACTGAGAAAACACTTTTTCTGCCGCTTTTTCTCGAATTGAGCAGGTGTTGAGCAACAGCACATCGGCATCTTCAGCGACACAAACCAACTCTAATTGATGTGATTCTTTTAATATATCCGCCATTTTATCCGAATCATATTCGTTCATTTGGCAGCCAAATGTTTTAATAAACAATTTTCGTATCATTATTTGCACTTTAACTTAAAAAACGCCCTCTGGATCACCATTATCCTAAAAAACGCAACGGGATGCGAATACAGAACGCCAGAGCTCTTAATGGGATCATTTGATGGGCGGGTAAAAAGTATATTCACGGTTGATTGAGAATCATCAGTTAAGACACCGCTCGCAAATGCCTCATCCCTTAATACAGACAAGAAAGTCTCTTTTTCAGCAGAAATAACCCACATTTAATATAACTGAGTCAACACACCTAAGCGTACCAAATCAGATAAAGAATCAACTTGCATTTTTTCCATGACTCGACCACGATGGATTTCAACCGTACGACTAC
>JAADHS010000159.1 GCA_013151745.1 Gammaproteobacteria bacterium | reverse complement strand
GATGGCCCTCCGAGTGAGGGCGTGAGGTGACATGATAAGCTTAATTAAGCATCAATGCTCATTTTCTCCGCGATAGCGGCTTCGTCCAACAAATGGTTTAAGCAGACCGCCTTTACCCAGGTGCAACCTTTCAATAAGGTGTAATATACCTTAATCTATATTCGATAAAATAAGAAGGTCCTGCGAATTAACGAAGTGAATTCACAATTAAACCACGCTTTCGACGGTCAGAGTTAACGCAATTGTTAGCTGTTTTTTTATCACGAAACTTTCTGCATATGATTTTCTAAAATACCTTGCAAATGTTTAGCATGCTCCAAAACTTGATAATCCTGATACCTCCTTCCATGCAATTGTATTCCAACAGGCAATCCATTATCACTTTTCCCTGCATTTATAACGGCAATAGGGTGACCAAAACTCGCTGTAGCACAATTATAGATTGCAAATGGCTCAGCATAAGGAACTAAAACATCATCAATCAAAATATCTGTGCCCGTCTTACAAATAGGTATTCCTTCTGACCCACACACCGGTGTGATTAAGAGATCATAGTCTTGCAAAAATTTACCAAATTCATTCATTAATTCAATGCGTCGGTCTAATGCCTTCATATACTCTCTTTTTGAGAGCGCCATACCGATGCCTAGGTTTTTTGAAAAAGAATGATTGCCGTAACGCTTTTTAAAGAGATAGCTAAAAAGTGACTTCAACTGAGTCGGAGCATAACCTAAAGCACTTTTCTTAAGCTCATAACCGCAAATATAACACCAGATTTTTAATGATTCTTTGTAATTAATTGAGGGTTCTATTTCAACAACGTCAATACCAGTATCTTTAATTTTCTGGATAGAATGATTAATAGCTTTTAAAACACTTTTACTAATTGTTACTTCTGGAAATATTGTTTGCACCGTGATTCGCTTTAGCTCAGGTATAGCATTAGGCCGTTCTAAATCCGAAATAACGTCAAATATAAGCTGTAAATCGTCAATATTACGAGCCATTGGGCCTGCCGAAAGTAAATTTTCAAGTGGTTTACTCATTGGAATAGCCATATGCCCATCTAAAGAAATCACCCCTTCTGTTGGCCGTAAGGTGGAAATTCCACATAGGGCCGCAGGTACTCTCAGTGATCCAGCAACATCACTGCCAACTTCTATCGTTACCAATCCCGCCGATATTGCAGCAGCTGATCCGCCCGAACTTCCTCCTGGACTATATTCTGGATTTATAGGATTTTTGGTTATTCCATAGCGAGGATGATGAGCCTGCCAATCAAATGACATTGTAGGAAGGTTTGTCTTTCCAATAACAATAGCGCCTGCTTTTTCAAGCCTACTTACAACTTCCGCATTTTTTTTACATTTGTATCGAAATGGCATTCCATACGTAGTTGGTATATGTTTAGTCGAAAAACTATCCTTAACGGTAATAGGAATACCGTGTAAAGGACCTCGATAATTTGTTTCTATGTCATCGGTTAATCTTTGTGCTTCACTCAAAGCATGTGTTCGATTCAATGAAACAACTGCATTAATTTCATTATTATTTTCTATCTTCAATAAAGTTTCAGTCATTAAATTAATAGGAGACAATTTTCCATCTCGAATTTTTTTTGACAGCTCTCTCAAATTATCCAATCTAAAATCTCCGTTTTTTAATGTATTCGAAAGCTGATCTACAGGCTTTGTGAATTATGAAGACGTTTTTAACCCGTCTATGGGTCTTATCACCATCAATATAGTGAAATTGAATTGATGCTTTACTCGGTTCGGTTTGAAGCTTACATAATGATCCATCTTTTCTACGGTACTTGCGTATCGTTTGACCCAGAAAGCCGAACCCTTTGCTGATGTGAGTGATCTCAGTTTTCTGCTCGGAGAGCTGCACACCTCGAACTGTCAAGAAAGCATTAATAATAAAGTCATTAACTGGTTATGCACTTATCACTTGAATTTAAGGTTTACTGTTTTATCGTATGTTCAGAAAAACTGGCTCTGAAAGTTTTGTCCGCTAACACCAAAATCAGCACCATTTTTTCACTGTCCTCTGAACTTTTTCGTTAGATTTTTTTGCCACTACGGAATAGATGTGCCATTGATGAGGTAAACCTTGCGCTGTTTTCCCAGCCACATTGTGCTCCGTAAATTTTAAAATTTCGAACTCTTTTAGCTTTGACCATAGATCCTCTTCCTCGAACGTCAATATATTTGACCAATAGGCGCTTTTATCGTAGCTCGGACCCGCCATCGTATCTTTTGAGCCAAGAAACGAACCGCAAAATACTCCATCTGTTGTTAGAGAATCGTGAATTTTATTCCAGACTTTCTCAAATTCTGTTTTTGGGCAGAAAAATAGACTGGCATCTGCCACAACTAGCGCGGATTGAGGGTAATTGAAAGAACTAAAGCTATTTTGTGACAAAAAGATACTTTCATCACCTTTGAACCGTTCTCTGCATATTTTTATGGACTCTTCTTCAATGTCAAATGCGTAAACAATGAACCCTTCTTTTCTCAAATACGCTATATCTGATCCCGCACCACACCCACAATCAATCGCAACTTTGTTACTTTCGATCAGGCTCGTAGCGAAAACCAAGTCTGGGCGAATAGCTCGGCCCGCTGTTTCAGCGTAATACGCTATGATTTCTTCAGTAGCCATAAGGTAACGACTCACCCCCTTTAAAACACAAAAACTTAATTCAACGAAGCTACAGCCCTCTCATATCGCCAAAAAATTCAATGTTACCATACGATTTATTCTAAATAATACGTATAGCGCGTAACGGCAAGCATTGATAAAGGCCTCGGTAAAAAATGATTTTTTATTTTGAACAACCTGTCACTACTGTCCCATTAACAGGTAAGTAAAGCGACCTAATCCCTTTAGGTCTATTATTGATACATTTAAAAGCCGACAAACTCTGAGGGCTGGAACATGGCACAAACCGCAGCACTGATAGACACACTGAAGCAGGCGTTAAAAAATCACCATTTGACTTATGCTCACATCGCACAAAAGCTGGGGATGAGCGAGGCCAATATCAAACGCATGTTTGCGTCAAAACGTTTTACGCTGAAACGATTGGAAGATATCTGCCAATTGATGCAGATGGAATTAAGCGATTTTTTTCAACTCTACGACGAATCACGCCAACACATTACCCAGCTTACCCTGGAACAGGAAAAAGGCCTGGTGAACGATGCCAAGCTTTTGTTAGTGGCGGTGAGCGTACGTAACCGGCTCAGCTTTGCTGACATCATTAACAATTATCAGATTTCCGAGACAGAGTGTATTCGTTGTCTCGCGATGCTGGACAAACTCAAAATCATCGACCTGTTGCCCAATAACCGAATCAAGCTGCGAATAGACGATGACTTTCGCTGGTTGCCTAATGGTCCTATTGACCGTTTTTTTGAGCAACAGATTAAAAACCAGTTTTTAAAATCACAATTCAAGGGTGAACAGGGCATGATTTCTGCGTGTGAAACCGCTTGCCTGCGTCGCGTGATCACATCCCGTAGCTTCGTCCAACAGGCCAAAATTGAAAAAGCG
>JAADHS010000231.1 GCA_013151745.1 Gammaproteobacteria bacterium | reverse complement strand
ATATGGGGAAAAGCAAAACCTGACCTTTCAGTTTTTCACTAAGTGTATCCAAGCTTACTATTTTCTCAGATAACCAGGGTTGTTTTTTAATTAAGGCAGAAGGCCCATAAACATCTATTTTAGGAAAAAGCTCATTGAATTTTTTTAGATGTTTGTAGTGAAAAATATTGGGGGCGACGCAGTAAACCGTGCTGTATTTGGCTATGATTTCTTGAATCCTATTTTGTTCAAAGGGGCCGGGTGAAATAACCATTAGAGTATTGTTTTCCAACTCTATAAAAGAAGAACTGACTGGAAAGAAGATTCCAGGCATAATTTTTGTTGAATATCCATAGGTAAAAATATTTTCAGTAATTTTTTTCATTGTTTGTTTCCTGTTATGTTTCGGACTGCACACATAAACAGTCAATCATGGTTGACCATAGTAGTCAATCATGCTTTACTAAATAAATGAAAAAATCTGATTTTGAAAAGCAAAAAGGGGCTTCTCTTGCACACCAGCTTATAAAAGCAGGACGACTTATAAATGAAAGAGGCCTTGCTGCTGCTAGAGATGCCTTTCATTTACCTGAGCTTAAACAGTCTCATCTAGACCTTTTTCCTTACATCGATTTTGAGGGTACAGGCATTTCAGAGATGGCCAAACGCAAAGGGGTTTCTAAACAGTCCGTGAGTAAACTTGTGCAAGAGATGGTACACATGAACATTTTATTTTTGAAAATAGACCTAAAAGATAGCCGGTCTAAACGGGTATTTTTTAACACGTCCGGCTCCTTTGCTATTCAAAAAGGATTTGCAGCGCTCATGTCTATTGATCATATGCTGATTGATCATCTTGGAGAAAAATCTTACATGTTGGTCTTAAGAGAGGTTTCAGCTCTTGTTGAAATGTTTCAATCTGAAAATCAGAATTAAAAATACAGATTATGCCCCCTGCTCTGCATGCTCCAGCTCTTCGCTGGCTGCAAACCAGGCTGCTTCGACGTGTGCAAGTTCATTGGCTAAATCTCCTTGAGCACGGATCAGTTGTTTGGCTTTATCTTTATTCGCTACACTATATAAATCAGGGTCGGCCAGTTCGCTCTCTAGCTGTTGTTTTTTTTCGCTCAACTCATGTAGTTGTTTATCCAGTTTGTTTACTTTATTTCGCATAGGTTGAAGTTGCTGGCGACGATGGGCTTCCATTTGGCGCTTTTGCTTACGCGAAATAACATGGCTCTCAGCGTGTGTTGCAATCGCCCCCTCGGTTGCTTTAACTTGTTTGTTTAACCACAATCGGTAGTCTTCAATATCACCATCAAACTCAACCACTTGACCCTCAGCGACCAACAGTAAGGTATCCGTACAAGTTCGTATCAAATGCCGGTCATGAGACACCACAACCAGTGCACCTTCGTAGGCGCCCAATGCGGCCGTTAAGGCATAGCGCATGTCCAGATCAAGATGATTGGTTGGTTCATCGAATAATAATAAATTAGGTTTTTGATACACTAATAAAGCGAGAACCAATCTTGCTTTTTCACCACCGGAAAAGGGGGCGATCGGTTCATAAACACGATCGTTTTGAAAATTAAACCCACCTAAAAAATTTCGACCTGTCTGATCTGTAATCTTTGCATCAAGCCGTTGCAGATGATCAAAGGGTGAGTCGTTATCATGCAACTGTTCAAGTTGATGTTGTGCAAAATAACCTATTTTCAGTCCCTTCGCTTGCAGGCTTTCTCCTTGCATTAAAGCCAGCTCTCCAGCCAGGGCACGTATCAAAGTTGACTTCCCGGCCCCGTTTGGCCCGATGAGACCAATCCGTGCTCCAGCCTCAATGCTGATATTCACATCTTCAATAATGGGTTGATCAGCATAGCCGACGGCGACTTTTTCAAGACGCAACAACGAACTCGAAACAGGCTTAAACTCAGGAAAGGAGAAATGAAATGGAGAATCCACATGAGCGGGAGCTATTTTTTCCATGCGCTCAAGTGCTTTTACCCTGCTTTGCGCTTGTTTGGCTTTACTGGCTTTGGCTTTAAACCGCGCAATAAAACTTTGCATATGCTCAATCTCTCGCTGCTGTTTGAGATGACCGGCTTGTTGTTGAGCCAGTTTTTCAGCACGAATCACTTCAAATTGACTATAGTTTCCGGTATAAAGATTGATTTTTTGCTGCTCAATGTGAATCACGCGATCAATACAGCGATCTAGAAATTCTCGATCATGAGAAATCAGCAACAAGGTCCCCTGATAGGATCGCAACCAGGACTCTAACCAAATAACGGCATCCAGGTCCAGGTGATTCGTCGGCTCATCCAATAACAATAAATCCGAACGACACATCAGCGCTTGCGCCAGGTTAAGACGCATCCGCCAACCACCAGAAAATGAGCTGACGGGATTTTCAATATCCTGGTGTGCGAACCCCAGACCGTGCATTAAACTGGCGGCTCGAGATCTGGCAGTATAGCCGCCAATCTCATCCATGCGCTCATGCAAGTGTGCTATTTTATGCGCATCTTCCTCCGCGTTGCTGAGCGCTAATTGTTGTTCCAGTTGTCGTAATTCGGAATCACCATCCAAAACAGCATTAAGGGCAGTACTTTCCACCGCCGGTGTTTCTTGTGCGACATGCGCAATAACCCAATCTTGCGGATGACGATATTCGCCCTGGTCCGCATGCAGCTCATTTTTAATCAAGGCAAAAAGCGTAGACTTACCACAGCCATTGGCCCCGATCACCCCCACTTTGGCCGCAACAGGAATCATTAAATTTACATCGCTAATCAAAACATTAGAACCACGACGTAATGTAACGGATTTAAAATTTAACACGTTCGACAGCATACCAAGAAAAGAAGCGTCATCATCTATTAAAACGAGGCTTAACTCAAGAAAAATTCAATACGTTTTTCATAAGTCAGATTCAAAGTATACAAATTGCAGGTTGGCTGAGCCTACGCTTTAGGTAAGGTGACACCGCGCTGACCCTGATATTTTCCACCTTTATCACGATAAGATTGCTCACATTCTTCATCCGATTCCAGGAACAGCACTTGTGCGACCCCTTCGTTTGCATAAATTTTGGCAGGGAGCGGTGTCGTATTAGAAAACTCTAGAGTCACATGCCCTTCCCATTCCGGCTCCAAAGGCGTGACATTGACGATAATACCGCAACGGGCATAAGTCGATTTACCTAAGCATATCGTCAAAACTTTTCGTGGAATTTTAAGGTATTCAACGGTACGCGCAAGGGCAAATGAATTCGGTGGGATAATGCAAACGTCAGACTGAACATCAACAAAACTATTTTCATCAAAGTTTTTGGGGTCGACAATTGCGGAATTAATATTGGTAAAAATTTTGAATTCATCTGCACAACGAATATCGTAGCCATAACTGGACGTGCCATAGGAAATAACCCGACCCTGGGCTGTTTCGCGAACCTGCCTGGATTCAAAGGGTTCAATCATTCCCTCCTCCACAGCCATGCGTCTGATCCACTTATCTGATTTTATGCTCATTTTATTCTCACTTGAATAATAACCGGTTTGACGATAACAATTAATTAACAG
>JAADHS010000162.1 GCA_013151745.1 Gammaproteobacteria bacterium | reverse complement strand
GTATCGTTCCCAAAGGACCGAATTTGTCCTATCTACAAAAATGAGGAATCAATTATAACTAGGAAAGGCGAACGACTGATCAACGCGGAGAAAAAACTCATTGTCTATTTCATCAGTGACGAACGTAAAAACCAGCCCGAAGGCATAAAAAAAGAGGATCAAATAGGATGTCAATTAATCAATGGGTGTCCTGTTTTAGCTATGTTTACGTACTTGTAGCCATCGTCAAAAAACGGCGCAAGCTCAAAATCTGTAGAACTTCTACACAGTTCTACAGATTTTGAGCCTCACCCTTTTTGAGAAAATACCATTAGATCAGTTATTTATGAAATTTGATTACAAAAACGAGGGATACGCCACGGATAACCCATTGAATTTATGCTATTTAACGTTGGGATACTAGTGATTTCCAATATGAACGTGGGCGGTGGTAGCGGCTATTTTGCGGTGTCTTCTGCCATGGCTTACAATGCGATACAAAATATTTGATGGAATCATCAATGCTGACACAGATGTAGATTCTTGGCGTTTCGTTTTGTGCCTGTGGTGCTGCCCGCAAACAGGCAATAAAAGCTGATACCAAGAGCGTAACAGCTTTTATTATTGCCTAATATCCTGCTTACAGGATTTAGGTATTAGTTTTTTATAAGATTTTTTGGCATTCTATCAACAAATACCAGACTCCTAGAATGGGAGGGAGGCGTTATGTTTACTGGCATACTTCGTTTATCACGATTCGTCCTTACAAAAGTGACGAAAACAATAATGCTCGCAATTGTATTATGCAGCAGCTTTTCGTTCACAGTGTTTGCTGTGCCTGTCGGCGAAGATGACTTTCGTATTTCCAATATGGGCCCGGATGGTGATGCCAACTATATTGCAGTGTCTCCTGCCATAGCTTACAACGCGACTGACAATGAATATCTGGTCGTTTGGCACGGCAGCACCCCGAGTTTAGCCATTAATGAGGGTGAAATATTTGGCAAAATCATTAATGCCGACACAGGTGCAGTTGTGGTCGCTGATTTTCGTATTTCTACCATGGGGCCTGATGGTAACGCCGCCTTTAACGTAAGGCTTCCTGCTGTCACTTGGAATGCAACGGAAAATGAATATGTGGTGGTATGGGAGGGCGATGATGATAGCGGTACGTTAGTGCAAGATGAACTTGAAATCTTTGCACAAGGTATTGGTAGCGATGGCAGTTTATTGCTGGCCGATGATCTGCGTATTTCTGATATGGGGCCTGATGGTGACACTACGTTCCACGCTTTTGAGCCGGCTATTGTCTGGAATTCACAGGCGAATGAATATTTTGTCGCCTGGTCAGGTTATGATGCTTTAAGCGGCACTGGCAGCATCAGGAATAATATTTTTAGCCAACGGCTGGATGCTAACATTACACCAATTGGTGATGATCAACTCATCTCAGATGTAACCAGCTTAAGTGACTCCGCAATTAATTCTAGAGCGGTTGCTATTGCCTATAACGCGATTGATAACCGTTATCTGGTCGCTTGGTACAGCGAAGGTTTTATTTCTACCAGCGTTCTTAAAAATGAAATTTTTGTACAAAGCCTAAGCGCTGACGGCGGTCGGCTACTAACAAATGATTTGCGCATCTCGGATATGGGGCCCACAGATGACTCATCATATGCTGCCCTCAATCCGGCAGTCGCCTGGAACACTTCAGATAACGAATATCTGGTGCTCTGGACAGGAGATGATGATACTGCCCCTCTGGTTAACAACGAATTTGAAGTCTTTGGTCAGCGTCTTGATGCCAATGCCGTTGAAATCGGCAATAATGATATGCGCCTGTCTAATATGGGGCCGGATACAAATACAACATATGTTGCGCGTAACCCCGATCTCGCCTGGAGCAGTACAGATAACCAATACTTTATCACCTGGCATGGAGATGATGATAGTGGTTCACTGGCCATGCGGGAGTTTGAAATTTATGGTCGCCGTCTAAATGCTGATGGTTCTTTTATCGAAGCGAATGCAGAGCGTTTGTCCAGCATGGGCAGTGATGGGGATCCTGCAATAGACGCAACTTCTTCAGCAGTGGCGTATAACGCTGCTCAAAATAAATTTCTGGCAGTATGGCGGGGTGATGATGATACACCCCCACTGGCCGCGGATGGTGAATTTGAAATATATGGGCAAAATTTTGCCAGCTCGGCCACGCAAGCTGCTGTGCTTCGTTTTTCAGCTACGCAATATCGTGTTAGTGAAAGCACTGGTAGCTTTATAGTCAACGTAGAACGCTTAGGTGATACTACGAATGCAGTTACCGTGGATTTCACCAGTAATGATGGCAGTGCGAGCACACCAGCTGATTACACCATGGTAAGTGGTAGTCTGACGTTTAATATGGGCGAGTCTAATCAGAGTTTTATGGTTTTAATTAACGCAGATGACGTGAGTGAATCTGATGAAAGTATTTTACTGTCATTAAGCTCACCTGTTGCTGTCAGCGGAACAGTAAGTCTTGATGGTTTGCAAAGCAATGCAACGTTAACCATTGAAGATAGCACTGTTTCTGGTGCAGGCGATGCCCCCGCTTCTGGTGGTGGCGGTGGCGCACTTAACCTGTTGTCATTACTATTACTGGGTTTGCTGCTATCAGGTACATGGGGCTTACGTTTGCGCACAAATTTGCAGTAAAGGCTTGAATATCGGGCAAACTGACAATACGATAGAAAAAACATTAGCTAATTCAGCGAGTTTATCCACAACCCACTGTTTGCGGTGTTCGTAACTTTGGCCGGAAAGTTCATCGTTGCCACAGAGAAAGGCGCAGCGGAGAGCCTGCCCCACGAAGTGCTTTGGGTACACAGCGCGAGACACAATGATAATAGGGAGTTGAGCCCAGGCAGACCTGATTTTTGCGGGGTTTTGGCATCAGTGCCTCCTTCTTTATCCAATGGATGGTGTATGTCTTGCAATTTAACGAGGATCGAACGGGATATCCATTGATCAATGGGTATCTTGTTTTATTTTTTTAAGTTGGAGGCTACACAGAATTAATTTGTACTTCACCACTTATTATACGATCAGATAGCCTATTTATTTCCAATACTACTTCTTGCATAACCTCGCTACTTATTTCTCCAATATTGCTTGAAAGCTCTCTCAGCACATCGAGTTTCCCTTGAAGTGGTTTAATTTCTTCATCACCAATAATTATGGAGAGAAATCCAATATTTGAATGTAAACTAATCAAACATTCTACTTTCGACTCTTTTAAGTCGCTGTTACGCAAAATAGATAACATCAAGTTTTCCTGCTGTTGCAATATGACTTGCTGGCTTCCAGACTCTATGATTTTGTCATTAGCTCCAGAAAACATCTTCGCCAATTCATCCGCTCGTTTTTTCTTAGCACATAAAAAATGAAGTTTATGACAGTTTTTATAAATGTCGTTAATAATCTCAAATGAACGTAATTTTTGCAGATGGATTTTTTCTTTTTTATGTAGGGCTATAGTAAACTTGTTTGCTGATTTTTCAGCTTTATTTGAAAATGTCTTACTTACGAAAAAAAGCGCTACGGGCAGCATGA
>JAADHS010000006.1 GCA_013151745.1 Gammaproteobacteria bacterium | reverse complement strand
TTATGTCGACACCGAAATATTGATGTATCAGTTTGTCACGCATCCCGGCCATCTCTTTCCAAGGAACCTCTGATGCCATATCCCGAACGTTTTGCGAGATATTCTTTACCGCTTCGCCGATAATTTCAAGCTGACGAATGACCCCATCTTGGAGAAGCCGAGAGCCGCTGAAGCTCTTGTAGTCAATGTCGGTTAGATATCCTTCAATAAGATCGATTGCTTCGAGAATATGCCTCAAGTAAACGGTGTCATCTCTTTTTGTCATTGGTAGATAACCTTGAGTTCTGCTTTGATGCGGTCGATTAGGTGGGGGCTGATAGCTCCTTCGGTGAGTAAATCGACATTAATCTTGAGAGCATCGGAAAGTTCCTGTTCAATTTTCACGAGGTTCAATAGGCTCTTCGATGTATGGAAATCGACCAGCACGTCGAGGTCACTGTCGGAATGCGCATCGCCTCTGGCGCGTGAGCCAAAAATACCGATACGACTGGCTTCGTGTTTTTTTAGAATGGCAACCAATGTTTGTTCAAGCTGCGGGATCGTCATAACAACCTCCATATCAGATCTAATTTATATTAATCTATAATAAGAAATAGTGGAAGTATTAAAAATCTCGAACAGCGGCGTTAGCGGCCCCCCCGTTAAAGTGAGTTTTGGTTTCCTTTGCGTATTCCGAACCAAACTGGTCCACCGATTCCGTCGGAATACGCATATTGATGCTCAAGTTTTTGCCGAAGAGGTGGCGAAAGGTTTTTCTCTTGACGGGGTTGATCATTTTCGATCACGAACCCGTTATTTTACCGATAGCGGCATCATCGGCAGGAAAGAATTTATGCGTCAATTCTGGTTAAAACTGAAACTGGATGAAGATAACCCCGATAAGCATTTGACACGGATTTCTGGGTTGGCTGGGATGTTTTCTTTGAAGCGGTTGAGTGAATTATCTTGATATTGCGGGGATATTTAATAGAATGAAGCTATGATTGACATTGGTAAACAAATTGAGCATTGGCGCTCTGGTGCAGTGGAAGACTGGAATGTCGCAAACAGTTTAGTGGAACAGGGGAAAATTAGGCATGGCCTGTTTTTTGCTCATCTTGCATTGGACTTGGAACAGCGGGACTTACTGGCGGAAGTGATTCCATTTAATATTGAAGGTCGTTACCCTGAATTGTATTTTCCTGCTCCAACCCCAACTGAGGCCGATAATTACCTTAAGAAAATAGGAGGGTTGCTGGAATGCTTGAACAATCTGTTCTGATGGTCGTTAAGAGATATCTTGCAGAAGTTAAGCGGGCAGGTATCGAAGTGAAATTTGTTGTTGTTTTTGGGTCACAGGCGACCGGGAATAGTCATGAGTGGAGTGACATTGATCTTTTGGTTGTTTCTCCCTTATTTGAGAGTATGTTGGATAGAAAGTATCTCAATCTTCTCTGGCGTCTCGCTGGTCGTATTGACAGCCGCCTCGAACCGATCCCTTGCGGTTTGCGCCAATGGGACGAGGATAATGTCAGCGCAGTTATTGAGATTGCCCGGCGAGAAGGTGAAATCCTCCAGGCTGCGTAGAAAATGCTCAAGGGGCAGGTGTTTACTTTTAACTCAGTTGCTACAATAATAGGGGACAGGCGAATTATACTTGACTGATGTTTATCCTCTCGGTATCTGGCAAGCCACATTACAAACACGCATTAACCAAGGAGAAACCATGCCCCGCAAACCTAGATTGATTGTCGAAGGTGAAGCCGCTGTTTATCATGTTATGTCACGTACCGCCCTGGATGGTTTCGTGCTGGGGGATGCTGAAAAAGACCACCTGTTGCAATTGATTCAACATTACAGTGCTATCTATTTTGCCGAAGTTCTAAGCTTTTGTGTCATGGGAAATCACTTTCACTTGGTTGTGCGGATGCACCCAGGCGAGGAATATTCAGATTTTGACGTTAAACGTCGTTATTCTATTTACTATCAGGATGGTGATAAGAGGGATGAACCACTTCCTGGTCAAATAGCAATGTTTCGTCATAAGTGGGAACAGCTATCTGAATTTATGAAAGAAATCAAGCAGACCTTTTCCCGCTATTATAATAAACGCCACAAACGGCGTGGTTTCTTCTGGAGTGATCGGTTTAAGAGCGTTTTGGTCGAAAATGGCGAAACTCTGATCAATTGCCTTGCCTATGTCGATCTCAACCCTATCCGTGCCAAACTGGTTGAACGCCCAGATGACTATCGCTGGAGTTCTCTTGGTTATCATCAGCAAACAGGAAATAAAGGCAATTTTTTATCCCTCGATTTTGGCTTGGTCGGTGCTGAATGTTTAACCCCGGAACAGCGTTTAGCCAAATATAGGCAATTTGTTTATGACGTCGGCGAAATAAAAACTGAAAAAGGAAAGAGCATTGATTCGCAAATTGTAGCAAGTGAGCCGGCCAACCAATTCGGCTCGATTATCTCTAGCCGTTTTTTAAGCCGAACTCGCCATTTCACCGACAGTGGCATCATTGGTAGTCGCGAGTTTGTGCGTACTTTGTGGCAAGCTTTAAGGTCAGAGAATGATAATCCCGACAAGCAGCCGGTAAAGATTTTTGGTCTGGATGGGATGTTTTCTTTGCGCCGACTGAGTGAAGCAGAAAAGCGTTCCTGAAAAGAATAAAAAAGGGGTAAGTGAAATTTTAAACTTTTTGGATTTCAGCAGGTGTATGGTATAGTAATACCAATTAATACCGAAGGAGAATCCTTATGAGTTCTACAGCAGTTAAGCCAATATCTGTCAAATTAGATCAGGAAACCCGGCTTCGGATTGAGCATCTTGCAAAATCCCGTCGGCGTAGTTCCCACTGGATTATGGGGGAGGCAATACAACAATATATTGAGCGAGAGGAAAAACGTGAGGCTTTTCGTCAAGCTGGCATCCGAGCATGGAATGAGTATCAGGAAACCGGTTTACATGTCACCTTTGAAGCAGCCGATGCCTGGCTTTCTAAGCTGGAATCTGGCCAAGATATCGAGCCCCCCGAATGTCACGCTTGATCTGGTCACCGAGTGCGCTACTTGATATTCAGCATCTCTATCGTTTTTTGGCAGAAAAAAATATTGGCGCTGCTCAACAGGCCGTGAAGGCTATCCGCAAAAGTCTGAAAATTTTGAGCAAGCAACCTGAAGTTGGTCGACCTGTTGAAGATATGGATCCAGAGTATCGGGAATGGCCCATCAACTTTGGTGATACTGGTTATATCGCGCTTTATCACTATGATGGGAAAACAGCCTTGATCGTGGCAGTTCGCCATCAGAAAGAAGTTGGTTATCGCGAATAACTGTCCCTCATCAACTATCTTGTTCGTTTTGACGACTAAAAAGTAAGGGGTCAGGTGTTTACTTTTAACTTCACTGGCTCCTTGCTATTTCTGAGTGGGTAATGGTATGAAAGTTGATTTCCATAACCCCGTAGTTTAACCTACATGAATCCTGAATCATTATTTGCATCTGACTTGTCCATGTGTTCCCAACTTAAGATTCTGTCTTGATCAGTAGATTCTTAATTGCTTTTTTTATGTCAGGTAGGTCCTGGCGCACCGTTGTCC
>JAADHS010000269.1 GCA_013151745.1 Gammaproteobacteria bacterium | reverse complement strand
TCAGGGTATTTTTAATCGAATTATAATGCCGGCCTTTTTCACGGACTTTCCGGCTGATATAGCTGATAAAGGATTCGTTAGAAAAACGCCCTCTAGCATCGTGAAATGTTTTTGCCTGGCGGATATATTGTTTAACCCCTTCATGCAGATTAGTAATGTTGTGCAGCGCCATAAAGGAGGTAAGCCCAGCGATCCCATTGATGTAAAGTGATTCGTCACAGGGGATGCGCTGTTTTTTAATACGTTTGAGGGATTTATCAGGGTTATCATTCCACGCTATTTTAGATAATGAGGCCCATAAGGGATGTAAAGGCCAGCGCGAGGTGTTTGTGTCTTTCTCATTGGGTAGTGAAAGTCGCAACCAGTCAAGACAGGCAAAACGCCATAATGGGCCTTGATTAAGAAGAAATTTATCTAGCGAGACCGATTGCAAAACGTCTAATATTTCACGTCTGTATTGAAACTCTAAGCGCCAGACATTCTGTTCACCGTTCCATCCAGCTTCTGACCAGATTAAAAACAGGTAGTCTTTACCTGATTTTTTGATTTCTAGCGTTTTATCATAAAGCCGTGCGGATATATCGCCTTTGTAACCTATCGACCAACCAGAAAAGTGAGGGCGGATATAGTGTTTATCGAACAGGGTGGCACGTGTTACCCAGTGCGTAATATCAATCTCATCGAGATTTTGTTGCGTGGTGAAATCTACGAATAGATCAGCACGACTTACTTTTGCCGTTGATACATCGCAGGCTAGTGACTTGATGACAAATTCTAAATCACGGGTGATTTCTTCAATGGGTGTAAAAGTGAGCAGTTCACTGGATATCTGAATATAGGCAAGCGGCATGGATTTTGAAGAACGCCTTGAAAAGGCAATGCGAAACCAGTTATCAACGAGAACAAAGGCAAACGGTTTTTGACCCTTGTCTAAAACTTCAAATAAATGGTCACCGATGGCTAACTGGGCTTTGTCTTTTTTTCTGTGATCGTCTGATTGCGCCAGTTCTTTCAGCTCTGAAAGCCTGTTTTCACCGTCTTCTGATAATTCCCCTTGATATGATAGATAAAGGCTATCAATGCCAAATCTGAGGATAAAAGGATCTGGTTTGTATTGAGGGGGTACTGTGTTACTAGACGGCGTACCCTTTGAAAATGAAATATGAGACTCAGCGTGTGACAGGCTCGTCGACTCGCTCTGTTCACTCGCTGTGTCTTGTATTGTGTTTTTCTGTTGTGACTCGTGGTCTTGCATAAATTAACTCCGATAAAGTGCAGGGCAGGATGACCTGCTTCGGATACTTAAGTTATGCCTGATCTTATCGGGAGTGAAGGAAGTGAAAAATATTTTCAGTTCCTTGCAATTTCCTTGTATTCCAGTCGTCTCTTAGCGAGTTTGTCTACATCATCAATGCCATTCTCACCCCCCGTAACGCCAATCGCTTCGCAAATATCAAGAAGCTTTTCAAGAGGAAGGTCATAAAGCATATTTGCAACATCCAATATGGCAAATGTAAGCATTAATGTTCTGTATCGTATTTTTGATTGCAGTATAGGTGTTCGTATTCTTGAGGCTAACTTTTCTAAAAATACATCGTCATCAGAAAATTGAGATTTTAATAATCGCTTTTGAAAACAAGGAAGCTGTAACACTGTTCTGTCAATCTGAACAGCTAGGCAAAATGCTACATCATCACCATCTTTTGCATCTGTAATTAATTGACACATTGATCGACCATGTATCATTAATGCTAGATAGTTAAAGAAGCTTGCTAATTGAATGTGAGTATCTTGAAAGAGATTTTGTTGTATTTCATTGTTCTCAGCTGCATCAATGTCATTGTTTTTATCATCAGCTTCTTCTCTTGAGATTGTCTGAGTAGCGAGTCGCGTTAGCTGCTTTTTGTCTTCATAAAGAATACACCAAGGTGTATCTAGCTCAGAAAATAAATTGATAAATTCATTCTTTAATGGGAGCCACCCATTATTTTTTTCAAGTACTTCTAGAAGCTCATCGTATACTGGTATTGATTCTTTGAGTAAGATTACAATTATTTGTAAGTCTTTTTCAAGAGGAGTGGATTCGGTAGGGGTTTCCATGAAGGTTGTTTAAAGGTGGATTGTTAACGTTTGAGCTCAGTTGACCGCAATACAAAGCGAAGCGGCGTATTGCGAGGTCAACTGCAGCGATTTGTTATGCGCGGTATTCATTTTTTAATTTTCGTGTATCTGACATCCACCACTCACACATATCCCAATAATCTAGTTTGGTTGTTTCATTCCCCATGCTTTTACGGATCTCTATTAAAAAAGTTCCAAGTAGTTTTAGCATGTCATGCAGGAACGTGTCTTTTTTATCTGCCCCCGTTTCTTCGATGTTGTAAAGGTATGTCATAAGGTCATTATATGATTTGACGAGAGAGTCAGGTGCCATTAATGCAAGCTTGAAACCTAACCGGCGATACTCAAGAGAAAGCATTTTATTTGTTGCGAAATCATTTCTGTCTTTTCCTTTATTCTTCTTGTCAGATTCCCATGCGGCATCAGACATGAGCATTATTATAAAAGGCTCTAATATTTTATTATAAGTATCAATTCGGTCATCTCTTAGCTTGTTATCTAGTTCGTTTTTACGCTCTAGGCTCATGCGAAACTTCCAGCCAACTGCTGTTAGAATAATTACAAGAATAGGTGTAGCAATACTTCCTATTGCTACTGCGTAATCTATCCAATTTTTCTCTTCCATAAATTTTCTCAGTTACTTGAGCGCATAACGCTTTGCTAACCGGCCATTTATGCAGAGTGTAGCGCAGAGAAACGGCGTATAAATGGTCGGGTTGAGCTACTTGTTAGCATTATGATTTATCCTCAATGTCTTGGAAGTGTTTTAGGAGGTCATCCATGCCTGTACCCCAAGTATCAAATGGTACACTCCATTGGTTTGTGTCTGAGTAAAATATAGCGTAATTTGAAGGCAAGCCTAGTTCAGTTGTTATTGGAGTAGCGCATGCGTCATCGTTACCACTGTCGGTGCTGTACTCCACCCTCCATGCAGTAATTGGCATTAACACTACCTCGCCAACATTATTGTTTTCATCTGCACATGATTCAGCCACATAGGCTGGGCGGGAATTTGGAATAATTACTATTGAACTTTTCATTTATGATTCTCTTATTATGTGGCTATTATTTACGTAAGGTCGATAATTTTATTTATATGCTAACAGTGTATTAGGCAGAATGTCGGTACTCTGAGTTATACAGAATGTGGAATATTGAATATCTGATACACTGCCTATTATTTTTAATTTATTCGTAAAATACACGTTATCCAGATAAAGTACAAACCCACAAAAATAAAAAGGAATATATGGGTGTGCTTCTCGGGTTCATTTTCATAATGCTGGGATCGATAGCAAAGTCTAATTATTGGTATCATCCAACCTGAACGTACATCTTTTATCAAAAAACGTAGTTAAAACGTAGCATTCTACGAGTACAGGCGTGTTTTAACGACTAATTAGGTGAGGGCGGGTCTGTTAAGTCATTAATAATTAAAAGAATAATAGTTTCATTTTGCATCTACGAACCG
>JAADHS010000068.1 GCA_013151745.1 Gammaproteobacteria bacterium | reverse complement strand
GCGTAGAAAAGATGGGAATCAATCAACCCTGGATTCAAAATTGTGAAGGACTATTGATATCACCGACGTTTACCTATCAGGACAATGAAGCTCTTTGAGTAACAACAGCGCATCATTAGGGGACACTGATTTTTAATGTGTTAACTAACCGGCAAAGCCGGTGGTTTACTTTATGTTAATTATTAGAATCATAATTCGGGCAAAAAAATCGTAGAGTGGGCTGGTTCTTGATCGCCTCTGTGTCTAGAATTCACTATAAACTTGCAATCATCTCTAAATTAGCAACAATTGAGGCTACAGTAAAAACTGGTTAGTTTTAAGCCCTATCGCCCATCCTATTGGCCGGGACAATTTTATTTCTTAAATCTTCCATGCTCTCAAAAAACTCATCCGGAAATTGATTTTTTAATGCCTCGGATGTTGTATACCCCCAAGCTACGGCACCTGAGGCCATCTGAATCTTTTTTGATGCGTCCATATCTCTGATTTCATCGCCCACATAAATGGCTTCGTGACGTTTTATCTCCAGTTGGCTGATAATTTTTTTCAAGCGTTTTGATTTTCCGAAAATTTTGGTATCGCATTCAAATGCATAAATCAATGCTGTATTTTTTGGACCCAATAGATATGCAATGTTTCTCATCGAATTCGAACTGACGATCGCTAATTTTACATCATGATTTGATAAATATTCCAACATATCCGAAACACCAGAAAATAAATTAATCATATTAAGATGCTTCGTAATCGAAGAGCGCATATACACAGAGATACTTGGAATTTTCCACCAAGCCACGTTAAGATGTTGGCATATCTGCCTCGCACTAAACCCTCTAAGACGATCCCGCTCATGATCCTGTATTTGATTGAAATTGAATTTATCCGCCGCTTTATTCGTGATATCCATAAACAAATGGACCGTATCAGCTAAAGTACCATCAAAATCAAAGATCACTAATTTGTATTTTAAATTAACTGTCATACTGTTATGAGTAACTCCAATGTTTCGATGTGGCATGGAAATGAGAATAATGTCAAGGTGCATGGATCAGTTTTCAAATCGGGTTCATAATGGATTCGTAGCGATTAATCTACACGGCGAGTCTATTGTTTCCTCACACCAACCAAGTCGGAGAGTAAAGTGTATCAGCTTGGTTTCCAAATAAATCACGAGCCTATTAAGAAATAGTTAATCAATGTAACGCCTGTCTCCGCTCAATATTTCATTGAGCAAAAGAGACGTTGCATAAAAAATAAGTCAATTAATTTTTCTAAGTGTTTAAATTAATGTTCGATAAAATATGATAGAATTGGGATAAATGCTTTTACGCCTGTTCATTGATTGTTTATTGAGTCGATTGAAAATGCATATTAGACGTCAAAGTGACCTATTATATTACGTGGGTTTGACGTGGAGTTATATGTGAAACTGATGTCTACTCAGTTGTTAGTTAGGCAACCAATCCCTTTCTCCGTTCTCATGTATTCATGAGTTTTTGTTATTGAGAGAAAAAATGTTGTTATCGTTGGTGATGATCATGACGTTGCGTCGTATCCGAGTGTGTTTAAACGAACCCACGCGAGATGGTGAAACGGAGATTTTCATTCTCACAAATTTACCTGCCCGAGTGGCCAAGGAAAAAAAGATTGCTCAGCTCTATCAAAAGCGCTGGATGATAGAAACCGCATTCCAAAAATTAGAGAAGAATTTCAATTCTGAAATCAATACGCAGGGCTATCCTAAAGCGGCTTTATTTGGTTTTTGCATCGCGCTGGTCGCTTATAACATTATGTCGAGTGTTAAAGCAGCGTTGCGAGGCGTGCCACCAACCGTAGGCGTTTTAGGCGATAAAGTCAGGGGAAAAATAGAACCGCAATAAAGCCTAAATCTCAAACGCTACGGGTACATGCCTTACTGAGACTATAACAACTAATCAGCATGATACGCCTTATTCAATAAACGTCCCCACCACCAATTGTAAGGATGTACTTTATTCACTGGCTTGCCTTGATTAAATACAGGCAATCCTCGGTTTGCCCATTCGAAGATGGACCCTTCTAAGTTATAGACATTTTGATAACCTTGATCTGTTAATTTTTGGACTAATTCGGCGGATCGATAACCCACCGAGCAATAAGCGACAATGCGTTTATCTTTGGGGACATCATGCAAGATAAGTAAGGCGTCTTTTAGGGTGGTGGCTAATTTAGCCTTTTTTAAGTGGCTCACATTAAATTCTTCGGCTTCCCTCACATCGAGCAGCAATACGTTGTTATCAAGAGTTTCGCTGAGTAAACCTTGCAATTGCTTGGTGCTCATTTGTGCCACCGCAGGAAACTCAGATCTTATTTTTTGTTTAATATTGGCTAATTTATCTTCGGCGGCGAACAGGTTCATCGATACACCTAGTATAATTAAAGAAAATAATAATTTTCGAGACATCGCTAGTCGTCCTCTCCATCCATTAACAAGATATTATTGATAATCACCCGCCAGGGTAAAAGCGCCCCAGTAACCTGGATGGCTATAGCGGTTTTTGACGTGCAAGGTGGCTTTTCGCAAGGCATCGGCTTTGTTATGTTTTTTATATTCACGATAAAATCGTTTGGTCAACAAGGCGGTGCTGATATCGCTGACCTTCCATAAGCTCGATATAATACTATGCGTACCAGCGTAGAAAAAAGAACGATTCAAGCCAACCACGTCATCGCCCAGGCTAATCCGACCCAGCCCTGTTTGACAGGCACTCAATAAAACTAAATCAGCATTCACCTGAAATCCAAAAATCTCTGACGCCAGTAAGTTACCATCATATTGCTCAGAAGGAGAGAGTTTAAGTGCTGAAAATAACGGGTTGATAGGATCAAACTCACCATGCGAGGCGATGTGAATAATACCAAACTCGTTGATATTCTGAGTCAGCCAACCTTCTGTGGCCTGCTTGCCCGTTAATACCGTGGTATCAGGAAAATTCCAGTGAATGCTGTTGACCTCTTGTTCCGAAAAAGGCAGTGCAAATTCAGGATTTTTCACATCAGGATTGCCCAACGCTAGCACTTTTCGATTGCTAATCCGACCACGGCGAGACAAGGTATATCGCAAAATACTGGCGCTCGGCAAATAAAACAACGGCTTTTTATCGATGAGGTAAGCTTCAGTGCTGTGCAAGGTGGCAAATGACAAATAATGTAAATTGCCATGAGGCACAATACCAATAACTTGTTTTTTGTTAATATCTACGGAAAAAGGGGCAATCAATTGCTGATATAAGCGTTTGGATTGATCTAGCAATGGCTCTAAATTCTGGATACGGCGCCGATATTCCAGGGTTTCTTGCTGTAATGTGCTGCGATTTATCGGTAGGCGTTGCACTTTTATTTGATCTTTCGTTAGCCACCAGGCAATGGTCTCATCGGGCAAAACATAATAGGCCAATAACCCAACCCTCTTATCCAAAAGCTGTTGGATCTCTTTCACATTGGCAGGATTGACCACCACCAGGCTGGCGAGTTGCGGATGCTTGTTTTGTATTTCGATATTCAGATCATCCAGCTCATCTTGCACCGCTTCCATTAATTCCGTGTATTTTTTCTTCT
>JAADHS010000120.1 GCA_013151745.1 Gammaproteobacteria bacterium | reverse complement strand
ATATGCGCAACACTCGGTACGGGTGGTTGGCTAAGCCTTACCCGGCTGGGACTTGCACCCAGCAAGAAGCGCCAAGCTTCGCTTGGCGCACCAACGCTGGCCATCACCAGCTGGGGCACAGAGTGTGGACAAGCACAAGCTCAAGGAAAAACCCCAGAGCAGCTACCCAGTCTGAGTGTATGGCTTTGTTATGATTTTTTGTTTTATTTTGTAAATTTAAGTATTTCTTTAATATCGTTAAGGATGGTATTTTTAACATGAACACTCATAATATAATGCCTAAAATGAGGATTATCCTCATCACCATCATGGTATTTATTCCAAGCTTTGTTGAAGCGAACATGGTCGATAAATCCAAGATGCCTTCTGAACTCACGAGCAGCTTTTCTTGACCCTTCAAATTCACTGAGCAAGAAGTTTTCCAGAAGGTAAAATTCTCCTTCATAGGCATTAATAGCTTTTATGACTTTGTCGAAAGCTGTGATCAAGTCCTTACCAGCATTTATCTGTCTCTCTTTTCTATTACGCCAATTCGTGAGCCTGTGGTTGGCGATATAGCCAAACAAAAGCACGCAGGCAGAAACGAGAGCAATGATTATTGGAGTGTTTATATTGGCATCCTTTCTATGTTTTATGCTTTTTTCTTGTTTTTACCTGATGATGCAAGGCGAAAACATAACAACGAAAATTAGTGGCGGGAATTGATATTGGTTTATTCTATGCCTTTATCCGCAACATAACGCTGGCCATAACCGGCTTCAAAAAGTGGTGTGGCTGTAGCGAAGCGAAAGCCGCGCCGCTTTTTGAAGTCCGAGTTTATGGCTTTGTTCGGCGCGTTAGTTTCTTAACTCCGGATTGGGCAGTGCACGAATCTTCCAATAATTGCACAAAGTCCTTTGTGTCGGAAAAGTAGTTTTTAAATGCAAAGCGCACATCTTCTGGTGTATCAGCTTTAACCAACACAATATCAAAACCTGGATTTTCTTTCTCCAATTCAAATAGATTCCTCAATGCATCTGTAGCACTTCTATAAGTTTTTGTTTCTAAGTCCCCATCAGGTGATATGATTAAGATTACGTTTCTTCTGCTAGAAACTTCTACGTCAACTTCGTTCAGCCCTCGCAATGTATTTACCAGGCTTAATTCCTTATCAAGTGCAATAAATTCAGAAACCAATTCATTCCCATTCTTTTCAGGATAAGGTCCATTACAGTCTTCTTTTGATCTGGCAGTAATTTCACTAGCTAACGCCATTGCATGTTGATATCTAGTATCTCCTTTTTGAAATTTTGGTTGACTTGACGTAATGAATCCTACAACTTCCACGGCAGTAGCCCATGCATGTTGTATTTTTGTTCTATATTGAATTTCTATTAACAATCCCTTTAGTGGACGTCCCGTAACTGAATTTACATCATAACCATATACATCATGTATTCCTCGATAACCTGATTCTTTTGGCTTTTTAATATAATCATACTTGTCTATCTTGTTCTTTATCTTATGATGAAAGTGAGATTCATGGAATTCTTTTCTGAATTCATACAGGGATTGAATATCATTAAATATAAGACGACATCCCGCCACATCATCCATCCTGGCAAGTTGCATTGAAGGATACCTCGAAAGTTTATCAATTATGGTTGCACGACGTTTATGGCGTTGAGCAACAGTAATGCTTATGCCTTTTGTCCTATTTCTCAAGATTGCTTGAAAAGTGTTCAATACAGCCCGATGAGCCGACCGCCATTCTTCAAGCACATCGTAATCTTCCGGTAATGCTATCCTTTTGCGGATGTTTTTTCCAGCACGATTTACCCGTGATTTAGAACCACCAGGAAATTTTGTTTCATGACTATTCATGCGACCTCATTGTTATTCGCCGAACGCCGCGCTCACCGGCAAATTGGAGCGAAGCGTAAATTTGTCCGAGTGCAGCGCATTGTTAGCGTCTATTTTCGTGTTCAGTTACGGGATGCTCGCCCAAGTCTTGGGGAAGTTCCTCTAGCAGTTCTTTTGAGTGATACTCAAGAACTATTTCCCCTTTTGTTAATCTTTCCGTCCAATACCTACCTACTAGCTTTTGTTTAGGCTTCTCAATGATCTGGAACACTGCTGTTCCATCATGGGGAATACTCCTTTCGTTCAAACTCAGCCTGGGCTTGCTAGTATAGGAATACGCTACGTTTTTTATCTGCCGATCAGGATCTATAAGAAAGCCTTCAGAATACGAAGAGCTTTCCATTTCGCTTGTACGCATCATGCAGCTAATGTGGAAGAAGGACTGGTTCACAGTCAGCATTACAGGTATAGGAGGTGGCTTTTTACCAGTCTCTGGATCTTTCCAATCTGAATATATAAATCCTACCCAACTTCCATTCAAATTTGGAAATGGAACAAGCCACCCTCTAAATATCTTAAGTTTCCATCCCCATTTAACGAATACAGCAATAACCAATAGGTCAATACTCACCACTTTTGGAACAAGTCCGAAAAAGTCTTTTACCTTTGATAGGTCTAACCCACCAATGTAGGCGAGCAATAACCAAGCGACTGCTGAAATTCCTACCAGTAAATACAGCGAACTCTTAATTGTCACATTACGCATTATTTGAACCCAAAGTAATTCCAAGCCGCTTTTGCAAACTCGCACCCATCTTCACGAGACCATTTTTGATCCGAATGAAACAGGAAAAAGCAATCATTCGCTTCCACCCAGCGTCCAGAGTCGGACTCATCGCCTTGAAGCTGATCCCAAAGATGAAAAAGCATTGCTCGGAGACGTTCTGTCCATGTTGAATGAGCAAACACTGTGTCGGGGCAGTTGTAGGCTAGGCATTCCATAAAGAACGATGGTAACTCGCGAAAGGTTCCATCTTCAGCCATTGCGTTTTCAATGCGCTTTAATAACCGAGCCCCCTTTTTATACGCATAACCAGTTTGCTTGTTCTTGGCTATTCCGTTTTCCAATTGCTTTGCAGGGTAGTTAACAATGCTGCTGCCATCAGTTTTGAATATTTTGGTTCCATCTCTCGATTCATTATTCATGTAATATCGAAAGCTAAAACAAGGGACGACATCAGCGTCTACGCGCGCTGAGCTAGAATTGATCTGTATCGCAGTAGATCCGGTAGAATCTACTTGATCTGAGAACTTAGCTTTCATAGCAGAAAGAAGCTCAGCTCTGAGCTTTGCCGGAGTCCAAATTCCTTCATATGGTTTACCTGGTGAATGAACCCCTTTTTCGGATTCCTCCCAATATAGAACGTCTGTACATTCAACAGCTATATCCACGTCACTATCTGAACGCACATTAGTGTTGTTAGCGTAAGAACCTTTAGCATAAACCTTTAACGAGCAATCATTGAATGGTGCGTGCGCATCTATCGCTTCGCGAATCATTCGCTCCGTTCTATCTTGCTTATCCTTTTCAGTATCACTCGACGGACCTGTCCACCCAGACAATTGATCTTCCAAACTCATTGTTTATCCTCTGAAAACGCTAACGTGGTGCTAAGCCGGCCCGGGCACAGACTATAACGAACCACAGGCTCAGGAAAAAGCACCGTAGGTTTACCGGGTCGGCTTGAGCACTTCGTT
>JAADHS010000168.1 GCA_013151745.1 Gammaproteobacteria bacterium | reverse complement strand
TTGGCGATCAGTTCTTGCACATGGGTTGGTGTTAATAAATAACGGATTGGGTATCGATCTTTTATCTTGCGGTATAAGGCGTATTCTAAGTCACCGGTGTGTTCGATTTGCTCTTGCATGGCCGCGATAATCCAAAAGCGATGATCCATGGCCCATTCACCCATGAATTGTAAAAAGCGTATATCTTCATTAAAGGCCGCTCGATCGGGTTTTGAGCGTAAAAATTCGGACAATTCGTCAATGACTAAGACGATGCCGCTTGTTGATTCATCATTCAAGGATAAGGCCTGCCACGTATCACGTCGATCATCGACCGCGGTTAAACCTAAAACATCGAGTACAATCTCTTCCATACGATGATTGGCGCTATAATTTAACATGGACAAGGTGACAACCTTTAAAGGGGTAGGAACCAATTGGAAGTCGCGTATTTGCTGTGTTAGATAAGCAAGAAAATGGGATTTGCCCGAGCCATATTGGCCAATCAAAAAAATGCCACAGCCTGAGTTTTGCGTCAGAGCCGCTGTCATCGAGGTTAAATAGCTTTTGGTTTCTGCTGTCACAAAATAGCTGTCACTAATCCAATGTGGGCGTTTTGCCAGCAAATCATCCAAGCGCACCACGGTAGGATGGGAAGCAACGGTGACAAATTCCGCCACGGTTTTTTGTATTGTTGTTGACACTATTTTTGACAAAATCGATAATACCGGTTGATATGTTAAGGTTTACTCAGATGAGTCCAAAAAATCCGATACAAAAGCAACATGTGCTGGTTATTATACGCAATTTAAAAATTTCGATTAAACAGAAACATTGGCAAGAGGTACAACAGCTACTGGAACAAATGCACCTGGAAGCACCGCTCTCTATTGAAACATTGGGGCTGGAATTTGAATATTTTATTCGCAGCGAACAATATGAAACCGCAAAATTAAAAGAAAAACAACTGATTAGCCTTTTTCCTACGTCCTCGAAATTATTTTTTTTACGAGGTTTACTCAGCTATAAATTAAAAGATTATACAAGCGCTATTGTCCATTTTCAGGAAAGTCATTATATCCACCCTCATTGGAGCAGCGCTCGTTGGTTGGGTAAAGCGTTCACTCAGAGCAGTCAATTTAATGAGGCTCAGTCGGTATTATTACCCCTTTGCCAATCCCATCCGGTGTGTCATCTGGATTTGGCCTGGTTGCATGAACGCCAAAACCAACAACAGGATGCACAAAAACATCTACAGACCTATTTAACCATAAATCCAAAAGATAACTATGCTAATTCGACACTCAATCGGCTACGAGCGCGACAATTAGCCCCAGGAGAGATGCTGGAACAAGTTAAGGTGTTAGAAGAACTGGGAGAAAAAATACCAGAAAAACTGCAAGCATTGCATTTAGAAAATCTACTGAAAACAGCCCAACTCACAGCGGCACGAAAATTAGTTGAAACTCAAAAAAAACAAATGAGTGATAAAATCAAGGTCGAACTGGCCTGGGTTGCTTATCAATATAAAAGCTATGATCTGGCATTTACTTTATTTTTTGAAACTCTAGAACACCACGCCAATAACTACAAACTACTTCGTGCTCTGGAAAATGCAGCAGTACAAGTGGCGCAACTCGACAAATTGCAAGAAAAATACCTGGAATTGGCGCCAACGATAAAAACATTTTACGGTAGGATTAAAAAATTACCGCAGCAATAAATTTTGAAGAAAAGCGCCAGGAGTAATTAAAACGGGAAGTTATTGCGTGCCCATTCCTAATCGCCCTTTTCAGTGCACCATCAAGGCTATACCCGTGGCGATTGAGACTTAGGTGTTAGTGCACGTTCAATTTCGCATCTTTTCTCATTATTTGTAGTTGATATGAAATTGAATACCTGGGTTAGTAATACCACACCAAGTGCCGGTTAAGGGTCATCGTAATTATGCCTTACATCTAGGGGTTTATTTTTAATACGTATAGTGAAAATTCCAAGCTGATCTGTGTTCAAAATAGAGTAAACTGAAAAGGCTAGAAAAGTAACATATTATGGATATTGACATAATATGTTTTATGGCATAATATGTATTTACGCTTAGGGGCAACCCTTAAACAAGGAGATTGAATGTGAGCGAACAAAGAACCTTAGCTGAACTTGAAGTGGTTTTTAACGCAGCAACAACGGAAAGTGGGATGCGCTTTGCCGCCGAAATAATTGATGGCGACCCACAAGTTTTGCAAATTATTGTTGATGATCGTGAAGAATTCCCTGTTTATATCACGATAGATGAAAGTCAAATTCTCTGTGTTTCCAATTTGTGGAACACATCAGAAATTATAGACGGTCGAGTCGCAAAAATGAATACTATGTTACTCGAACTTAATTTACCCATTCCGCTCTCGGCGTTTGCCATTACCCGAGGGGGGCAATACACAATTTATGGCTCGATGTCACCCAGCAGCATTATTGACAATGTTATTTATGAAGTAGAAACATTGAGTGACAATACGCTGAGTGCCATCGATGAATTTTCAGACTTTTTACAATAAATCATGAATAGGAGGGCATTATTATGTCTGGTTGGTTAAATAAATTAGTAACAGCGGTACGGGGTGGTGTTAATGAAGCGGGCGAGTCTCTTGCTGACTCGCAAGCAATGCGTACACTTGACCAGGAAATACGAGACGCAGAAAATGAACTTAACGAAGCAAAATCAAGTTTAACAACGGTCGTTGCTGAACAGGTTGCAGCGGAACGCAAAGTAAAAGAGCTGCAAAAAAGTATCAGCGAACATGAGGCTTATACCATGCAAGCTCTGGAAAAAGGAAATGATCAACTCGCGGGTGAAATTGCTGAAAAACTAGCGACCTTAGAAGCGGAGCTCGCCCCTCAACAAGCGGTGCTTGAAAGTCATACTGCGGTTGTAAAGCAAATCAAGACAACAATCAAGGATACAGGCAGAACATTACAAGCGTTGAAAACCGAAGTCGCCGTGGAAAAAACTCAAGAGCAAGCGCACAAGGCACAAAAGGCTTTGGCCTCACGCTACTCTGGTACAAACTCTGCCATGGTCGGTGCTAAGGCGTCCCTGGAACGTATTAAAGCACGTCGCCAAAAGGAGAAAGATCGAATGAAAGCGGCACTTGACATGGAAAAAGACGAAAAAGGCGACGATTTACAGGCCAAAATGCGTGAAGCAGGGTTGATTGGTAGTAGCCCATCGAAAAATGCTATATTGGAGAGATTAAAAAACAAGTCTAAAATCTAGGTCACGACCCAGCTTACCCTCATTATGTGTCTGGATGCGGTGCCAAAAAATGCTCATTTATGCAGAACAGGATATGCAAATACCCTATCGCCAGGGATCTGCGAAAAGAGCGACTGAACAGAGAGGTCTTGTTCTTGAACAAACTCGGCGCACTCTGAACCGTTACTTAATGCTTATTTTTTTGAGGTCTAATGGATGAATTTTTTTAAACGTTTAATGAAAGGGCATGATGAAAACGTTGTGCCACGCGTGCTTGATCATCCTGAAAACTTGCAAATGGGAGATATTATCAAGTTCGGTTTTTGTGGTATTGATGATCTCAGTAATGCGACCACCGTAGTCAAAGAAATCAATACCTATGATCTCAATGCCAATCTGAAAAAAACGGTTTTTACGCTGGATGCGGCTGGCACTTTTTATTTTTTAAGTGTGCAAAGTAGTCGCGCTGGTGAAACTCTGGAAATTGGCAAGTTGATTCTACCGCCTGTGGTCGATCAATTATTTACGTTTGATCAATTCGCAAATATCATTGAAAGTGAGTCCGTTGATGGCATGTTAACCAGAAAAAACGAACCGGATGAGGTCGCGGGGTGGACAACTGAAACTTATTATCAAGAGGCCTATAACGAAGCTTATTTTCATTCCGGTGATTATCGCGAAAAAAGCTTGCCTTTATCCAAAGACCCATCCAGCGCATTTGATTATTACGCGATGGTCAGCCAGGATCGTAAATATGCTGTGCAAATTGAGGTGCATGATGGCAGTCGTACCGATGTACTTCTGCTCGTTTATTTACCCCTGAGATCCATCGAAGAAATGTGGCCCGCTAAGGGATGAGCAAAGAAAAAAAAGAAGGCGTGAACGATTGGGGAAAACAATCGGCAAAAAATATCAAGGCAATTCAAGAAGCGTTTCAACTTGCTGGCGACATACCCGATGTGATTCGTGAAGCCGCTTGCCGTGAGGGGCTGTCGGCTTCTGACATGTGCAGAAAAATTTTAGACCTCCCCATTGAAACAAAAAAAACAGGGGGGCGCAGACTGACTGTATCTTTAAAGCCTGAGGATTATGAAATGCTCGCTGAACGCTGGGCATTGCCAATAGAGGCACGTCAAGCTATTCGCTCGCGAATGCGTCAAGACATCGAAAGTTTTTATTATCAGAAGCAAATCAAAAAAAATGAAAAATAATTAATCCTTTAACCTGGAAAACGCAGTTGATCCACGATGTACCCCAAGGATACATCGTGGATCAACTGCGTTTTCCAGATTAAACCATATAAATAGTCTAGATTGTTTTAAAGCATGAATATACATCTCTTGGTGAAGCGTAGATGGCGAAAACTCTATCACCCCGCTCTCGATAACGCTTCCCTGAAAAAATCGATTCGCCAATCCTTTTTTTACATCGTTCTCTTGCTCTCAGCCCACATTTTGGCTATGGTTTTTTTTGAAAACCTGGGATTTCAGCAAGCTCTGTGGTTAACTATGGTAACGGTATCGACTGTTGGCTATGGCGATGTCTCTGCAGCGACACCAGCAGGCCAACTTGCAACACTGATTGTTATTCTGGTCGGCGCGATAACACTGTTGCCTAAATTAGTCGGTGACTATTTGGACTATCGCAGCAATATCCGTGATCAAAAACGGCTGGGTAAATGGAGTTGGAAGATGAAAAATCATATTGTTATTCTTAACGCACCGGCGGTGGATCAAGAACAGTACTTGAAACGCCTGGTTATGCAGTTTCGTGAAACCCAAGTCTACGCGGAAACAAGCATCCAAATCGTTACCAGAGCCTTCACCGCGGGCCTGCCAGAATCTATTTTGAACCTGAATAATGTGATTCACTATCATGGTCGGGCAGATGAAATAGACAGTCTGAAAGCGGCGTATGTTCAGGAAGCAGCAATCATTATTGTTTTAACCAAACGGGAAACAGACAAGGCTTCTGATGGGCGTACGTTTGATATTATCCATCGTTTAAAGGAATTGGCTGTACGAGGAAAAATTCTCGCTGAATGTGTTGACGACAGTAACCGAGAAAGACTGCACACAGCGGGCGCTGATGTTATTATTCGCCCTATTCGCGCCTATCCGGAAATGACGGTACGTGCCTTTGTTGCTCCAGGCAGTGAAATGATTATTGAAAATATGTTTACTCACGCAGGGGATGAATATTTACGCTTCGATCTTGACGTTGAAAAACCCCAGTGGGCAGACGTGACCTGCGCGCTGGCAGTAAAAGATATTGGCACTGCGATTGGTTATATTGATAGCAAAGACGGGCAACTTCATTGTAACCCGCCCCAACTACAACCTGTTACGGCTTCTGCGATATTTGTCGTCGTTCGGGAAGAAAATATTCCCGACCTGAAAACAGTCAAAGCAGCGCTAAACTAAGGAGTACCGCAAATGATACAACCAGGGAAGGAGGCAAGATGGAGCGGGATTATGCTCATCATATTCTCACTCTTTGTCTTAAGCGGTTGTAGCGGTAATCGCTACGCTGAAGAAGTGCAAGCCAGCCATAAAATACTGACCAAAAATATCAATAACCTTAAACTGTCTCTTGGCGGTGAAGAACTGGTCAATGCCATCATTGCGCGTGATTATGCGGATAGATTGGCTGTAAGTTCACCGCAACTCGCTAATATTGTTCAAACCTTAAAAAAAGATACGACGGCAGACGGTGCCGCATTTAAAAATTTACTTAAAAGATCACAAGCCATCAACCTGAACCCAAAATCGGAGCAGGAATACCGCATCGCCGCGACTGAAGTTTTTAAGCTTACGACGTTGGCAGACCCTATTATTTTTAATGAATCATTGATTGATATAGTCAATACGTTGGCTGACTTGTCTGACGGCAGCTTACCCCGCATTAATATTCCAAAAAGAACATCAACGGAAGAGGTACCACCGGGAAGCTATCTGGTCGGAAACTCTAATTATGGGAGTTGGCAGCAAAATGCCTCTGGCAGCTCTTTTTGGGTCTGGTATGGCCAGTATGCCCTGTTTCGGGATTTGCTCTCTCCCTCTTATGGTCGCAATGGCTCTATATTGATGGGTAGCTGGTATGACCGCTCACGCTATAGCTATAATCATGATTATGGTCGAGGCAGTTATGGCAGTACCTCTGAGCAAAAACGATGGGGAAATAATGCCAGTAAATTAAAAAAACGTGGCATTAATGTCACTAAGAATAAAAAAGACTACCGATCAGCAACCGCTAAAAAACGCAGTAGCACCTATCGGCAAATGGCATCCAGAAGTTATGGCAGTAAAAGCAGGTACAGCTCTGGCAGTTACAGCAGTTCTGGTAAACGCACATCAACGTATAGCCAATTTGGCTCAAGTAGCCGGGGAACCTCCAGCGGATCACGCAGCTTTAGAGGTGGCAAATAGTTACATTTTATAGCTTTATAGATATAATGGAGAATAATCAGTCATGACTGAGTTTATTGGAATTCCGGCAAATTTTGCCCCTTATTACGCTGTTGATCTGTTAATCATTGTCGCTATTTTAGCGGGAATGAGAAAACTCTCCGGTGCGATTGGTAATGTGTCTTCTCACGATGAGTTAACTGAAAAAGACAATTATGCCTTCGGAATCTCTATCGCTGGTGCAACGCTGGCGTTAGCTATTATGCTAATGGGGGTGGTCTCCGGTGAAGTTGGCATGAACCCGGCCAATGAGGCCTTTCTGATGATTGGCTACGGTGCTTTGGGGCTGGCTCTAATGTGGATCACACGTAAAGTATTTGATCATATTTCACTGCCAGAAATATCGATCCATAATCAAATTATGCAAGGCAATACCTCAGCCGCTTTGGTTGATGCGGGTAATATGATCGCAACGGCAATCATTTTGAGAGCCGTCATGATTTGGGTGGATAGCCATTCTTTATTGGGTCTCCTGCTGGTTATTGCCGGGTTTTTAATATCGCAACTCTTGTTACTTGCTGCAACCCTATACCGTCGTTATGTCTACGCCAGACGACATGGTGGCCATGGTGTTCAGAATGAAATTGAAAAAGGCAACATTGCGCTCGCACTCCGTTTTTCGGGTCATCGCATTGGCATCGCTTTAGCCGTCACTGCCGCATCAGGTATTGTTATTTATGATGAAAACCAGGTCACCTCCATGCTGACATGGGCTGCAACAGCAATTATTATGATGATCGCGCTCACACTCCTTGCTTTTCTCACCCGTAAGGCCATACTGCCAAAAGTTGATGTTGCAACAGAAGTAGACGAACAGGGCAACGTCGCCGTGGGTGCAATTGAAGCCGCCGTTTATGTCGCAATTGGCTTTTTACTTGCTGGATTATTTGGTTAGGAGGCTTAATTCAGCCTTTTTAGAACAGGACAACAATCATGATATTAAAATTAACCGTTAAGAGTTTAAATTTCAATGGTAGATGAGTTAAGTGCAATAAAAGAGTTACATACCCAGCAACGGCGCTGGCGAAAAAAATGCTTGATTGGTTTTATTTCTACTGTGTTTATTTCAAGTGTCGTCTTTATTCTTTTTACGACAATGTTGCATAATTATATTCTTCAACTGGTCACGGTTATCAGCATGTTCGCTATTTTTGGCTTGATTTTTTTAGATTGGTTTTCTTTTCAAATGAATAAAAAATATTTTCCAAAGGGGATGATGCATGACTATGTCCTGGAGCATTCTAATCCAGAAGATATACACAAGGATGCCGAATTGACACTGAGCCTGATTCATAATCGACGCCAGGAAAGCCAAAGACTTAAAAAAAATAAAGATCAAATGTCGTGAATAGACTTATGGCGTTTGAAATTTAGGTGTTGAGTGTAGGCTCTATTTATTTCCTGGAAAGGGGGGGTAAGCACTCACTGACACGGATTTAAACTTCAATATCGCTTCCATCAAAGCGATCAATTGATTCAAATCTCTTTTTCTGTAAAAAGTGGAACGCCACACCAGGCCAATTTCTCTGTGTGGGCCCTCATCGGCTAAGGGTCTCAGGCTTATTTTCGGCTGTTGTGCTAAGCTGGAATCGAGAGCCATGGCCGGTAGAAAGGTGATGCCTTGTCCGCCCGCGACCATTTCGACCAGGGTATAAAGACTGGTGCCTTGGAATGCCGGGAGTTGTTGTAGACCACTGAAATGGCAAACGGAGAGGGCATGATCTTTAAAGCAGTGACCGTCTTCCAGCATCAGTAACTGCTCAACAGGTAAGTCAACGGAAGAAATAGGTCCACCTTGACTTAGTGGATGATTGCTAGGAAAGGCGACGTAAAAATTTTCCTGGAAAAATTTTTTGTGTTCATGTTTGCCCAGCTCATAGGGTAAGGCAAAGATGGCGCAATCCAGTTCTCCTCTGTCAAGCCGTTGCAACAGGTTCGCGCTTTGATCTTCCACTAAAAAGAGTTCTAATGCTGGAAAATTTTTTCGTACTACCGGGAGTACTTTGGGCAGTAAAAATGAGCCGATAGTGGGAATCACGCCCAGTTTGAGCGATCCAGTTAGAGGGGCGTGCTCACTTTGGCTCAGTTCCATCATTTCTGCAGAAATAGAAATGATTTGACGTGCTTTTTCCGCCATAGCCAAGCCCAGCGGTGTGGGGAGTACTTTTCTTTTGGTGCGTTCTAATAATTGTGCTTTGAGCATATGCTCTAGCTCTTGAATGCCGGTACTGAGCGTGGATTGGGTCACACAGCATCGTTCAGCGGCTTTACCAAAATGGCGCAGTTCTGTTACAGCGAGCAGGTATTGCAGTTGGCGTGTTGAGGGTAGGCGCATAAATCGTATAAATCTATTATAGATAAAAAATTAATCAATTAGACTGAATTGTAAATTGTGACTATAATTATTGCAACCAAACAGAGCAAACAAGACTAAGCAAAATTCAAGCCAAGGAGAAATGACGATGAGTAATAGTACGGTGTCAAAAACCATTAATAATCTGGAGGCCGCTTTCGCAGGGGAGTCTATGGCCAATCGAAAATATCTTTTTTTTGCTCGCCGTGCCCGTGAATTGGGTGCAATAGAGGTCGCGGAAGTGTTTGAGCGTACCGCCGAGCAAGAGACGGCGCATGCCTTTGGCCATTTGGATTTGCTCTATCCCCAGAACTCTTTGACAGTAAAAAAAATGCTAGAATTGGCGATTGAAGGTGAAACTTACGAATACACCGAAATGTATCCTGCTTTTCGCCATACGGCGCTAGAAGAAAAAAATCATGCGGCAGTGAAAGAGCTCGATGAGCAAATCGATGAGTCACGTGAGCATGCCAAGCAATTTACGATGGTGCTGGAAAAGGCGGCGAAACGTTTCGCCGCACTGGCTAAAGTGGAAGAGCGTCATGCCAACCGCTATCGTGATGCACTGGATAAGGTTTCTGTTTAATTTTAAGGAGTACAGTATGAAAAAATGGCAATGTGTGGTCTGTGGCTTTATTTACGACGAAGAAAAAGGTATGCCTGCGGAAGGCATCGCTGCGGGTACTCTCTGGCAAGATATTCCGGCTGATTGGGAATGCCCTGATTGTGGTGTTTCCAAAGACGATTTTGAAATGATTGAGTTATAGATCATGTCTCCTATTGTGATCATTGGCAGTGGTATGGCAGCTTACTCTCTAGCGAGAACGTTTCGTAAACTCGATAGTGAAACGCCTTTGCTTATTATCACGGCCGATGATGGCCGAGCTTATTCTAAACCGATGTTATCTAATGCGTTAAGCAAAGGGAAAACACCTGCGGCTTTAGCCAGTGCGGATGTGGATAAAATGGCTTTGCAACTCAAGGCAGAAATTCGTCCACATACGCGAGTCTCGGCGATTCATACGGAGACACATGAGCTTCTCATCGGCAGTGAAACTGTCTCTTATAGCAGACTGGTGTTGGCGCTGGGAGCGGATCCTTTTCGTCTTTCTCTGCATGGTGATGGCGCTGACTCCGTGTTTTCAGTGAATGACCTTAACGATTATGACCGTTTCCGAAATGCGCTCGATGGCAAACAAAGTGTCGCTATTTTAGGGGGTGGACTGATCGGTTGTGAGTTTGCCAATGATTTGGCCAATGTTGACATAAATGTCAACTTGATTGATCGTAATCCTTTTCCTTTAGGCAAATTATTGCCTGAAGTGATGGGGCAAAAGCTGTTAATGGCATTGGAAAAATTAGGGGTAAAGTGGCAGGGTGGTGACACTGTAAAGAGGGTAGATAAAGAAGGTGAGCGTTATGGTTTGGTGCTGGAAAGTGGTGCACCGATGAGTGTCGATCTGGTGTTATCAGCCATTGGTCTGTCACCTCGTACCACATTGGCAAAAGATGCAGGCTTACAGACCAACAGAGGGATTGTTACAGATCAATATCTGCAAACTTCGGCCCCCGATGTTTATGCTCTTGGAGATTGTGCTGAAGTAGCGGGATTTAATTTACCCTTTGTTATGCCGCTGATGCGCAGTGCCAAGGCATTAGCTGCTACTTTGGCAGGCCACTTAACCCCCGTGACCTATCCTGCAATGCCTGTTGTTTTAAAAACACCGGCTTATCCTCTGTCGGTTTACCCGCCTCCGAAGGGCATCGAGGGGCAATGGCGTATCGAAGAAAAAGTACAATCAATACACGCACGGTTTTTCGATGGTGATGGTGTCTTACAGGGATTTGCTTTAGGCGGTGATGCGGTAGCGGACAGTTCAACATTGGCGATGGGCATACCTCCGCTGACCCTTGAATCATTAACCTAGAAAAATCAGTTGATTCACGGAGTATAGTGCAAGATATTGATTTATTTGTGATTTTTTCTATTTGTTATGTTTTGCCCTATATCAATAACTTCATCAACTAAATCATTGGCGTGCTGCCAGGTCGTTCGAGCACCAATAAAACAGGGGCGAATCGCCAGGATGCCGCGAACGAGTGCGGTACTGGGAATATTGCGATTGTTATGCACTAGCTGACGATGGATACGTTGGTTGAGTTCGTTTAGATTAGCCCATTCGTTAGTGATATAGCGAAAACAACATATCGACAGAGTGGGTTCCTGTACGACCTCCAGGTTGGGGTGAGCGTGTGCGCGTTTAGCGATGTGTCTTGCCATCGCATTGTGGCGACACACGCGTTCACGAAGACCTGTCTTGCCAATTTCTCTGATCAAGGCCCAAACTACAGCGCCACGCGAGGGGGCTGAAAGTTCAAGACCAAAATCAGAGTATGGAACACCCAGGTTATCCATAGAGTGTTGTATGTCATTGTTCGTCATTGATCCTTCAAGGTAGTCTGTCGCCTCTTGAGTAAAGGCGCGCTGTAAGATATTGCGATCACGTACAAATGTGGCACCGATACCAACAGGTGCACCCAGCCATTTGTGTGGATCGACAATGACGGAGTCAGCCAAAGACAGGCCATCATATAGGTGATGGATTTGCGGATCGAGAATGCCGGGTAGGCCATAAGCGCCATCGATATGAAACCAGATTGAATAGTGGTGTGCGATCTCGCCAATTTTTCTCAGTGGGTCAATGGTTCCAGTGCTGGTTGTTCCCGCATTGGCGACAATAGCAACAGGCACGAACGGGGTAGAGGCATCGACTTCTAATTGTCGTTGTAATGCCTCGGTCGACATGCGCCCGATGGTGTCTGACGCTATCGTGATTACGGCATTGCGACCTAAACCCAGCACCGCTGCAGCACGGTGAATCGTGTGATGGCTGGCCTCGGTCGCGTAGATGCGACAGGGGTGTTGGATACCTTCTTTGCCTGGGTCGATACCTAGCCGCTGCTCAAATGTTTGCTGACGAGCGGCTCCCAGAGCCACTATATTCGCGATGGAGCCCCCACTGCTGTACAGTCCCTTCATTTCCGGTGGTAATTCGAACATTTCGACCATCCATTGCAGCGACAATTCTTCCAGGAAATTGAATGCCGTTAAGCTCATACGCTGTGGTGCGGCAACGGCACTGGCCAGATTAGCCAGTGCACCAATAGACGTTGTGCCCGTGGTGATAAAGGCCGTGCAGCCGGGATGCGGTATGGGCGAGCCGTTGGGAATGAGGTGACGACCCATTTCAGCCATCACATTTTGAATACCTATACCTTCTTCCGGTAAAGGCTGTTCGAGAGCTTGATGCCAGCGACTGGCATTTTGCATTGCATCGGGGTAATCGAACTGTAGGTACTGATCCAGATCTTGCCCCAGTTGCTGCAAAAGTGTGCTGAGCTTGCCACATTCTGCTTTGTCATCATTCATGGCCACGTCCTGTGGTTGGTTTGTTAAGATGTACTGTAAAATTATCTCATATTTCTGGAGTCAGTTTGAAAATGATTAATTTTCGATTGATTTTTAAACCATGATGTTTGCGTTCAGGTGACGTGAAATAAAAAATGAAAAAAATAAAAGTAAGTATAGGTTTAACCAACCCTAAAAGTCCGTCGAACGTGGGTGCGGTGATGCGTGCTGCGGGCTGTTATGGCATTGATACTGTTTTTTATACCGGTAAACGCTATGACCGAGCAATCAAATTTTATACGGACACCAATGATGCAATACAACGTATTCCTTTTACCAAAGTGACCAGTCTTCTTACGTGCGTTCCTAAACAGCTCAAGATCGTGTGTGTTGAATTGGCTGAAGGGGCTGTTCCTCTGCCTGAATATGCCCACCCGGAGTTTGCCCTGTATTTGTTTGGCCCAGAAGACGGGACTCTTAAGCAGGAGGTGGTCAATAAAGCAGATGCGGTAGTTTATATACCAACGATGGGCTGTATGAACTTGGCTGCAACGGTCAATGTCGTATTGTATGACCGATTAGCTAAATCAAATCTAAATATGGCCAGTGATGCACTGATTCGTCAAAGTAGAGATACTAATAATAGAGTAAAAGTGACATGAAAACCTCATTTTGGCGCTGAGACTGCCGATAAGAATTTCGCAGGAGTTGTAGAATAATAACATTAAATAATAAGTGTTATTTAATTTTCATCCCTAAGTACATAATTTACCATTCTGTACCGGAAACATGCTGTCTCCAAGGTTTCCGTATGGGTAGGGCGTGCATACGGAGATGTCCAGGGATGGACTAAACTTGCATCGATACGACTCAGGAGGTAGGGCGGGGCAGGAAGCCAGAGCCGAGGGACGTCGAAAGCGATAGACGGAATGATGGGCCAGTAGAATAGTAAATTATTTATTTATAGTCCTTTAGCCTTCACTTTTGTGTGCAAGCTTAAAATTTTTAAAAGAGAGATGACGATCATGAAAATGAATCTTCCCGTGACTGGAAATGAAGTGGATTATCGCGATGATTTATCCCTGATTTCAACAACGGACCTCAAAGGTGCCATTACCTACGTCAACGAAGGTTTTATTAAAATCAGCGGTTATAGCAGAGATGAGCTCATTGGAAAAAACCATAATCTGGTTCGTCATCCCGATATGCCACCGGCTGCGTTCGCTGACTTGTGGCAGACTCTAGAGGATGGCAAACCATGGATGGGTATTGTAAAAAATCGTTGTAAAAATGGTGATTATTACTGGGTTGATGCCTATGTGACGCCGATTTTCGAAGGACAAAACATCATTGGTTATCAATCGGTTCGATGTAAACCTTCACAGGATCATGTGGATCGTGCAGAAAAACTTTATAGGCAGTTGGCGGAAGGTAAGACGCCAAAATTAGCGTCGCTGTTATCATTGCCTAACACACTTTTTTCGGGTTTTGCGTTGATCCTTTGCGGCATCTTTGCCATGCTGTTTTTTATCTCAGGGCTTTCGCCAGCATTGCTGGGTGCGATGGCTTTGCCCGCTCTTGCCGCTTCTTTTATTTTTGTTCAGGTGATGACCCGGCCATTTGAAATATTGCAACAGGAAGCGAAAAAAGTGGTTAATAATCCACTGATGCAAAAGGTCTATACCGGTACGGTTGATGAAACAGGGGCTTCCAGGTTTGCTCTTTACATACTCCAGGCAAAATTGCGCACGGTTCTGGGTCGAATCGATGACTCTACCGATCATCTCCACACGGTCTCAAAACAAACGGCGGAGACAATGGAACAAGCGACCATGGGGGCAATGACGCAGCAGTCAGAAACTGATCAGGTGGCCACAGCAATGAATGAAATGGCTGCGGCGGTGCATGAAGTTGCGCAAAATGCCGAACAGGCTGCCAATGCGACTCAAAATGCCAAAATTGAGGTTAATAATGGTCAGCAGGTGATGAGTGAAATCATCAGCTCAATCAACTCGCTGGCAGGTGAAGTAGAGCGAGCAGCGGATGTCATGCACAATGTCGAGGGACATAGTCATGAAATCGGAACTATTTTGCAAGTCATCAAGGATATAGCAGAACAGACCAATTTGCTGGCGTTGAACGCCGCTATTGAAGCCGCGCGTGCAGGTGAGCAGGGACGGGGGTTTGCCGTCGTCGCAGACGAAGTGCGCACTCTGGCGCAGCGTACCCAGCAGTCAACCGAAGAAATTCACAATATGATTACGCAACTGCAGTCCGGTACAAAAGATGCGGTGCAAGTGATGCAGTCGGGTCGCGAGCAGGCTGGGGTCAGTGTCAGTAATGCCGCACAGGGTGGCGAGTTGCTTAATACCATTATTGGCTCAATTAATACCATTACCGATATGACCACTCAAATTGCCAGTGCTGCTGAGGAACAGAGTGCGGTTGCCGAAGAGATTAACCGCAACATCACCACCATCAGTCAGGTGGCTCAAGAGTCGGCTCAAGGAGTTCAGGTTATGCTCAGTTCAAACCAGACATTGAACACATTGATTGGTGAATTTGATAATATGAGCAAACAATTTGGTGACTAGTAAAGTGTTGACACATCAGGCCCATTTAAATGTGTTTTGGGTACTACTCTTAAAAATACCACTACTTTGGTTTGCCTTATCTGAATTAGTTTCGACTTGATCTGACACTATCGGTTCATGAATTTTCACCATCTTCATTTTTAGGCGCTCTTGCTTTACGTACGGTTGGCTGCTGTTTTTAAGATAATAATTGTAGCTACTTCGCTTAAATTTTGTTGTAAATATTCTTCTTTTTTCCATGTCTCCATACCTCTGTTTTTGGTGGAGTTTACCACCTATTGTTTGGTACGGCTTTATTGGACCACTACACTCCATGGCCGTCAGCGATAGGTCTTTTTCTCGTGACTCTGCGTTGCAGCTCCCAGATTTTTACTTGCAAAATTTAGATTAAATATCAAACTTTGCACAGCAATACTTAACTCATTATTTGTCTACTTTTGAAGACGGTGATCATCAAGTTGTCTCTGTTTTTGGTCTAGACAATAAGTTTTACATTTTATGTATGGTGGCTACATATAAGTATGATATGCTAATTGAATAGTAATAGTATGGTGTTGATGAATAGAATGCTGCGATACCTCAATGGTTGATCTCGGTGCGTCGATGATCACATTGATTGGCATAACCTTCAAACGATCACCGCGGGAAGCGCATATACCGAGATGGGTGTATTGGAAATGGAAACGTTCATACCTCAGCAGTTGATACCGCCAAAAAATGAAAGCTGTATTCAATGAATCTGCTATTTGTAGGACAATCAACTTATTCGAGTTTAAAATACAGGAAGTGAAGTTATGTCAATCTATGGCGTTTGGCCACAATCAAAAAACAGTGTATTTATTATGTTAGTTGGTTTTTTTTTATTGATGTTTGGTTTTCAGGCCTTAGCTCAACAACATGTAAACGATAATTTCGATGGAACTGGAGCATTAATAGGCTACACCACAAACAACCCAAAGAGTTTGGAGAAGGTGGGGCGGGTTGATGGTCGGTACCGTGCTCTTATAGACATAGGCGATAACGAGAGCAATATTACATTGCATTTCAATAGTCGTCAGGGGCGACTTGATGCAAAACGCGTTAGGTTTCCTTTTGAGTATATTGCTAGAAACATTGGCATAGGGGCAAAGGAAAATAGCCAGGTCGCACCAGCTGGTAGCGGTTCGCGCTTTATTTTTGCCGGTATTCAGGTGCATGATATCGATCTAAACTTAAGAAATTCATCGCATATTGTTGTGGGGCACCGGGGCGGCACCCAATTTACGCTTGAAGGTAAAAGCACGGTGAATGGCCGTTCGCGTGTCAATGATTTGGGTTCTGGTGTTGCGTCTTCTGGACGCGCTGACCTTAGAATTGTTGGCAATGTCGATAATACCCTTACTGTCTTTTGGCAACGGCCCAACCTTTCACCTGGCACGGTTTCCGATAACTGGACGTTGTATCGAGGCGCTGGAAATTTGCCTACGCCTGAACCTGTTTATGGTGATGAAGTCTATATTGGGCTTATTACTTATGCTCAGGGCAGCAGGGGGCTACCATTTGTAGGCACCAGTGATGCTATTGAGTTCACTGACTTGTCTTCACCTGAGATACCACGCAATCCCCCTACGGAAGAAGATGATACGCAACCACCAGGGACTCCGGCTGAAGGTAATATAGAAATTATTCTGGATAATGGCGACTCGGGCACATCGAGCACAGGGCGCTGGTTAAATGCTTCAGCAGCGAGCCTGCATTATGGCAGAATGTCGCTTTATGGACGTGTGGGTAGTGGGGTGGACTCCTATCGGTTTACGCCAACGATAGTCACAGCAGGGGAGTACGATGTGTATGAATGGAACTCCTGTTATTCACCAAGAGCCAGTGATGTCCCTCATGAAATAGTTTATGCTGGAGGTAGAACTACTATCGATGTTAATCAAGATTGCTCGTCGGGAGTAACGGGGGAATGGAACCATTTAGGGACATTTCCATTTTCGGCAGGAAATAGTGGGTACGTTGAAATTTCGGATAATGGAATAACAGACACCTCTGGAAGATATCTAGGAGCAGATGCGGTACGGTTTGTAATGACAACGGAATGAGGGGAAACGGGTACAGAAAATATTGCGCCCGTTGCCAATTCTGGCTCGGATCACAGGCTGTAGAAACCAGTCGGTTGGTGCAACTTGATGGTTTTGCCAGTAGTGATGCCAATAATGATCTGAGTCTTCCCCCGATAAAACGGACACCGTGTTATTTACGGCGCAACCCGATGGCCGTTAGTCTGCGATAGGTCACGCCGTTTGCCCTTTCGAAGTTAGGAGCGCTAGCGAGTGACGTAGAAATGCAGGAGCGGCTTTAGTGACCGTAGAGCCATTGAAGAAGGTCTGACGAAGTGTAACGAACGAAGAATGAGAGAGGTTATACGGAGTCTGTGCCGGACGCTCGGGCAAAAGGAATGAGTTGTCGCGTAAGCGAGGTGATTTTTGGTAGGGACGCCATAAAATCTATACCGAGGTAGCGACACTATCGACGAACCGTCTCATAAAGCGAATGGCTACGCCCTCTGATAACGAGGCAAAATCATGGTCAAGCACTTCAATCGTTTCTGTCGTGTAAATCTTTTCTTCACGAAATAAATTGCCTATTTGTTCCTTTTTCTTGCTGTCAACACTAATGACAGGATTCCCCGAAGCCTTATAAAAAATCTCTTGAGCCGCTGATTTTCTCAAGCTGAGTGTTTCGATTTACATCTCCACCAGCCGCCTTTTTTTAATGCCTTACGCTTAACATATCCGTTTTTCTTTAATAATTTCCTGATAATGTTACGGCTGACTTTAAACCCTTTTTCAGCCAGTAAAGCGCCAATGTCTACACAACTTAAGTTTGTCCACTTTCTTGCTTCATCCTCTGGATCACCAGCAGTGTTCTTTTATTCAGAAAGAGAAAGGTCTCAGTCATCCTCGGCTGCTTTGACAAATTCTAAACTAAATTTATTTTCTTCGCACTTTTTAGTGGCCTCCTGTATGAGGAGTTATGCAACTCAACTTGTCTAAGTTATTTCGTGCACGTTCCTTAGCTTGCGTTAAAACCAAAAAAATACACACAAATACTAAATACTTTTATCCAAAAGGAGACATATTTTTTCTGAAAATAACTCTTATTTTGTTTTTATTCCCTTATCTTTTTGATTACAAAGGTTATTTATCTTTGGCTTAGTCTTTGCTTAACTCTGTGTCGGTGATGGTTATTCTCAAAATTAGCCCTGGAGGCTAAACGATGTAAGTCATACGTCTTATCAAAAACCTGACAATATTTGCTCTCTTGTTTCGGCGGTACGCTGGGGTGGTGGGTACAGCTTGATACTGGTTTTTTTGAGTGTGAGAGTTTCAATTATTTGCAAAGAAACAAACAACTGATTCAAATTTTAAAGTATAGGGGTTGAAATCATGTCAATTTGTAACACTTATTCTCAATCCAAAAACAGCATATTAATGCTGCTTGGATTTCTTTTATTGTTCGCCAGCATGGGGGCTAACAGTGCACCCTATGTCCCCCCCATCGGCATTCCTGCGCCAGAGTTTGGTATTAATGAAACCGTAGAGAGTGTCTATGGATCGGATG
>JAADHS010000002.1 GCA_013151745.1 Gammaproteobacteria bacterium | reverse complement strand
TAGAGCCCATTGTTCCTGAGGGTACTGAGCAAGACTTCAATAAAAATCTTGCAGAGTTATGTCAAGTGATCAAAGCGCAGTTATGAGTAAAGGAATCAATGGGGTCAGACTCGATTGATTTCAGAAAGTTTGCTATGCTGCCCCCCAGTTAATTATTTGAGAGGGGTTTGCCGATGGCACGGTTACCCGGTTTTTTGATTTCGGATCAATTCCCATTTTTTGACCTCTTTTTCCCTTTAATACGGCGTTATATGTAAAACCGGGAGAGTCATGGAATTATCGAAAGTAGTGCCTTGGGGAAGGACATTCAAAGAATATAAGAAAATGTTCTCGTTATCTGAGAGTGATCTGAAAAAAACAATACTTGGCTGTGGTGATGGGCCTGCTTGCTTCAATGCAGAGCTGACAAAAATTGGCGGTAGCGTTATCTCTGTAGACCCCATTTACCAATTCAATTCTGAGCTAATAGGGGAAAGAATTGAGGAGGTTTACCCAAAAATAATGGAGCAGGTAACAAAAAATAAGAATGATTATGTCTGGGACACCATTGGCAGTGTTGAAAATTTGGGAAAAACCAGAATGGAAGCTATGTGTAAATTTCTGGATGACTATGAAGATGGAAAAAAGTCTGGGAGATATGTAAACGAATCACTGCCAGCATTAACATTTGAAAATGAGGCATTTGAATTGGCCTTATGCTCGCATTATTTGTTTTTATACAGTAACCATGTAAATCAAGCGCAACATATTGCATCAATGAAAGAGTTATGCCGTGTGGCCAAAGAGGTTAGGGTTTATCCATTGTTGTCACTTGATGGAAAAAAATCAATACATCTAAGTCCTGTGATGTCCGCATTAACAGATATTGGTATTGATGTTTCATTTCACCCTGTGAAATATGAGTTCCAAAAAGGTGCCGTTGAAATGTTAGTGGCAAAAAACGTATGAACAAATAAAAGGACATAAGGGGATACTTAATTTTGTCATATTTCGTCCATGGCCAGAGGGCTATGGGTAAAAGTTAAAAGCAAGGCAGGGGGTAACCACTGACAAAAACGGTACTGAAAATACCCACGCTATTATTTGTGGATATATCACTTTCGAAAAATAAAGGCACAAAGAAAAACTGCTATTTTTTCCTTATGTTTTCAATATTTTTATTGGGTGTAAGGTTGTCACAACACTTATTTTACGCGGTTTGATCAATGAGATACCCAGAACCCAATTCGACCGGGTTTGAAGTCTGGGAAGCTAGGGTTGGGAGCAATGTTGGATGTGGCATATCCAACCATGAGCAGTGAGCCATTCACTTGTGGGAACACTTCGACATCCAAAACCCGGAAGTCTGTCCAAGTATTAACCGTTGGCGCAATAACCGGTGTTTGTTGAATACGTTTCCAGGTGAATCCATCTTCGGATGTGGCAACACCCACAGAGATTGGCGTGTCGTCCTGAAGCTGTCCGGCGAGGGCGGAATACCACATGACATAGCGGCCTCCGATGAATTGAACATGTGGATCGATGATGGAGGCATCCCACTGGCCTACCGTTCCCTCGAATACTGGGTTATTGGCATGTGGTTCCCAGGTTTCACCATCCTTTGAGGTTAAGACTCCCACAGACATTAATCCGTCGGGCGAACGAGGCTCCGGTGTAATAGAGCCTCCAGGTCCCATCACTGCCTAGGACTGCACCAGGGGAGGTCAGGAAACTTTCATCCCACCGGTCGGTCTTGGGGCGATAAATGGGAGCGCTGGGGCGTGGCCATTTCGTTCCGTCTGCATCAAGAGATTGAGCTTGTCCAATGGCTGGGTCGTCAAAGAAAGAAATGTTGTAGCCCAGGTACCACATATCCCATGCGTTGGCTGTGGCGTTCCAACGTACGGAAGGCGTTTCGCGGACAGTGTCCCACGCTTCGGCTTCTGCACCGGTGGGAAGCATGACAGGGTCTGTATCGAGTTCCCAGATTTCCTGATGTTGTACTGCTCGCCCGACAACCGGTTTTTCTGTTGATCGATCTCCTCCTGCCGCAAACCAGATTGCAAGTTCACCGGATGGAAGACGCCCTAAGGTTGGGTCGGAATGGTTGAGACAGTCCCAAGCGGGACATGTTTGGATGTCGGGTTGCGGGTTACCCGCCTGTTCGGTAAATGATGTGATTCGGTCTGGCGTGGGAATGACAGACAGTGTGAGCGGCGTTTCTGTTTGTCTCGTGCCATCTTCTGTCAGGGTAAGTGTAAGAGTGAGTTCATCTGCGCAACGCGGATCTGTATCGCCAGGAATGGTAAGTGTGATGCTGGTTGCTGTCTGCTCCTGAATTAGGAATCCACAGTCAACGTCAGCAGTCTTGGACTGAAGTTTCCATTTTTCCGTCAGACTTGCACCTTTTGCATCGATTTGCGCTGAAATCGTAGTTGGTGTTGCGATTCTGATATTTATTGAAGTGCTGGGGAATGTGACAAACCAGTCACCTTCAGGAATGCTTTCGTTTGAGCAACTCGCCAGCACAATGCAGGCGATGAAAAGTATGTGTTGTTTTTTGAACATTGAATGACCCACTTGCGCGAGAGTAAACGGGTGGCTGATGGCTACGCCGGGTAGCGAAGGGTCTCGCGGCCCTTAGCCCCTACTTAAAGAACCGTACATGATAGTTTCCCAGCATACGGCTAAAGCCCTTCAAAATTTGATTGAACTCGATCCAATCATCCATATAGAGCAACACTATCGCCAGTTTGTCAAAAGAGTCATTTAAGAGGGTAGAGGCAAATACGGTTTCTTTGAGGGTTTATTTAATATTATCAACAAGTTGTGGGTACAGTTGAGCACTATAAGCGGAGGTCTTTTAGGCTCTTGGCGCAATGTCAAAAATTAGGTAATTTACCGAACGACTGGCCAGCGCTGGCTCAAAAGACAGTTTTCTAATAAATTTCGAATATTTTTTTTAAAAATGTTCGTATATGAGCCTGAACGCCAACAATCAGGAATCGAGATCACAGATGACCCTCAGCAACCAGCTGATCAACATTTCGGTCGGTTGGTGTTTAACTTTTGTCAGTAGCCGGGAAAATATTGTTTACAGCTAGTAATGCCCGGCGTTTGTTCATAGCCGAGTTTTTTGCACACCTGTTTAAGTTTTTCGACAGACCCCGCAAGCCCTTTAAACGGACTTTCAAAGTATTTACTGAGGGTAAATCCAGTGTTTGGTCTTGATATTTAACTGGTTCAGTATGGGTAGTGTGTGTTCAGGAATAACGCCTCTTTTGTCTTTCCGAAGCATTTGGTCTGTCCCGTCAACGAGTTCGATATAATCTGTGAGCCGGAAAGGTAGGTCTCTGGGCATGGACTCTTTGAGATTGCCAGCAAAGATTAACAGCTAATTATCCTGTTGCTGAGGGTGGTTGTGCTGCGTTCTGAGCTTTGCCAAGGCGTTTCTGAATGCCGGTATGGTCAACAGGTAAGATGGGTGTCTGGTTATTCTGCATGGTTATTCTGTGCTACCTCGGGCGCTCTACATCCGAAAGATCGCCATCAGTGAATCGCGCATATGTACCGTGAGCGAGTACCATGTCACATTTGATTACAAAGACTATCGTGACAATAAAGACAAACAGATGCGGTTTGATGGCACTGAATTTTTGCGGCGATTTTTACTCCGCGTATTGCCCTGGAGTTTTATGCACATCTGCTATTACGGGTTTTTATCCAGTCGCAGTCGGAGGCAAAAGCTGGCGATTATCCGTCAGTGCCTGCAAGTACCGCCGGGTGAATCCAAAACAATAACGAAAACAAAACAGGATACCGGGATAAACTCCGTCACCTACTCATGTCCAAAATGTCAAAAGGGGCGACTCCGGGTATGTTATGAAATCCTGGTAATCCCGTTGTATGGACGGTGACCTGATGATAACGCGTTAAACAAAAGAACAGGACAAACCCTGAACGACAGGTTTTTGACAATCTAGCATCTGTGCTGCCTTGCTGTCAGGGAATGTACAAATAACAAACAAATTGAATGAGAAACAGAGCTGAAAATGGGTGAGAAAACAGCTTTATCAAACAGGGGCTCAGCCAAAACGGTATTATCACCCTTCGACAAGCCCCATCGCTTTCAATACAATCTCCATAGTCTGCTGCTTCGATAGAGGCGACATAGTCCAACAGACATTTATACTCGATGCTGAACTGCGCACGGGGTATAATGCTTAGACGTTATTGGCGACGTTAGAGCGCCGCGCAAAGCCCGACTGCGATGATGCAAAAAATACCTTTCATTAATAATTAAATGTTGAGAAATTTTAGAATTCAAATTGAGCAAGAAACAAAAGCTTTAAATAAAAAAGAGACTTGTCTAATTTAGAATAGTTACTTGAGATTAGTGAAAAAAAATAAAAATAAATATTCAAATATATGATGGAATTAGAGAACCCCAGGGTCCATAGGAGGTTGGCAAGTGCTTATTTTGCGCTTTTGGTTATATGTTCGCCTGGACAACCTGGAGTAATAGAGTTGTTTTGTGCTGTGGTTTCGCACAGACGCGCGACAAGGTGTCAGTATCGGCTATGATGTAGAAAGTTACGAAGACTCCGATGCTACCTTGCCAGAATTTACTATATTTCGTGAGAATTTATTATATGAATAATAAACTGTATCCTTTTTTACTTTTATCTTTTTGGGCGCTCTTTGTTATGAGTGTACCTTCCTTTGCTGGTATCACCCTGAACCAAAACCAGGTCGCAATCGTCTTTGCTCCAACATGCAACCACGTTCCTGTTAGTGTTCCTTATATACCAGCCGAAGCGTCTTTTGACGAATCATTAATCACGGTCAGCTCTGATTCGGAATGGGCACTTCCATCGGTAAACAGTGAGTCAGACCGTATTGAAATTACCTTTGCAACTGAAGATTTGATTGCTTCATACACTGCAACCATATCCGTCGATGACGGAGAAAAAGTTACTGAGCTTTTCATCACTGCAACTGTCCCGCCCCTGGACATTTATCGCTTGCTCGATGACCCTCTCCGCTCCAAAACTTACGGCATACAACGAGATGGTATTTACAATGGCAGCATTATTGCTTTTGACCCGGTTCAGGAATCTCTCGTCTCCTGTATTACTGTAGGAAAAAGCCCAACCGACTTTGTCATCAACGATGACAGCACGGAGCTTTTTGTTATCAATAGTGTGGGGAAAACTATCGATGTTATTAATCTGGAGACTTTTTCTCACAAAGAGACCAT
>JAADHS010000288.1 GCA_013151745.1 Gammaproteobacteria bacterium | reverse complement strand
GGATGCAGCAGAGCCACCCGTAAAAGAAAAATCTGAATTGTTTGTTTTACTGGATGATGCGATCAACCAAACAATCGCCTTTTGTCAAGAACGTGATATTGATCTGCAATCTATCATTAATGAAAAAGAGACGTTTAAAAGCATAGCTCAGTTTGAACAGTTTGCCGATGTGCTATTGAGTCTGGATGAGTGGCGCAAGTCATTTTATGTTTATGACAATACCGTGTCATCACTGTATGAGGCCTGCAAGCCTGAAATATTTAAACAAGCCCCTCGTCCTCTCATTGCAGTGATTCAATATTTGCGTGGCGTGATTGATATGCATATTGAGCAAGCGAATATTGATGAAATCAGCCAAAAAATTGCTGAATTATTAGATGAAAGCGTAGTGGTCAATAATGCTGAGAAATTTGCGGTTAAAGAACATGCAGCAGATTATAAAATTGTTCAAAAAGGAAAAGTCTGGGATTTAAGTAAAATTGATTTTGAAAAGCTTAAAGATGATTTTGCCGAAGCGCAGTATAAAAACATCGAAATTGCAGAGATGCGTGCTTTTATCGAAGAAAAATTACGGCAAATGCTGGAGCAGAATCACACAAGAGTTGATTTTGCGCAAAAAATGCAGGATATCGTTGATAAATACAATGCAGGTGGTTCATCGACTGAAAATTACTTTGAGGATTTGATGAAGTTTGTCGAGAGCATGAAAGCTGAAGATGAGCGTCATGTACGAGAGGGTTTAACAGAAGACGAACTGGAGTTATTCGATACATTGCGGAAAGACAAGCTCACCAAGGAAGAGGAGCAAAAAGTTAAATTGGCCGCAAAACATTTGATTACTCGATTATTGGATGAACACCCAAAAGTACTGGTTCAGGACTGGTGGAAAGATGGACAAACGCAACTTAAAGTAAAGGCAGCGGTTGAGCAAGTTCTGGATGATGATTTACCGGATAGTTATGATCGCATTTTGTTTAAGGAGAAAAGCGATAATGTTTTTGAATTGATTGTTGATTTTGCTGTGCAGGGTAAGAAGTGGGTGGCTTAGGAATAGAACACAATAGCTTATACAATTGGCATCCCTGTAGGCAATCAAAACGAACGAATACGCACTAAATCTCAAACGCTACGGGTATATAAAGCTGAAACCTGCTTCAAGCCAAATTTTTATTTACCGTACCTGCATACAGCGTTAATCTACAGTCACTACTTGAATGGGAGGATCTGAAATGCCACAACCGCCGCTCACCATCGGCCGCCTGGCCAAGGCGGCTGAGGTCAATGTGGAGACGATTCGCTATTATCAGCGAGTAGGACTGATTATTGAGCCGGTCAAGCCTTTAGAAGGTTTTCGAATTTATCCGAATGCAACGATCAACCGGATACAGTTTATTAAACGTGCCCAGAAACTTGGATTTAGCTTGCGGGATATCGCCCATTTGTTGGAATTGGGTGAGGGGCATTGTAACGACGTACGTGAACAAGCCGAAGCGAAGCTCAAACAAATTGATATGCAAATCAAAGATCTGCAATCCATGCGTAAAACGCTGAAAAAACTCATTACCGAATGCAACACAGACGGTGAAAACGGGTGCTGCCCAATTGTGCAATCACTGACTGAAAATCGCCCAAACACCCCAGCTAAAAAAAGGCGTATCAGATAACGACTCTACCTTTATATTTTGGCGCTGCTTTTTTAATGGGCTTACTTCCACAACTCTACATATTTCGGGGTTCAATACTGACCATTACATCATCTTATCTTCCCCATCCCTGGGATTTATCTTAATACATCTGTGTTTATTCTTAAACAAAAATATAAATAACAGCAGAAGTAACCAGGAGTTCATCAGTCCGCCACCGGAATTACTATTTAAGTTGCTCTTTTTTTCGTTACTTTCTTGTACTGTATTCAAAGTAGATAGACTGAGTGTTCCAGGGTCAGCAATAACATGATTGGCAATGGCATCGGTGTCGTTCGGCCCGCCATCTTGAATCATTAGCTGAATACAAAAATGGCCTGCTGTCAAACCTGGAACATAGCTATTGTCTCCAGGAGGAGGACAGACTCCAGGCGCACCCGCAGCTGAGGCTAAGCTGTTAAAACTATCGGTGACGAAATTTTGCCACCCTACCAAACCAAAATATTTGCGATAAATTGCGTTATTTGGAATCGGGTTAAACTGAGGAATAACTAACATAGCAGACTGCCCCTCTTGAGGGAGCCCCCAAATTTCATAGTCAAAATAACCACCCGTATTGGCAACACCATCATTCGGGTCTACGCCAGCAGTGCCTTCGCCACCACCGAAATCAGTAATATCATTCAGCGATACCTCAGCACCATCTGCTGTGGCAGCAAAAGCAACGGCCCCCAAACGTAGAGATAAACCGGGTTCCGTTTCAATAATGTAATTGCCTGACACGCCATCAACAGCCTGTAACTGATTGCTTGTTAAATTCGCCGCATCAAGGTAGTCGGCAATGCCATCGCCATCACTATCATCGTAGGATTCCAGGTCATCACTCATACCGTCGCCATCACTATCTTCCGTCGTGAGAATGGGAGCAAAGGCGACGATTTCAAGTAACATTTCTACCGTAGTAGACAGGGATGGCAAACCATCGTCGTCCACTTTTAATACAATATTATAATAACCCGAGAGCACACTATTTGGGCTAAAGACAAACGTAGCAGGATCACCGTCTAAATTGCTGTCTATTAGGTTATTATTGGTTAAGCTCCAGTCATAGACATGTGTATCGCTGACATTGGCATCCGTGACATTCGAGGTAATCGTGACTTCACCCCCAGTTGTAACTATGATACGTGCATCTACTCCGTTTTGTGCGGAAGTTAATGAAATAGCAGGCATAACATTAAGCTCGGTAATCGTTACGGTATATATATTACGTGCACCAATCACACCATTTATAGGTGTACCCATGGTGAATACCACCGTTTCATCCGCTTCATTGAAGCCATCGTTCACTGTGGTGAAAATAACACTCCCAGTTAGCCCTGAAGCAATAACAAGGCTGCCATTAGCAGCATCATGGTCAGATGGGTTGAGGGCGCTACCACTAATCGAATAAGGGATAGTGACCGGATAAGTCAATGCTTCTTTGCTTAAATTTGCAGTCAAGGTAAAGTTGGCACCCTCTTCGATAACGCTATTAATTGTGAAATTCACGCTGGGAGGAGTCAGTTGCTCATCATCCAATAGAGTCATCGTCGCTGCTGAAGGACGGTCAACAAGATAAGCACTACCACTCTGTAACGTAACGATAATAGTTTCATCTGTTTCAAACAAGGTATCATCATTGCTTGTCACAACCAGATCAACTTGTTTACTGCCTGCAGGAATGGTGATGACAGAACCCAAAGCGCTATAGTCTAAACTCGGAGTTGAGGATCCTGAGACATTAAAATTGACAAGCAACGATGAAGTCGTTGGCCCACTGCGAGTAATACGGAATATTCCTGGTGTACCACTGCCTTCAGAAATAGTCGCGGTGAGTGCCCCGATTTTCACATTAGAGTTACCCGCAGCGTCGTCATCCTGGTTGGTGATGCTAACATCACTGGGGTTGACAGCACTATAGTTCACATCGCTGCTACTGACAGAAGTCAGAATGGAATACGAAAGATCACCATCACTTATTGTATCATCCGCACCGGCGACGATAACGGACTGAGCTGTGCCCCAATTACTCTTTGTAAAAATGAGTTGCGAGGGTGTGGGTGCGCCTTCACTGGTATCATTGCTGGCCAACAAAATATTGACATTAGAACTGGGTCTGCTGGTTAGAACAACATAAAATTGAGAAATACCGCCCGCTTCTGTCGTGGTTAGTCCGGTTGTTGGGCTGACGATAACGCCAGCGCTGTCGTTATCACCCAAAGTCACCGTATCACTTCCAGCTCCATCGATTACGTAATCACTGCCAGAGACTAAACTCAGTATGATTGACTCATTACCTTCAACATCACTATCATCTATTGGCGTGATCGTGACCGTTGTAGTTGAATATCCTCCAGGGATGGTTACCGAACCACTCAACGCCTGGAAATCCAAACCGGATGATGCCGTACCACTGATGGTGTAATTGACAGTCAATGGCAAGTACGTAAAGCCGCTATGACTGACTGTAAAAGTACCTTTGTCTGGCCCTGATTCCCCAGCAATACCGTCGGTTGCGATCAGGTTAACCATTCGTTCGTTATCTATATTAGTAACAGCAACAGGGTCAGGAACCGTGGCACTATAGGTGCTATCGCCGCTTGAAATAGCACCGAAAGCAACATTGTATAGAACATCTCCATCCGCTAGAGCATCGTCAACTCCGGTGATTAAAACAGTTTGAGGCAGAAACCAGTTTTGCGGTGTGAAGATTAATGAGGCAGGTGAAACCGTACCTTCCGTAGCATCGTCAGTGGCAACGGGAATAACAACATTCGCCGTTGGTGCATAACTTAGCTTGGCTGAAAATGTAGCATTATTACCCCCCTCTCCTGTTGTTAATCCAGTAGCAGAAGAGACGATCAAGGTGCGAGGGGTTGTCTGCGCTTTGCTCATATAGACAAAGACAGCACCTTCATCAGTTTGACCGTTATCATAGCGGCTAGAACCTATAGCAAAATCGGCATAGCCATCTTGATTAACATCACCGAGCGAGGTTACAGAGGAACCAAAATAACCCTCGAGTTGTGCTCCGTTACGTTCCCAGCCAGGCGTAGTAGAAAGTCCAGAAAGAGAACCGAAATAGATTTCACTTCGGCCAACATTGTTTATCAGGGTATCGTAATTTACAAAGGAAACAATAACATCATCAAACCCGTCATTATTGATATCGCCAGATGAGGCTACAGCACTACTTAAATTTGCATAGGCCTGTTTCCCATCCATGGTCCAATCAGGCACCAGAGATAAACCATCAGCCGAGCCATGAAAGACATAGGCGCGCCCTTCTCCCCACAGGGTGTTTTTATAACCCTTAGCGCCAATAATAACATCCATATAACCATCACCGTTGACATCTCCGGCACTATTTACACTGGAACCAAACCAAGCATTAATTTGATTGCCTTCATAACTCCAGTCAGACACTGTGGATGGCCCTGTCAACGAACCGTAAAAAAGGTTCACCATCCCTTCTCTAAGCTCACCGTTACTATATTGAGACCCACCTATAAGTAGATCATCAAAGCCATCGTTATTCACATCACCTGCAGTAGCGATGGCTTCACCATATCTCATATAGGCCTGGTTTCCTTCGCTGACCCAATCAGGGCTCAGCGAAGGGCCCGTATTCGATCCGTAGTAAAGATAGACACGACCATCATCCGTGTTCGTCACATTATAAAGTGGTGCGCCAACAATAATATCGGCGTAACCATCACCATTAATATCCCCCGCCGTATTAACTAAATTTCCAAAATAAGCATAGCTCTGGTCACTTTCTGCCGTCCAGTCAGGGGATGTAGACAGACCGGTGGCCGATCCGTAATAGAGAAAAGCAGCCCCCTCTCTGAATTGACCGTTCCCATATTCAGAGGCACCGACAATCACATCATCAAAACCATCGCCATTCACATCTCCAGCACCCGCAACACTACTACCAAAATAGGCATTAGAGATATCGAGTTCTGCCGTCCAGTCAGGTGTGTTGTTATAACCGGTTGCCGAGCCATAATAAACAAATGCCCGGCCTTCTCTAGTCTGGCCATTTTTATAAGTTTCTGCACCGACAATCAAATCGGGATAACCATCGCCATTCACATCGCCAGCACTAGAGAGCGCATTATTATCTCCGTAATTTAAATAATAACTGGATATCGTCTGTTGATTACTCTCTAATATGCTAACAGTAAAATTATTATCCTGATTGAGAACGGAGACGTCGTCAGGGTCGATACCATTAAACCCCGCGTCACTGCTAATAGCAGCAGAGGTGATAATACTATAGGATTTATCGCCATCAAATTCATCGTCATCCAGCCCAGTGATAACGACCTGCTTGCCACGCCAACTGATATCATTCGGTGATAACACAACAGACACAGGAACCCTACCCTCCGTCGGATCAGAGCTGGTTAGCATAATGGTCACATCACTGCTGGGCTGTGTACCCAGCTTGATATTAAACCAGGCTTGACCGCCTCCTTCCGTTGTAATCAAGCCCGTTGTTGGCGTAACGGTAATAATATAGCCATCATCATCAACATTGCTTACGGGCACATCGGCTGGGTTGACACCATTGAAATTGCTATCCGCGCTTATAAATGCGCCTGTAGTAATGTTAAAATTAATATCACCATCTATTTCCTGATCATTGCGCCCATAAATCGTAGAAGTCTGCGGAACATTCCAGTTACTGGGTGTAAAGGTCATGGAAAATTCAAAAATGCTGCCTTCGGATAAGTCACTACTACTGAGCATAAACGTAACGTTACTGGCGGGCTGACTGCTCAGAGCGAGAGTATAAGGTGCAAAGCCTCCTGATTCACTGACAGAAAGTGTTCCAGAGGGTGAAATGACCAACGCGGCTGTGTCGTCATCGGTATTATTTAAGCTAACATCTACGGCATTAAAACCACCGTATGCAGGGTCACTGCTGATTGCGGCTGCGGTAACAATAGTGTAACCGATGTTGCCGTCAATCATATTATCATCCACACCGGTTACCGTTATTGTTTGCCAGCTATTCCAATTCGTCGCTGTAAAAATAAGTGAAGCAGGTGATAGCGTCGCTTCAGTACTATCGCTACTAGAAAATGGAATCGTCACATCAGCTACAGGTTGGCTGGTCAGGCGAACACTAAAAATAGCAGCACCACCACTTTCTGTCGTTGATAAACCACTTGCAGGTGAAATATTTACATTGGTAATATCATCATCGTTATTCGTTACAAGCACATCATCAGGGTTAACATTATGGTAGGACAAATCCGCACTCATTGCCGCAGTAGTCACAATAGAATAAACAATATCACCATCATCAATGTCATCGTTTGCGGGGGTGATGGTGACAATTTTAGACGCCCAATCGGCACTGGTAAAAGTTAGGCTAGAAGGGGTAACACTGCCCTCTGACAAATCGGTACTATAAAAACTCAGAGTAACATCATTGCTAGGGGCAGAGGCAAGAGATACCGCAAAGGTACTTGCCGATAACGTCGCTTCAGAAGTTATAGTCATTGTTGGCGTCACGGTAATACCGCTGGTGGTGGCTGTCACATAATTCAAAATTATTGCCGATAATGTCGGGGAATTGTCACCGGACGAAACCAAGGTAATTTGATATTGCAGCCATTGATCATTAATACCATCGCGAAGGGTGTTAGCCATACTGGCACAAGTAATCACACCACTACCGGAACAACTTCCAGAAAAGCTGTTAATTGAATTCCAGTAACTACTGGCGGTGCTGTCTGGCCCTTGCCAATCGCTCCATGTACCGGGTACTCCTAAATTATCCGCAGCGCTACGTACTTGTAAACGAACATCGGTACCGGTGGGTAAAGTTTCGTTCCATGAAAGCATACCCAGTAGATTGTCCGCAAAAGTGGTATTAAAGGCACTTGATGTTATCGTCGTCGCGAAGAAATAACGATTATAATTAACGGTAATACTGTCCAATTTGGCAGTAACATTGCTATCACTGCTACTCAAGTCAACTTTGTATTGTAGATAGCGATTGCTACCCTGGCCAGAGATATCACCACCACTGACCATCAGTGTTTGCCAAGCTGTCCAACCTCCATTTTCTGGCATAACCGTGTTACCACTTCTTACCGAAACATTCAATGTAGTGTTGGGGGGGATAGCTGCTAAGTAGTCAACAGAGGTAAAACCAACATGGCTGCCTGCATCGAGTATGGATGAATAATAAATACCACTCGCCATGTAATCTCCTAATGAGATAACCTGGAGACCCGTGCCATTTGCAATGTAAGCATATTTCCCAGAAACCTGAAGATCTCCAGAAGAGGTCGCAAAACTAGTTTCCAATAGCGGATTGTAGGAGTTGCTAATATCAATAATTTTCAGTTGATTATTACTTACATCCGTAATGTAAGCATAATCACCCACGACATGAATGCCGTTACCGTTTGTTACATCACTAGAAAATGCAAGCAATTGAGGGTCTGCCGGATCGGAGATATTAATAATGCTTAGACCTGAATTCAAACCTATTAAATAAGCAACATCCTTTATTACTGCTACACGGCTAACGGTACCTGGATAGTTAGCCATAAGCTGTGGACTGGCGGGATTGGCAATGTTAAAAATTTGTAATCCTGAGCTACCATCGGCAATATAAGCGGTATCATTCAAGACAAAAACATCACTAGCAATACCAGGCGTATCATAGCCACTACCAACAAGGAAGGCTGATGCTGGAGTGGAAATATCAACTATTTGTAGCCCGCCCCACAAGTCAGCGACATAAGCATAATTACCAACCACATAAACGGCATAGGCCGAACCTGGGGTATCGACTGTTTTTACCACAACAGGCACTAATGGGTTCGAGATATCGACAACCACCAAACCGTTGGCTGCAACCGCAGTATAAGCATAGCTGCCTACCACAAAGGCATCATAGATTCGATTTCCTAGCGTAATAGAAGCCACTGACGTGGGGAGGCTTGGATCAGAAATATCAATGCTATGAAATCGTGAAGTCGAATTTCCGGAATCATCAACAGCAAAAGCATAGTTACCTGAAATTTGAACGCTACGCATGCTTTTTGGTGAAGAATAAAGGCCTAATTCAGTCGGAATAAAACTTATTTTCGATGAAATACTGTCATCGCTCGCTATAACGTTGGTACCACTGGCATAATTGGAAAAGTTAAAAGTAATTGCGGTGAAACTAGGTGTAAAACCAGGATCACTTGTTGATAAATTAAGCCGATATTGGCTATAGCGTTTATTACCCAGTAACGTGGAAATATCCGCGCCATTGATAATGCCTGTTTGCCAGCCAGTCCAGGTTCCATCAGGAAGAGGCGTGTCACCGGCACGAATGTCAACAGTAAGCAACGTGTTCGTTGGTATATTAGCCGTATAATCAAGCGTAGTATAATCAGCATGTATTCCGGTGTCGATCACCGTAGAAACAAAATCACCACTGGCATTATAAATCGTCCCCGTATTTTCGTAACCGTACAAGTTCCCATAATAATCGGCAACCAGAAGATCCTGATCACCGTCCCCATCCAGATCTCCGAAAGCAGGAACAGAGGAGTTTTGAGTAACTGAGGTGGCATCCCAGGCAGCATTAGCCGTCCAGATCGCGGTAGAAACGCCGGTATTTTCAAAGGCTGTCATAACAGTGTTATGACCTACCATGAGGTCAACATCACCGTCCCCATCAAAATCAGCGAAGGCAGGGGCATTGTAGTTAGAAAGTCCACTGATATTCCAGTCAGGATTGGCAAGCCAAACAGGTTCAGTATTGTCTCCTTCGTTTCTAAATCCATAGATATTATTAGAAACACCAATAAGCAAGTCGAAGTCACCATCACCATCCAGATCTGCGAGCTCTGGTCTCGAAAAAAAGCCGGAAACAGAGATACCCCAAGCCGGGGTTTCTTCCCACAAAGGAGAATTCACATTGCCAATATTACGATAGGCACGAATGGTTCCGGTTTGCTGACCAGCAAGTAGATCAAGATCACCATCGCCATCCAGATCAGCAAGTGTTGCATCGGAATAAAACCCCATATCCCCAACATTCCACGAACTATTATAGACCCAGTTGGGAACCGTGTTCGATCCAGTATTTATATAAGCTCTCAGCCAACCGAACCTTTCTCCTCGTATTAAATCCAGATCACCATCATTATCCAGGTCACCTAACGCGACAGTGTAATAATTATTGGGAGAATTATTACCAGGAGCGTCAAAGTTTGTATTTTTCGTCCAACCTGGATTCAAAGAAATAACATCAAGCAACACCGCGTTTCCCAAAACGGCAGTGTTGTTTATTGTAGAATCCGTCGAAAAATCAGCTTTGCTCGTGTGACGAACAAAAGTGGCCGGGGCAAATTTAAAACCGTCTGACGTATTCTGTGTTATAGCATCGGTAACGATATCGATTTTTAGATCCGAACCGCCATTCACAATCAACGTCGTCGGCGTTTTGCTTGAATAGTTATTCCAGCCCGTTTGATTGCTTGGTGAGATGGCATTAGCAGCAGAACTACCACCGCCCCAGTCGGTTTGCGTAAAATCGGCGGCATATAGCGGTGTACCAAACAAAGACAGTGCAAAAGTAAATGACAATATAAAAGAGAGGAATAGGTACCTTATTGAGTTTAGTGACCCGACGTCACTATTGTGCGTTGTTGCAGTAAAAATAAAGGAAGCAAAGGAGTCTATCGATTTATCTGGGCGCATAGCCTAAACCTCAATGCATTTGCCCTCCCTGGACGCTAAAAATCTAAATCTTGTGAGCTATATACCCGTAGCGATTAAAATTTAGGTATGATTGCACGCCCTCGTCATTTCGCCTTGTCAGGAAATGAATAGATCACACACTCAGAACCTAAACCTCAAACTCTACGGGTATATTATCGGCAGCAAAACGAATAAAATTAATATCATTTTCCATAATAAGATCAAGTATTCAAGCACAGTGCCGATAAATCATTCAGGTATCTCTATGGCTAATAACTAAGCGCGGAGGATGAATGAACAGCTTGACAACACTGGCACGTGTAATCTGTATTTGCTTGCTAGCCAGTCTATACTCGCCCGGTTATGCGCAATTTATTCCCGATTTTTTGCCTGATAATGCTGGTGAAAGTCAATCCACCTCTGTTGTACAAGGTAATACACTTATAGGTGACCAAACACCGTATTTATCTGAGATCGTTTATGATCCTGCTACGGGACTGGATTATTATCATCTTCTGATTGGTGATCCCGCATCGGGTTTCGCCCAAGATGTTTACATTGAACGAGGGTTTGTGAGTTACTCAAATGGTGGCGTAGGGGCGGCATCAGCGGGAGGAGCCATTGACGGTCAAGATGTGTTCGACCCAGAAAGCGGTACTGCCAGAAGCAATCCAAACAAAGTTTTAGTCCGTCAAATCCTCAACGATGGCGAAATATCCCAGGAATTTCTGCAAACCTCGTTAACGAGCAAACCCAAACTTTCGCAAATGGTTAATGCCCCAGGTGTGAATACCGTTTTTGTTATCGATATGAGCAACAGCACCTACTCAGACGACACCACGGCAGGCACCATTATGGGTTCCGTTATACTGAACGATCCCTCTCTTGATCCCGGCATCGGTGATTTCACCATGATATCTGATGGTGTGACCACAACAACCATCGCTGGCGGACAAGCTGCGGAAGTGCAAAGCTCTCAAATTACGGCAGGACGATACACCTACACTGATGGCTCAGGTCCGGGTCAGTCGGATGGTACCTATAATTATTTATTCGATACTTACGATATATTTGCTATAGAAGACGTTGTTTTTTTTGATAGTTCCGAAGATAATCCATGGTCTTATACTGAATTCAGACCTAATTAATGCCAGCCCGAAATCAGTCTAGGTTTAACTGCGGTAACATCATCACTAATTTGGAATCTTTATATTCGCCATCTGCAAATTCGACTTCAAATGCCAGGTTTAGCTTACCTATTCCTCTTTTTAACTTAAAGACACCAGAACGGGTTTTTTGTAATTGATGTGGCAGTTTTTGCTTGTACTCAACATACAAGTCGACTTGTTTCATATCCAAACTTGCATTAAAGCCCTGGCTTTCCCATGCATCTGTATTGATAAAATAAAGTTCGCCACGCAAAGTCCAACCAAAACGGCGACGAGTCAAGCTTTTAAAAAAATACCGGGTATCCACTTTCGACGAGGTTGTCGATATTTTTCCAGCTAGATCGACTATGCGATATTGTGCATTCATTTTTACAAAATACACATTGTCTGCGTCTGCTGTGCGAGATATCGATTCCCCAAGAGTAGAAACAATATTAGTATTAAATAATGCAAAACGCCCTTCGGCTTCATGGCTGATACTCTGTTGATTCAAGGTATAGCGTGTTTTAAATTTCTTGAATTCTGAATCCAGTTTGATCGTTTTTTTTGCGGATGCTAAATCGAAATAATCTGAAGTGATTGCCGTAAAACTCAATATATTCTGCGTGGAGCCAATGGAACGGCGTAAACCCGTTGACAGACTGTGATTATAAGCCTTTGATTCAAAATTAGCTTGACTGTTGAAATAAAGACCAAATTCATTTGACCGGTCAAAACCCGTATATAAGTTTGGTCCTTTTTTCGTCTCTTTTGTTTTTGCGTAAAATTTATATTTATCAAATGCAGAAACTAAGGGCGCACTCATTACCGAATCGCTCATTGTAAGCAATAGTAATAATGAAATGATGTTGCCACTGCGAACCATACTCGCTCTCTATTTATGTCTTTAGTAAGTAGTAATGCATGATTTTGTTAAAATAATTATGCATCACTACTTACGACAAGGTTAATTGCTACTCCTTCCAATTGACCTTTGATGTAATTGGATAACGTCGATCTCGACCGAATGCTCGGCGGGTAATACGCACACCAGGAGCGGCTTGCCGCCGCTTGTACTCATTCCGGGTCATCATATTGATGATTTTTATCACCACATCCGGGGCGAAACCGGCAGCGACAATGGTATCCAGATCGGCGTCTTCTTCAATAAACAGCTTCACTATCATATCTAACTGGTCATAAGGTGGCAAACTGTCTGTATCAATTTGATCTGGAGCCAATTCGGCAGAGGGCGGGCGTGTTAAAACGCGCTCGGGTATCACTGGAGACAGATTATTACGATAACGGCAGAGGCGATAAACCATTGTCTTCATCACATCTTTAATGGGCGCAAACCCGCCCACCATATCACCGTATAAGGTAGCATAACCCACGGCCATTTCACTTTTATTTCCTGTAGGTAAGACGAGCTTGTTTTTTTTGTTGGCCATGGCCATCAATAGCACGCCACGAATACGTGCTTGCAAATTTTCTTCCGTAGTATCGTCAGTCCGCCCGGCAAATTCATCGGCTAAGGACAGCATAAACGTATCATAAAGAGTTTCAATAGATATTTCGCTATATTTTATGCCTAAATTCTCTGCTTCTTGCCGAGCGTCCAGCACACTTATTTCAGATGTGTATCTAAAAGGCATCATAACAGCTTCAACCTGATCCTGGCCTAAAGCATCAACGGCTAAAGCCAGCGTCAAAGCCGAATCTACCCCACCTGAGAGGCCAATAATAACGCCAGAAAAACCTGTTTTTTGAACATAATCCCGCAAACCCAGAACAATGGCATTATAAATATTTTTTTCTTCACTCCCAATTTCAACACAGGATGCTGGCAGAGGTTTTACACCCGAATTCACGTCAAACTCGGCAAAATAAAGACCTTCGACAAAACTCGCTGCACGTTGCATTACCCTGCCCGTGCCATCGACGACAAAAGATCCACCATCAAAAACCAGTTCATCTTGCCCCCCCACAAGATTCACATAAACTATAGGCATGACCTCTTTAGCGCGCAGCTGTATTGTTTTTTCACGTTCTATTTGTTTCCCGACCTGATAAGGAGAAGCATTTAAATTAAGCATCAGCTGAGCACCTGATTGCACTGCTTTTTCCATAGGCTCGGTATGCCATAAATCTTCGCATATAGACAGAGCGACCTTAACGCCCTTAATCTCAACGAGGGGAGTTGCATCACCAGCCAGGAAGTAACGTACTTCGTCAAAAACACCATAATTAGGTAAACATTGTTTTTGATAGGTCGCGATGACCTTGCCTTCGCGAATATAGGAGGCAGAATTATATAACCCTGTATTTGTTTGCTCTGGATGACCCACAACAACATCTATACCGCTAACTGTTGTTGCTAACTGTCGCAAAGCCACAGCGACATTTCGCAAATAACCCGGGCGCAATAGTAAATCTTCAGGCGGGTAGCCTGTTAAGGTTAACTCGGGAAAAAGGACAATATCTGCGGTGAAATCACTCTTGGCTCGGTCTATTGCCGCCATTATTTTTGCAACATTGCCCTCGGTGTCGCCCACACACAGGTTGAGTTGTGCCATAACAACGCGTAAGTTTTTTTTATCGCACATCAAACTATCTATACCAGAACGAATAACAATCCAGTTTTTTTATGCTTATCCGTTCACTGTGGTTCAAAATAATTAAACTTAGAGAAAAATTTTAGTCTTTAAAAAAACTTAGCATCCGGGTGCCTATTTCTGCGGGTGACCGTACGACAGCGACACCAACAGCTTCAAGCGCAGCAAATTTTTCTTTGGCTGTTCCTTTTCCGCCCGAGATAATAGCACCAGCATGTCCCATGCGTTTGCCAGGGGGCGCGGTCACCCCCGCGATATAGGCCACCACCGGTTTACGTACTTTTTGACGAATGTAGTCGGCCGCTTCTTCTTCAGCAGTGCCACCAATTTCACCCACCATGATAATGCCTTTGGTTTGTCTATCATTTTCAAATAACGCCAGACAATCAATGAAGCTTAAACCCTGAATAGGGTCGCCACCAATACCAATACAGGTCGATTGGCCTAAACCAATGGTGGTAGTTTGGTGTACAGCTTCATACGTCAGAGTTCCAGAACGAGAGACAATTCCTATGCAGCCTTTTTGATGAATCACTGCTGGCATAATACCTATTTTACATTCTCCTGGAGAAATGATACCTGGGCAGTTGGGCCCGATTAACTTAATATCCGAGCCAGATAAAGCCGCTTTCACCTTGATCATGTCCAGCACGGGAATACCTTCAGTAATACAGGCGATGACTTTAATACCCGCATTCGCAGCTTCAAGAATCGCATCCGCAGCAAAAGCAGCGGGAACATAAATCATTGTTGCATCAGCATTCGTCTCTTGTACGGCATCGTCAACGGTATTAAAAACCGGGCGATCAAGATGCCTCTGCCCCCCTTTGCCAGGAGTAACTCCGCCAACAAAATTCGTGCCATAGGCAATCGCTTGTTCGGAATGATAGGTACCTTGTTTGCCGGTAAAACCCTGGCAAATTACTTTTGTTTTACTGTTGACTAATACCGACATCAGTTCTGTCCTCCTACCGCCTGCACCACTTTTTGCGCTGCATCGGTTAAAGCACCTGCAGCGGTGATTTTTAAACCGCTGTTACTAAGCAACGCGCGACCTTGCTCGACATGCGTGCCTTCCAGCCGCACAACCACCGGGATATCCGTTTGCAACTCTTTCACTGCCGCGATAATACCTTCAGCAATTAAATCGCAACGTACAATACCACCAAAAATATTAACCAACACCGCTTCAACTTTGTGATCTGACAAAATAAGCTTGAACGCTTCAGCAACTCGCTCCGCTGTCGTCCCACCACCTACATCCAGAAAATTTGCCGGGTCACCGCCGTGTAATTTAATCAAATCCATCGTCGCCATAGCCAAACCAGCACCATTTACCATGCAACCAATATTGCCCCCTAAGCTAATATAATTAAGCTCATGTTCTGCTGCTGCAACTTCGCGTGCATCTTCTTGCGTTTCATCGCGCCATTCAAGCATGCGCTTTTGTCGATACAGCGCATTATCATCCAGGTTAATTTTTGCATCCAAAGCCAACAACCTGTCATCCCCCATAATGACCAAAGGATTGACTTCAATCAAACTGGCATCTTTTTTTAAGAATAATTGATACATGCCCTGCATAATTTTCACCAACTCAGAGATTTGTTTATTTTGCAGCCCTAAGGAAAAAGCGACCTGACGACACTGGTAAGCCATGAGGCCAACAGTGGGGTCTATTGTAATTCTAATGACTTTTTCCGGCTCTGTTTCAGCAACTTCTTCAATATCCATACCACCCGCAGCCGAGGCAATAAAAGAGATGCGTTGCGCACTACGGTTAATTACGGCACTGAGATAAAGCTCATGTTTGATGTCACAAGCAGGCTCAATTAATAAAGTATGAATAGGCAAACCTTCCGCAGCGGTTTGCTTTGTTTTCAATGTGTCGCCAAGCATTTTATCAGCATATTTTTCTACTTCTTCGAGCGTGTTCGCCAGCTTCACGCCCCCCGCCTTACCTCGTCCTCCAGCATGCACTTGTGCCTTGACAACCCAACCCGCTCCACTTTCTTTATTCAAGGATTCAGCAGCAAAACGCGCTTCTTCAACCGTAGTCACCGCACACCCTTTGAGAACAGGGATGCCATATTCAGCGAATAAAATTTTGGCCTGATATTCATGTAAATTCATATTTTGCCTCCAATCAATAATGATCTATAACGAGCCATTTTGCTTTAACATAATGGTGTTAGTACTCAGCTTACTCCCCTAAAATCTGCCATTTCAGAGCTTACCCTCAAGGAGCACTTGGGAAAAATGATCATTTGTGTGGAACAGGATGTCCAAATGCCTCGAACTGACGACAACAGAGATCATTTGAGCCGTTACTGTTAACTTTGACTATTCGCTGAGCGTTACTTCCTTTTTTCAATTCATAATTGCAATAGACGCAAAAAAACCTTAAAAATCACAACAAAAGTGCATGCTATCATCGACGATCCTGGAAGGCCAACAATTTTCACTTAATTAATGAAATCTATGCTAAGAGCAACCCCATAGCCAAGCACTTGCCAGGAAATGAATAGGGCGCACTCTCAACACCTAACAACAAACGCCACGGGTATAGACTTCAAAACCAAGACACCTTACCAATAAATTGATAAATTTTTCATGTGCTTATTCCTTGCGGGTATCCGCTTCATTCATCGATTCGCAATCCTCTGCTCTAAATCATTGGGTACTACAAAATAATAGCGTTTGCCCTGCTTGGTTTTTACCAACAGCTTGAGTTTATCCGCCATATCCAGTAAATCTTTACGCGCTACATCGTAGGATATACCATGGGACTGCTGATGCTCCTGCACCACATAACTAAAACGTGGATGCTTAAGCGCATGTCGCAATAAAGCCAACTGACGAAAATTTAATTTTCCTCTCAGGCGTGGATTATCAACCAACAAGCGTTCCGTTTCATTGACACCTTGCCTTTTTTCACCAAGAAAAACATGTAAATCATCCACCGCCTGATGAATTATTTCCAACTGATGAATCAAAAAATAGCTTAAATCATTATCATCGGTTTCTGTCAACAGAAATGCCCTACTGTATTGCCCCGGTGCTTGCTTAATGACCCGAGAAATAGAAATAAACTCTATTAACCAATAACCCTGCCTTGCCATCGCCCAGTAAAATAAAGCCCTTGCTGTGCGACCATTTCCATCACAAAAAGGATGATCATAGGCCAGCATAAAATGCAAAACAATCGCTCTGATAACCGGGTGTAAAAAAGTTTTACCCGCTTCAATATCATCACCACTATTTGCCAAATCACAAAGTGCCTGCAAGCGCTTGGGTAACTGTTCTGCGTGCGGAGGTGTGTGCAAATATTTTTGCGTTGCCCTGTCTACCACATGAATATCATCCTCACTTGCGCGCAAGCGCCCCACTTCTTTTTCATCCAGCGTTTGTCGGGTCAGAATTCGGTGCAACTCAAAAATCATCGAAGGTGTCAGCGCTTCATTTTTCATCTCGCGGATAAACTGCATCGCCTGATAATTATTTAAAATCATTTGCTCGCTTTTATCGTTAGCTGGCCTGTCCTGACGAATCATTTCCTTGGCCACATCACGCGTAGCTGAAGCCCCTTCAAGCTGACTGGAATTAATCGCCTCTTCAATTAATGAACGAATCAAATAGGTATTACGGGTCTGGGAATGGATTATGGCATCACTGGACTGGATATTGCCCGCCGCATAACGATCCAACCAGTGCAGCTCACGGAGAATACAATCAGGCGCGGTAAACTGAAAAGCCGCTCCACCTTTATCCAGCAAGGGAAGCGAGCGATAAATATTGCGACGTGCCAGTTTAAGGCTAAACCACCATTGCTCATTATTGACCCCATCCGGAGCAGATAAATGCCTGAGTTTATCCCAGTGCAGATAACGCCCTCTTGCATCAACCGGACTACTGCTTTGCAGTATGTGCAGCAATAGATCCTTATCACTATCCATAATAGAATGGTAAAGCGTGTTAAATTCCGGCGGTGATACGGGTATTTTCATGTCATTTTATATATAAACAACAATAGTTTGCGTAACAATCAAGCAAGGATATACTTGATTTTTAAAAGCAAGTATACCAGATGTATAAGAGATGCCCCATATGAGCGATACACTCCAAGGTCATATCTTCACCACGTTGGCGTACTTGACACGAAATTGCCTTAAGGAATGGAAATTGAATAACTTTTACAATTAGCATCTCAGCTTCAGCCCGTCTTCGCCCATTCTTCAATCGCAAAAGCTCGAAATAAGAGCAACTATTCCTGCACTTTTGCTCAATCAGAACGAACGAATACAGGCTAAATCAGAGCGCCACTTGTAAAAGTTACTCAATTTTCATTCCTAAGCTACAACTCATTCACAACTTTGACTTTCCCGTGATAGAAAATAGTAACACTCTCGTTTTTATCAAAAGCTTTCAGAATGTCATTTTTTTATACCGTAGATCGACTATATACCCGTAGCGTTTGAGATTTAGGTGTAGTTGATTTCAAATCCACCGCCCATTAGAGACGTGATTTCATCATTGTACTGACTA
>JAADHS010000098.1 GCA_013151745.1 Gammaproteobacteria bacterium | reverse complement strand
AAATGAATCATCAGTATTTTGAATCTCAATACACCGGCGGTCGTTTTTGGGCGAAGTTGCTGCAAGTTGCCAAAATTGCTGGGGTTAAGGTGTTAGAAAAGGCGTTACAGCTTTATTATGCCGCGCAATCACCGGATACGCCAGTTTGGGCAAAAACTGTAATTTATGCTGCATTAGGTTATTTTATTAGTCCCATTGATGCGATTCCTGATATGACGCCAATGGTGGGGTTCACCGATGATTTGAGTGTGCTCGCGGCGGCGATTGCCACGGTGGCTGTGTATATTACGCCGTCAATTAAAAGGCAAGCAAGCGCCAAATTGGCTGAATGGTTTGCAGGGATACCAGGTAAATAGTGGAGAGCCTGGAAGGACTCGAACCTTCGACCAATGGATTGTGAGACCGCAGAGATAAATTAAATATTTTTTATCAGTAGTTTAACTGGGTCATTGATGTGCAATGCATAACAATGCACGACTAATCCACGCAAAAATCCTACATGATTTTTCGTTGCCAGAGTACTCCGAATATCACTATAAATGCACTGTAATAACATGGGTATATAGCGCCTAGAGTAAGAAATCGGAGGTTGAACAATATGCTTAATAGCGTTTGGACAGATATACATTCTCACTTGGACGATCTCCTTATTGAGAATATTTAAGAACACTGTCACCATGAATTCAAAACCAGCAGCTACCTTGAATGCCAAGGTTTCTAAAAAAGATGCTACCAAAATACCAATTTAAACCTGCGTGGCATCTCCACAGACATCTCCTGATCCACCCTTGTATCTACTTTTTTTGGGTGTGGCCGCGGTGAGAGTCGTGACCAACGGTGCTCATAATATGGGTTTGATGACCTTCGTCATCAATGGCATGACACATCGTCTTTCCATCAATGGCTAGACTTTCATCCCAGCGACGAAAAGCGATATCTAGCTCAGCGGGATCCACTCTGACTAACACATCTCGAATGATAGACTCACTGGGCACAACGCGACGACTCGCTTCACGTCGACAGCGAAATTGGGCACGGCCTTTTTGGCCGAGAGAGCTTGCCCAGTCGGCCACAAAGTGTGGCGGCAACAGCAATCGATAAGACGGTGGAGAGTTGATGGCGACGACCTTGAGTTCGTCTCGAATCAGTGATCTCTTTGAAAAAATCAGACAGGGATTTCATTTTGCTCGATTAAGCGTTGGAGTGTTTTATCTTGTTTGGTGCGGGCACCGGGCCAATGCTGAAATTGTACGGCCACTTGTTCTAATGTTACTGTCGGGGTCGTGATGCGTTTTGTCATTAAAGAGATCTCCTGTTTTAGGGGGTTAATTGAACAGGGACCATTATGCAACTCGTTACTGAATTTCACACAAAAGGATGGATTGTATTTTTGTTATCATACGGTAGCCCCATTAACTTTTTCTTTTAAATATTTTCTTTATCCAAAAAAAGGCTCTTTGGTATTTCCCGTGATTTTAAATTCATTTAAAATAACGCATATAAACTGTATCCTTCTAAATCCAAGAAGATTCTTTGGTACCGTTTTTCAGTATTGAAAATGCCATCACAGCGCCGCTTGATCACTTTTATCTTATTGTTAAGCCCTTCGACAAAACCGCTGGTGACTCGATCATTGAAGTAATTGAGAATAATTGGCCAGTGTTTTAATGAATTTATCAAAGCACGTCAGGCCACAGCTTTGGACGCGATTGACCCAGCGTCTCATCCGTCGAGCCGCCACTTGACGCGTGATATTGACATCAAACAGCTTCGTGAGTTGATACGGATACTGGTAGGCTTCTTTTAATAAGGGCGAGTGTTCAAACAAGCGTTTGAGTAATGCGTTGTCTTCTTTCTTTAATTGACTAGGACGTTTTCTCAGCGCCCACATTACCCCCTTGAGCGATTGATAATCTTGCTCTGAGAGTATTTATTTTAGTCGTTTCATTTCTCGTTTACGCAAGCTATCCAAGCCGCTTCGATAGTGTTTTGCTACATGAAAGCGATCAATCACAATTTTTACGCGGTGGCCAAACACCTCCTTTGCCGCGTTGATATAACCATCATACATGTCGCAACAATACGACTCAATGGTGGCCGCTAATGCCGGGGGAATACTTTTCAAAAACGCTTTAACCGTCGCCTTTTTTCGATCTTTCAACACAGTAAGAATAGGTAGGTGCTCGCCCACTTTTGCGCTCACGATGACGACAAAGTCTTGATGCCCTTTTTTAAGCGCCATTTCGTCAATCCCCAAACACTCTAAACGCGTGAATGAATCCCAGTTGACTTGAGTGTCGACATGACGATCCACGATGCCTTCGATGGTTTCATCGCCCACTCGTTCTTTGTGATACATATCCGTGACGGGACTGTTAATCAGCGGGCGAAGGAGATATTCTTCATAGGCTAAGGTGCTGGGGCGGCGAGGCGAGTACCAGGGCCGCTTTTGTGTCGTCGTCGGATCATTTTTGCAATCAACACATTGATCGCGGACCGGGTGAATTTTAAGAGAGACGGATTGATCAAAGATCGGTAAGTGACGTAATACGATGGGCTTATCTTCTCCGTGTCGTTTGGTCATGACCTTGCCACATTTTCGACATTGGGTTTGGGTGAGTGTACTTTTCACTGTAATAATGAATTGATGTTGATCGTGTTCGACGTTTATTATTTCAATATCAGGGATATCTAAGGGAAGGCTAAAAATGGACATGTTTGGCTCTTAGTGTTTGTGTGAATTGACGATAACTTTCTATTTTATCAGGCTTTATCCGTCACGGGAAATACCAAAGAGCCAAACTTTTTTTAATTTCTCTTGATTGGTGGCGTTGCTTATCTGCTCAATACCAAGCTGTACATCGCTGAATTCAATTTCAACCTCAACGTCCTCGGAGTGGGCTGCCTGACAATGCTTTATATCCTGTATATTTCCCTTGCCATTATAAAACCACTCAACCGCTTCAAACAGATTTGATTTTCCATGATTATTTTGGCCAACAAAAATATTAAATTGATAAGGATTTATCGTCACATCCTTTAGGGAACGGAAATTTCTTATAACTATTTCACTAATTTTCATTTCACACTCCATCGAATAACAAACAGCTCTTCCATCTCTGTTTTTTTATTTAACTTGCCTTCCAGGGTCTCTATCAATGCCTCGCGGCGTTCGTCCACTTCTCCTGTTTATCAAACAGGTCACGGCGCTGTCTGTTGCGCAGGCTCTCTAATTTGCGTTGCTGTTGTTATTTAGCCAGCTTTTCATTCAGTGTGGGTGAGACTTTGGCCTCTCGGCGTACTTGTTTGATCTCTTTATCCAACGCTTTGATCGAGTATTCTAGCCCTTCTTTGATGTCATCTGCCCAGTCATCAAGTTTGTTGACCTGCTGCTCGAAATAACTGAGGTTGCGTTCGTTTATACTTTTGCTGATGTCATTTGGTGCTTGTTCCAGCATGACCAGCAATTCTGCACTGGTTGCAACCGTTTCGGTTGATCTCGTTTACGCGGGTAGCTGCATTATTTTTTGGGCAACTTCCAGCAATTCTAAATACGACTGATAATTATTCTTAACTAGAGCGATACCATTCATTTTTTCATGATATAATTTAGGCAATCATATACCT
>JAADHS010000184.1 GCA_013151745.1 Gammaproteobacteria bacterium | reverse complement strand
ACAAATTAACTTTTACCCTCTCAATACTATTTATGTATCCGGGAATAGCTGTCTATTTGTTTCTACATAATAACTTTGATAAGCTTTTTGTTTTTATTTAACAATTTAGCTAGAGTAACCTGAAAGGTAACTACTCACCCCATAAAGCCACAGCATTAATAATTGAATAAAATCAAAATAACACTTGACAGGTTTTTGGGCGGGAAAAAGTCAATTTCTTAAGTCCATAGAAAATAGCTCGATAGAAAGTTCAAACTGTTCGAATAAGATCGTTGTAACGAAATTTCGACTCCAAGCTTAAACAAAACCGAGAAAACCCAACAGAGCGTAGCTCAGAGCCTCGAAAAAATCCATGTTATCATTACTCTATCGCAAAGCATCGAAGGTAATGTTTTTTAGTGGCACAAATAGATAAAACAACGGTTCGTAATGAAGTCAGTCGCATCAAGGCTGATTTTGAACAATTGTGTGCCCGTGGAAAAATCACCTCCGAAATAAAGTTTCTCATGAATAGCATGTTTATGATCATGGAACTCATGCTCTCCATCTTTCTTGAAAAAGCGACCAAGAAGGATAATAAGAATTCAAGTATCCCCTCATCTCAAACGGATAAGGATGAGACCGCTTTAGAGCCTAACCAAGGAAGTAATGGTAAAGGCAAAAACGAAAAACCGTTAACGGCGAGTAATACACGCACTAAAGAAACCGTCACCACTATCGACGTTTATAACTGTGATCTGTGTGGTGAAGATTTAACTGACACGGTTAGCACTGAGTCTGAGCGGCGCACAAAAATTGACATTGTTTTTGAAAAAGTGGTTGAACATATTGATGCACAAATCAAACAATGTCCATCCTGTGACACCAAGGTGAAAGCCTCATTTCCTGCTAGTTTTCACGGACCACTTCAATATGGCGATGGTCTGAAGGCTTTTGTGATCAATTTGCTGGTTTGCCAGATGGTCGCACTCAACCGTGTGCAGAAATTAATCAAATCAATGATGGATGTCACGCTTGCAGAGGCCAGCTTATTGAAATTCGTATGGCGTCTTCATCAAGCCTTGGAGTTATGGGAAATTTCCGCCAAAGACGAATTATTAAAAATGCCGGCAATGAATGTTGATGAAACCTCATTAAGAGTGGATAAAAAGAACCACTGGATCCACGTATATTCAGCTGGTGACATCACCTTAAAGTGCCTAGATCGAGGGCGAGGCATTAAGGCCATCGACAAGATCAATATTGTTCCCCGTTATGGGGGCGTGATCATTCATGATTGCTGGGCATCATATTTTTCCTGTCATAGGAAAGTCAAATAGTAATTTACAGGTTTATTTATGGTTATTTTCCACACTCAGTTCTTCTGGCTGAATAACGTCATTCAGTGAACTTATTAATGTGTGGTCATTCTTTACTTTAATTATCAAACCTTTCCGGGAAAGAACCTAAGAAGATTTACTAAACCTGTCAATATTGGATGTCCACTCACATCGGTGGCATCAGTTCAGCTGTATTGAGTATTTAATTTCTTAAGGGATCCGCCAGAGTGCCTCAAAGACTATAAACGGCTTTCTATTACTAATAGAAGCTCAAGGAAAAAGTGAAGGTCACTCTGTCGGAAATTCTGACAACTCTTTATTTAACCCTTTCAACTAAGGCGGTTTGACCTTTTGATAAAACTTTATTTCCATAGCTGTTTCCAGAGATCAGATGATGACTTTATTATTTATGCTGCCTTCTTCGCTACGCTCAATAACTTAGTGGCGTCAAACGCTTGACCACGTCCAACATGCCATAGTGCCTTTGACAATTTGCGCATTAACGCTATCACGGTCTTATTCTTAGCTTTTGGATCCATCTTCTTTAAATACCATTCTTTCACTATCGGATCTCTTTGCAGCAAGCGCAGCGCGGCAAAGTAGAGGTATTGACGCGCTTTGGCGCTGCCTCGTTTCGTTAGTTTCAGCTGACCTATATAACGCCCGCTGCTTTTTTCTTTTAAATTTAATCCCAGTGCTTTTTGAAAACTTTGTGCGCAATCAAAATTTCTCGGATCTAAATGAAAACTAAGCAATACGGCCGTTGTTACTCGACCAATTAAACGACCCATTTCATAAAGTTCACTATCACTATCTATTGCCGCTTCTAGTGTTTTTTTCGCTTTATTCCCTTGTACCCTACTGTGCGCCATTTCTCTAGCAAGTGCTTGGAAATATAACAGCTCAGCTTCTGTACAAGGTACGCCAAGCGTAGTTTTTGCACTTTCTATTACTTGGTTTATCTTCTCTGCTTTTAACATGTTTCGGCCGATTTTTTTCATTTCTAACGCAGCCTCTTTAGCATGGTCGGCTATCTGTCTAGCAGAGCCGTATTTTATTAATAAGTGCTCAAGTGCAACCGAGTCTAAATCCAACAGATAAGTCACTTCTGGCCAGTGGCGACTTAAAAAAGCTTCCAGTCGGCCTTTATTGCGTTGATATTGACCTTGGTGCATATCGAACTCCCGTCGTAGCGCATTCAATCTACGCTCTTCTTCTGTCAGCTCTCGCCAGGGTGTCGTCAGTTTATCTTGATAGAATCGACCAATTATCGTTGCCGATTTAGCATCATGTAAACTGGGCACACCGTCATAGACTTCTTTTGCATCATGCACGCGCTTAGCACTCGCCTGATGAATATCAAATCCAAGTTGACTAAATTGAAAGCGTATCGCATCGCCGTAAGTACTTGTTGATTCAACAATCACAACAACAGGGCAAGATAAGCTATTGATGGCCTCTAATACTGCTGGTGTTTCTTCTGGATGGCTCCAACGGAATAACTCAGAGACATCATTGCTTTTATTGAATAACAAGGCAAATTGCTTCTTTTTTGCGATATCAATAGCCAAGGCTACTTCTTCACCAGCTAGTCTTGCCTTTAATAAATTCCAGTTAATTTGGTTGACTTTTTTTGTTTTATAAGTACGCTTCTTCATAGTGGGAATACCTCCAACGGTATAGTAATTGGTTGTCAAACTTAAATTACTATTTTGAGGGTTCCCACGCCACTTTCATGATCTTTAGAATAGCTGACTATAAACATTGTGGGCATGGTTTATGTGGCTCACATTTGATGCGCGAGTTGACCTTTATTGTCGAGTCCAATGGTTATGCGTGGGCTAAAAACATCAAGCGCCTTCTAAAAGAAACCTGTGCCAAGGTATCAAAAAGTGAACAAAAGAAACTGAGCGATAAAGATTATGCTAACGTACAGAAACGATTTCGAAATATTATCACACGTGGAGAAAAAGAATTGCCTGCCATTCCCCCCAAACCCAGTGGCAAACGAGGTAAAATTGCCAAGTCAGATGCGCATAATCTGTGGGAAAGGATAAAAAAACACGAACAAGCCGTGTTGCTGTTTGCTAAAGAGTCTCACGTTTCCTTTACCAATAATCGAGCAGAGCGCGATCTGAGAATGGCCAAGGTAAAGCAAAAAGTATCAGGTTGTTTTAGAACACTTAAATATGCAGAAGCTTATTGTCGGATCTCAAGTTACCTGCAGACCATGACAAACAAAGGTTACAACCCATTAATTGCGATCCAAATGGCTCTGGCTGGTAAAATTAATGATATAGGGGGTGAGTAGTTACC
>JAADHS010000240.1 GCA_013151745.1 Gammaproteobacteria bacterium | reverse complement strand
GACTTTAGTCCCACCCATAACGGGGCTAAAGCCCCGTCTCCGGTTTTCCTGTAGCGGGTAAAATACCTTAACTTAGTGCCATTCGGGACAGCAGTGGAAATAGGTGTAAGTCAGTTTCCTGTCAGTAGTGGGCTTTTAAGAAAAAAATTATGTCCACAGATGAACCCAAATATAAACAGAAAAACACGGTCCGCGAATAACGCAAAGAACGCGAAAAAAGCTTTTTATTTTTAATACTTTGCGTGTTTCGCGTTATTCGCGGACGAACATTTTAAGTTTGGTAGGCCGGGCACTGTCCGACAGAATATTGTATAAATGTCTGACCAACGGCGGGCAGTGCCCGCCCTACAAAAGATTCATTTTTTGTTTTTATTTGCGTTGACATACAAGGATGCATTAATGTCGCGGTCGCAATAGCGACCATCTGTGGACAATATTTTTTTTGATGTTTGCTGTTATCCGTCTGAAAAATACATCACATATCATATGCGGTGTATTATCAGATGATTTGATAATGCTGTTTCAGGTAACTCAGTACATCCTCTTTTTCCCCTTTAAAAACCACCCGGTCGAGTTTCTTCCCGGTTTGAAAATCATACATCGGGTCATAATAATCGACTAACAACGTTTTTATCCATTGCTTGTGGTGCTCTGTATCACCGCTGTTTATCTGCTGCTGGATGGCATCGGTAAGCAATGTTTTAAGTTCTTTGTATCGAACCCCACCAAGACGGCGTTGTATTTTATCGATGGATAGTTGTAACTGTTCGCACCATGATTTAAAGCCGGACTCTTCACCGAGATGCTGCTGGTGCTCGGCTAAAGATTCGATGATATATTCCTGAAACGTGATGTCTACCCGTTCGGCAGCGCCGGCCTCCAAAAGAATCAAAGGTGACTGTTTCATTTTCTGGAAAAGCACGTCTGGAATTAATCGTGAGCCGATGTTAGTGCCTTCATCTTCAAGCACGATCTGAGAATGCTCTTTATCAAGTAGTTTTAATAACTCAATCGATAAAGTATTCTCGATATCGATCTGTGAAGGTTGGGGCGTGACGTGTTTGCCAAACACCGAACCGCGATGATGATAGATGCCTTCGAGGTCGAGCTGTTGTTTTAGTTCCTGTAACAAAAGTGTTTTGCCGATGCCGGTGCGACCACCGAGCATGACGGGGTTGATGTGCTGTGTTGATGTTTCTAGCTCATCAATCAGAAAACGGCATGGCTTTGTAGCCACCTTTTATCCTCGGGTAGACCTGTCCGGTTTGTTCATAGATCCACTGCTGTGAAATCTTCGAACGCATGCCGCCACGAAAACAGTAGAGTACGCCCTGTGGATGCTGCGTAAAAAAGTCCTGCCAATGGTTGACCCGTTGTTGTTTTATGTCGCCCTGTACCAGTTCGTGTCCGAGTTTGATCGCCTCATCCTGACCCTGCTTTTTATAGCGGATGCCAATGGCTTCGCGCTCCTGGTTATTGATCAGTGGAAAATTTTCTGCGAGGGGAAAAGCACCCTGATTAAATTCTACTGGTGCGCGAACGTCCAGCAAGGGGGTGTTGCTTAACAGGATAGAGCGGTAGTCATCAATTTGTGGAAGGTTCATTTGCTCATTTTATAATAATTTTCGGTGTTGATGAGGGTTAATCGTTGTTGGGGCGTGTTAGAAATAATACTGATAATTAAGGTTTATATCTGAAAATTCTGTGTTATTTTCCTGCTACTGATGTCTGGCAAAGAACTTTATTGAAGGACTTTCGGGGCTCGTTGAAACTTACTATTACTAAATTACAGATTTTCTTTGTAGCGAGTTTATAGTTTAGGGAACATATGATTAATTTATGTTTTTTCCTGAGCGAAGTCGAAGGATCTATTGTCACTGAGTTATCAAATAGTTACGGTGCATAAGATTCTTCGATTTTTCTCAGAACGACAATTAATCAGAGTAGTCTTGGTGTTAAATTTAATAGTAGGTTGTAAGTGTTTTTTTAATTACGTGGATTATAAATCTTTAGAGACATATTTATTATTAGCAGATTGGGTCAATTATATAGTTGGTTTGATCAAAGCTTTGCCATGCACCCGTAGCGGCACCATCAATTAATAATATTGAAAATATTCCTAAATCAATAAATAGTCCAAGAAGCGTAGTGCCATCAAATGATTTTGTGATTGGCCGAGTTACTAGGTCACATCCTTCTTTTTTAGCAGTAATCATATATTCGTTTTTCTTCTTTAGCGTAGTAACAGCACTTCCTTTACCTATATATGCTTCATTAACATAAAATTTAACATTGTCATCATTGCTTCGTACGTGTAATTCTTGTGATGTGCCATTAAACATGGATGCGCAACCAGATAATAGAACTGCTACGATAAAAGAAATCATTTGTAGCATTGAGGATTTGGGCAATTTATTTGATTGTTAGCAGGGTTGTTATGTAGCTCTTTCCATGAGTTCAACAGGTTTTTGTTGGCGGGTATAATATTCAGGCCACATTGAAGCGCCTTTAGGGCTGGCTTCTGACAGCCATAGGCATGCAGGGTATAGGCCAGATTGTTCCAGCTAGTGACTGATTCAGGATCAATACTTAAAGCAGTATTAAATGCGTCGATTGCTTCGGGCCAGTCATGGTTTTTATATGCCATGTTTCCTAGTGTTACCCAGGTGATGTTGATATCAGGCCAGCGTTTACTTGCTGAACGGTACGCTTTGAGAGCAAGTTCATAATGTCCTGTTTCTTCAAAAGCATAGGCGGTTTTTAAATAACGCAATGGTTCTGCTGTTTTGGGTATTTCACCAACAGGCACGATGACCAGTGCCCAGAAATCAGCACGTTGCCATGTTCGTTCAAATACTTCGAAAGGTGTGAGCCAGCGTTTGGTGGTGCCGGATCGTAGGATGATTTCCTGATTATCATAATCATAGCCGACCACCACTGCGTAATGCCATTTTGGATACCATTCAAAACTGAGGTTCTGCAAGACCAGTACCGGATTACCGGCAGCTATTTCAGCGAAAAGGGCTGTCATTTTTGTGTCAAGCGGGTATGGCAGCATCTCATGGCGGCGTGCGGCGACTGTCATTTCTATTTGCAGGCTGCCCTGGCGTTCAGGAATATAGACCTGGCTGGACAGGGTTTCCGATGTGGTTTTTATGTTGTGAGCCTGTAGAACTGTTGCCAGTGCCGCAGGCCCACATTGATATTCTGTCTGCGGGTAAAATGGCGTGTTTGTCAGTTCGATGGCTGACGGCAGCGAACTTAATCCGTTAGTTCTTATGTCGTCGCTTTGTGGTGTTGATGCGCAACTGCTTAAAATTAACAGACATCCAGACAGGAGCAGTATTTTCATTCATTATTATTTTACAGGGTGAATGAATGGGAATATATCCGTTGCGCCAATCACGTCAGTAATGACGAAGACAACAAAGCCAAGGGCGATGATGCCAATAATGCCACTACCAGCGGGCAGTTGATCAAGTTGTTGATTGAGCTGCGCGACTTCTTCCGGTGTCATCTGATTGATGCGTTCTTCTACGTCTGCGCTAGTAACACCCATATCGAGTAGTCGCTCCTGGATATCTGAGCGATTAATCATTTGTAGAAGGGCTGTTTTATCGGTTTTTTGTTGGGATTGTTGAATGATTTGATCATTCGTTATTATGGCGGCCTGAGTCTGGCCAAAGGAAATGCAGAGTAGTGAAATTGACAGGATTAGAGACAGCGTACGTTTAAATGACATCATGAAAAATCTCCTTTAGAGCACAGTTATATTATTTGCTAATTTGTGAACATATTAGCATGGCAAGTACTCTGTAAGTCTATTTCTGTTTTTTTGATTATTTAAAGATGTTTAAGAAATAGTTGGCAGTCGTCAGTTTGCAGCTAAAGGCTTTTAGATTCTGGTTTTTTCTGCCAACGGCAAACCGATGACTGCCAACTGTCTTTTATTCCGTAGCAATACTGGCAAACGTCGCTAATGCCTTTGTTACTTTCTGAACGGCTTTTTCACAGCCATGAATATTGTGTCTTTTAGCCATGTAAGCCGGGTCATTATAGGCTAGCCATACCTGTCCCTTTTTATCTTTGTATACCAGTGCTTTTTGCGGTAGGTCTAATGCGGCGGTCTGTGAGCATTGCATCAAAGGTGTACCGACTTTCGGGTTGCCGAAAATCAGTAACTCGGTAGGGCGCAGTTGCAGGCCAACTTTGTTTGCGCCAGCAGTGTGGTCAACGCGTTTGAAGATGGTCATGCCTTTTTTGGTTAGCACGGCTTCCAGTTTGTTTATTGTTTCTGAAACGCTGTGCGTGCTTTTTATTTTTATCATGCCATTTGTGTTGCTTGCCATGCTAACGGTGCTGGCAAGGCTGAGTAAGATGATGCCAGCGATAGTTTTTAATGTTTGCTTGCTCATGTTAAATAGTCCCTGCTAATGGTTTGTAAGAATATACCTTGTGATTTGCAATACGTAAACAAAAAAAGAGGGACTCTTTCAAGCCCCTCAAAGCGTGTATCACATAGCATGATGATTAACGCAGGATTTACCTTTATTGTTTAAATCTATCTAAAGAAAAATATTCCTTAGAAAATGATCAGCAATTGCGCTGAAATACGATCATCGATTTCACCCAATATCAAATTGGCATTGTGTGTTGAAGCCAGGTTAGGCGCTTCGGCGTCACGCATCTCGTAGTTCAAGGTTACACGGCTTTTCTTGTTAAAGAAGTACTGGGCACCAAGCGTTGTTGTTGTAAACTTTCTTTCTTTTGCTGAAACATCGGTCATGCGGTTATAAACGTCATAGCGGATATCTAACTCAAGGTTAGACATAACCATGTAACCGAAGTGTCCGTAATAACCGTTC
>JAADHS010000139.1 GCA_013151745.1 Gammaproteobacteria bacterium | reverse complement strand
TTCGCAAAATCAACGGCTGTTTTGCAAAACTGCAAAACATCAAAGTCATCCTTGGGTCTTGCGCCAAATGAGCGGCGGTTTCATTGCCGCTACCCGTCAAATCCAAATAGATAACTTGATTGTTATTTATACAACGGAAGGTATCCATCCCCTTGGGCGATAAATTAATTCGTCCAGTAGGTGCCGCTGATGCAGTAAAAAATACCTGTTGCGTTTCAATAAATTCAGTTAATTTTTGATCAAGCGCATCATAAAATCTGGCCATTACGCGAAGATATCATCTAAAATTAGGAGGAATAAAGGCATTATTCTAAACGCAATCCAAGTTCACTGCAAACCTGGCCTCCGTATTTTTTTGAAGCGATTCCGGAATCAGTATTGAATATGTTCAAAAAAGTTTGGAATGACAGTCAATAACCGTTAATTTTTAGATTGAATTCCAATCGACGGACATCATCTAAACAGCGTTGGTTAAGAAAAACACACAAAGGCGAGAACAAGAAGGAGAGTTATTTCGTCACTATTTTTTCGACATTGCAAACCGATATACCAAATGTTAGCATTCGGGTCTTGAATTTGGCGGCGCTACTTTGAGAGTAGTGCTAGGAATTACGCTAGCACTACTCTTGTCAATATACCTATCAAAAACAAAAGAAAGGCCGTTTTTCTACTCGCATCAGTTAATCGCTCCAATATCCATGGCCAGGGATAAACACAGAGTCATCATCAAAAATACCTTTTTCCGCCTTCTTATGGCACTTCTCACAATAACTTAATGATTTCACTTTTTCATTTTTACTGATGAGTTTCTCTGGGATTTCATCGTGCTTCTTAATAATATAAGGTACTTTTGTAATGCGGATAGGCGCCTGATCCTTGTTGAGCGATGCCATTATTTTCTTCGACCGCTTATAATACGATTTATCGGCGGAGTTTGCCGTTAAAAAATTAATAATATGTTGTTGGGTCTGCTCATCTAATTCTGCACTTTCACCAAAATGATCCTCTAATGCCGAGGCGGCGATTAGCTTCTGCCAGGAAGCTTCCGGCAACCAGCCGGGTTGATAAGGAAAATGACAGGCACTACACTCCTCGTTATATATTGCATCCGTGACAGGCTCTACTCCTTTTTTTCTTTCCACAGAAAACAACCATGAAGCAAATCCTTCATCGGCATGCAATACCGATACACCTCCCAAGGTTACTGACATCATCAACATGAATACCACTGAGTTTTTTTTCATAATTACCCTATTTTGATTAAAGTTGTGAGAGATATTTGAGAATGTCACCTTTTTCCTGATCAGTACATTCCCTTCCTAATACCCATTTACAGTTTCTCTTAAACCACTTTTTCACTTTCTTTAAATCAGTAAAACGCTCTTTGTTAACCGACGCAGCCAATGGATCAATTACTTTGCCTGTTTTCGCGTGTTTGCCGGACTTGCGAAGGTCTTCACCATGACAAGTGGTACACGCCCGTTCTTTTCCTTTCTTATCCAAGTGTTTTTTATGCCATAATGTTTTACCCCGTTCGGCACCGAAAGTGAGTTCACCTTGAGGATTATAATATTTATATAAGTCATCCATGTTCGCCTGTGCATAACTCACACAGCCTAATCCAATAATGACAATCAACCCAATATATTTTTTCATATTCAACCTTTTTTATTTACCAAGTGTACTTAATGCCCATTAACATCCCTACCACACCGAATAATACCTGCCGCAGCGGGCATCTCTTCTAACGGCCACTAAAAAACCTAAAACACCAAGTGAGGCAAGCTCATCGCTATCTGTTTAAAAATAATTTTGTGCACTCGCCAATAATATTTTATCCGTATAGCGAGGAACGGTATCGAGCCAACCCTGCGCCTTCGATACTTCATTCTGGGCAAGCAATGATGTACTATTTATGAAAAATAAAATCATCCATCGTCAGGGTATATCATCCAGTAACTTTACTCTAAAAAATAATATAGCTAACGCCTGAATTAAGAGTGAAAACCTGTGACAATAGCGAAAATATGCAATAATCGAGATTATTTTTTAATGTTAGGTAAACGCATCCCTGAATCTTCAAAAGTGCCTTCTTCTGCATCCAGATGACACGCCTCACAGTTCGTTTTACTTGCTATTTTCTCGTTATCCCAATACTCATCATTAATACCTATATGCTTTTTAACCCAATACTTGGTTTTAGTAATACGTAATGGCGTTTGATCTGAAGCAATGGATCTATTGACCTTATGGGCCGCTTCAGTCAATCCACTTTCGGCAGCATTCTCGATGAGAAACGGCTTAAGCTCTGCCAGCGTTTCTACATCATATTCCAGTTGCTCGCCAAAGTGATCGTCTAATGTATTTAGCATTAACTGCCAAGATCTTTTCGGCAATAAGGTGGGATGAAAGGCCAAATGACAATCACCGCATTCACTTCGCCAAGTGGCATTATCTGGTAAGCTAGGGCCTCGAAAAGGCTGGAAGGGACTATCCGTTGTTTCGATTAAATAACCCCGAAAATAGAATAAAGCAGAGACAAATACTATCGTTAATAATAAGACACCCAATAGACCATGGCCTCGTACCTGAGTCGCCTCCAGTACATCCTCTTTACGTCCGGTTAGCATTGACCAAATTAAATTCTCTCGATGGACAATGCTTTCACCAATCACACCAAACACATGGACTATCACAATCACCAACATAATCCAGGCAAAAACTTCATGAAATTCTTTGGACCCCGTGCCAATTTCAAAACTAATCAAGCCTCGTAACGGACCATGTCCTTCTTCACCACCCAGCACGAGTAATCCCGTAATCCCAATCAAAAGCCCCAATGTCAGCATAATAAATATGGCCCAGCCACCCACCGGATTATGACCAATATGCCGAGAGGCTTTCCCGCTCAACAAGCCTTTTAGATAGTCCGTCACCGAAGTCCAATCATAAGCAAAGGTTCGAAACCTCGCATAATGGGTACCCACCGCCCCCCACACAAAACGAAAAACCAACAAACTTAAAAAAAGATAACCCGCATACACATGTGCAAAAAGATAACGATTATCATCAAAAGTAATCCATGCCAGTGCAAAACTGATAACTAACAACCAATGGAACACACGCGTCGGTAAATCCCAAATGATCGCTGGTGCTGCCTTCATTTTGTTGGCTCCTTCTTTCTAGTCGATGAGAATACGGATTGCTATCTTGCTTGGACGATATAAAATGTCACTGAAATGAATGTGAAATTTGACAATACCTGGAAAACCATCCGAAATGAACGCGACCTCTGAGAAACAAGAACACCATGATCCTGTGCAAATGTTTACCAATCGACTACAAAAAAATATCAAACATCTACGCCGCTGGTTAAATCGCGAAAACATTCACTGTTATCGTATCTACGACGCTGACATCCCCGAATATGCCTTTGCAATCGATGTCTACCACGGGAAAAAACACTGGATTCACGTGCAAGAATATGCCGCCCCCAAACACATTAATGAAGACAAAGCACTCACTCGCCAACAAGCCACACTGAGCGTCATTAAGGAGCTGATGGAAATTCCTGACGAGCAGCTATTTTTCAAAGTACGCCGCCAACAAAAAGGCCAAGCTCAATACGAAAAATTAGCTGACAACAAAATATT
>JAADHS010000079.1 GCA_013151745.1 Gammaproteobacteria bacterium | reverse complement strand
TTCCAAACTGGCTTTCACGCACTATCCCTGGCTGATTTTTCTACTGAACGAACGTCATTTTAGCACGACCCCGGAATGCATATAGAGCCAATACTAATGTACGTCAGATGACGCTTGAGGCCATGAAATATCTGAACACCGAAAATTAGCGAGTACGTTTTCCATTTTTTTCTCCTGTATTTACCATTTTTTTCTTTTCTATTTTATGCCACTTTGACCGATTGGCTCTCCTGCTTTGGCCGACAGTTGTTTGTTTTTTATCCAGGTAAAATTTATGGTTGGTTATTTTCTGCCAGATTATGGCAGGCTATAACCAGGGTTGGTTCAACCTTGTGTATATTCATGATATTGAGTTTGTTGTAAGCTCTCAACCACGCCCATTTTGTAAGTCAATACTTCAAAGTAACATTGCTTCAATTTGATCGGTGGTTTCGGTAGCAGCATTGCCTGGACGTGTTGTCTCATTTTATGTCCTGCATATCAGGTTATACTGCGAAATAAATTCCTGACGGGAGTCGTTATATTGTTGGTTTTGATCGATGAAAGTGGCGATCCAGGTTTCAAAATAGCCAAGGGCTCATCACCCATGTTTGTTGTTGCAATGGCCATTTTTAATGATTTTTCTGAAGCCGAAAAAGCAAGTGAAGCTATCAATAAGGCTCGTACCAAGTTTAGAGTGAAACCAGAATTCAAATTCAATAAGTGCCACCCTGATATTAAAGATGGTTTCTTTGATGCGGTTTGCCCATTTAATTTCACGGTGCGTGCTTTAGTGGTAGATAAAAGCAAGGTCTACAGTGACAATTTGCGTACTTGTACAAATAATTTTTATAACTATTTTGTACAAATGTTAATGAGGCATGACAATGCGGTGTTACAAGATGCCTGCATTAAAATTGATGGTAGTGGCGACAGGAAATTCAAGCGGGAACTCGGAGCATATTTACGGCGTGAACTCGGAAGTGGCAGAGTTAAAGATATTAAATTCGCCGATTCGCATAAAAATAACTTAATTCAGTTAGCAGATATGGTGGCTGGCGCCATAGCCAGGGCACACAATCCGGTCGCCAGAAAAAACGCAAATCGATGGCTCGAAATGCTTACACGTAGTGGGAAGATTGACGATGTCTGGATGTTTAAATAAGAAAGGTCGTCTTCACAGCCTAGCCGGGAGAATTTCCCGGCAGGCACACCATACGGTGACGGTTCGGTCTGCGAAGACTAGGTACTAGGATGATGGTTCTAATATCACAAATAGTCAAGAATCATCGACGAGATTCCTCTTGGCTATGCTGGTTCTCCAGACACGGAAAAATGCCAAAATTCTGATATTTTAGGGCTACTGCGGGAGTTCGGGAAGCATTATCAGACTTCCCTGTCAAAGAGTTAATCCGGCTGAAAGCCGCATGAGATATGGTAAGCAATACCGGGATTGAACCAGTTTAGTTTTGCTTTCGAGCGAAGCGAGTTAGCAAGACTTATGCGATAATTTGTCGTTGTGGTTCGAGCTTACTACTAATCAGTTCGGATAATTGGTGGGCGATACTGGGATTGAACCAGTGACCCCTGCCGTGTGAAGGCTAAAATCACCCTTTCTTAATCAGTGGCTTATCTCATAACTTATTGATTAAGTTTACATTATAATCTGTTGTTGCCTGTTATTATCTGCGGTAGTAGGATGTTAGTGCACTTTATTTGCACTTCAGGACTACCGATGCCAGAACTCATAACTCAGATAACAGTCAATTCAGCGAAACCCAAGGGCAAACCCTACGATATTCGTGACACAAAGGTAACAGGCTTTCTGTTGCGCGTGTTACCCACTGGAAAAAAGAAATACTACTGCCAATATGCCAGAGGTAAGCGGAAATTTATTAAAAATGCTGAGCTTTGGACGCCTACCCAAGCAAGGGAAGAAGCAAAGGCGATATTAGGGAAAGCCGCATCCGGGCACGATCTCTCAATTTCTCGCGCTGAGAGGTGCACACTCAAGACATTCATTGATGATGAATACGGCCCATGGGTGGACGTTAACCGCAAAGATGGTGATGCCACTTTGAAGCGGCTTAAAACTCGCTTCGATCGGTTTTTGACCCAAAAGCTCTCTGAAGTTGGCGCGGAAGATATTGAGAAATGGCGAACCGCTCGCCTCAAAGGCGGCACCAAGCCAGCAACAGTCAATCGTGATATCACCACACTGAAAGCGACACTTTCCAAGGCGGTGGAATGGGGTATGTTGCCGATTAATCCGCTGGCCAGTATAAAGCCGATGAAAATTGATAGCCGCAGAAAGGTGCGATTTTTGTCCAAGGAAGAGGAAAAGCGATTACGCAAACTGCTCGACAGCAAAGGGGGGCGGCGACCTAAACTAATGAAACCTTTGATTCTCCTGGCTCTGAATACCGGAATGCGGCGTGGGGAGTTGTTTCATTTGACTTGGCAGAACGCCAATTTCCGCACCAAAACCATCACCGTGGTGGGTGAAAAAGCTAAGAGCGGCAGCACCCGGCATATTCCCATGAATGCTGAAGCTGTTCAGTTGTTAAAAGATTGGGAAAAAATATCGAAGGGGGAGTTAGTTTTCCCTGGCCAAGACGGGACGCCGCTGAACAATACCCAAAAGTCTTGGGCGACCATTCTCAGCGACGCCAAAATTGAGGGTTTTCGGTTCCACGATCTCCGGCACACGTTCGCCAGTAATTTGGTGATGGCTGGGGTTGATCTCAATACTGTACGCGATTTACTGGGCCATAGCGATCTGAAGATGACTCTCAGGTATGCCCACTTGGCACCAGAGCACAAAGCAGCGGCGGTTGAGTTGTTGGTTGAGGGTGATAAATGAACGAGCCGGCTACAAGCCATCAAGCATTGCAAGAAATGCTTGATGGGATTGTAAAGCAAGCGTCAAATTCATTGCGAAATTATGGTTATGAGGGGGACTGGGAGAATGTCTCTACTTGCTGGAATGAATTTTGTGCAATAAATATGAGAGGTAAAAATAATCCTAAGCCTGTGCAATGGGCCTGGATTGTAATAAAGCGCGCGATGGCAGTTCGTGGTTCACTAAATAATAATGTATCGGCCACTATTTTGGCGATTAACATGGCAAATTTTATTCAGGCTGCCGAGCGCGCAAAATTTTCATATTTTGTTCCAGATATTGAGCGCGGACAGAAAATCATCAATAGTTCCAAACAAGGCCATGAGGTTGTTTATGGAACACCCGAAGAAAAGCAGGCGCGCTGGAGAAAATATCAGACCGACTTAGAACAAGCTCACATGGATCATCCGACCTGGGGCATCATGGCTCTCCGTGAGACTGTAGCTGAACTTAATGGCGTCAATCCGAAAACCATTCAAAGCCATACTTCAAAAACTTGGTAACCAATGCTGGAAAGTGCAGGCCACTTTCTAACTTATAAACAATTATTCTTCATCTCATACCGTTTGTAATCAGACGGATTAGCCAATAACAATGAGGTGTAGCAATGGAACAAAACTTTCCCAAGCTGGGTTATTCAGTCCCAGAATTCGCACGAATGATCGGCGTATGCGTCGATACAGTCTATAAAGAAATGTAACTACTCAGCCCCCCAAACTATTGAATAACAAATGGATTTTGATGTAAGCTGAATAACCATGCAAGCACTGCCCAATCTAAAAAAT
>JAADHS010000256.1 GCA_013151745.1 Gammaproteobacteria bacterium | reverse complement strand
CTATTTCTGTTGCCACTTGCTTTAAATCGCTTTCTGCCATTGCTGCCCACTCATCGGGTCGTGTTGCCAGATGCCAATAAGTCCCCGTTTGCCACAGGCCTTCAGGTTTTTCACTCATAAAAGTAGCATGAAAATGGGCTAACCAGCGCAAACATAGCTTTACTCCAGCACTGTCCAGAGTCGATCGTCTGATGGGAAACCCGACGGCATCCAAATCTTCCAGGAGGATGATACGTTCATTTTCCGCTTCCATGGTGGCGTAACACTGAGCAACTCTACAGACAGTGCTGCAGCGTATGCTCCAGTCACGGTACCAATGCATCTCTACATCATATGATTTAATTTTTCGTGCATGAGAATGATCTGTATTCCATCCTCGAGGATGATCAAATCGAGAAGGGAAAACAATATATTTTACAACAACAGAATTTAAGTTCGATCCGATAAGCTCAACCCGCACAATTTCACCATAACCACTCCATAAGGTTTGAATGACCTCTTGAGAGCGTATTGCCGTTGCGCCAGTGGTCTTCAGTACGAAATTTTGGAAGTGTTTATTCATTTAGTTATTCTTATGTTCAAAAGTCCCCCGGTTTTTCTCTTTTGTATTTTTTGCCTATGGATGACGGGCTAATAATGCGATGATAATAAGGGTTAAAATTAATGAGACACATTGCCAAAAGGCCACTGGGTTTCGTTCCATTAACGGTGGTCGCGTTTTACTCAAGAACACCTTGCTGGGGTGGCGAAGAGCATATATGAACTCCGATAGCGTATCGTATCGTTTGTATGGGTCTGGGTTAACGGCCTTTTTAATGGCTTCATCTATCCAGGTTGGTATTTCTCGATTTTCATCAAGGACACTGCGATATTTAAGTCTTCGTTGAGCTACTTTGGTACGAGACTTTGCCACCTGTGTACCATAGGGCAGTTTGCCAGAAAGCATCTGATAACAGATCACGCCTAACGAAAATAGGTCAGAGTGCTTGGAACCTGCTTCACCAAGAAAACATTCTGGAGCCGTGTATGGGGCTGTACCCAGAATATTTTGCTGTTCAATTGGCGTTGTGACTTCCATCAGACCCGCGACACGAACAGAACCAAAATCGATAATTTTTATTACGCCCATTGAGTCGATCATGATGTTGTCGGGTTTTAGATCTTGGTGAAACATTTCTTGACGGTGAAAGGCACGCAAGCCTGTGGCGATTTGTTCTATAATACTACGAACTGTTTCTACATCGGGTTCTGAGTGATCAATCATCCACTGTTTTAAGGTTTGTCCTTTTATAAATTCTGTGACTATGTACAAATAATTTCGCTTCCGCGTTTGCAAGCAGGGCTTTAATACATGAGCATGGTTGATGCGGCGGGCAACCCACTCTTCCATCAGAAAATGTTCTAGATATTCAGGATGGTCGCGAAGATCAATGGAGGGAATTTTTATAACAACCTGTTCTTTAGTTTCAATATCAACAGCGAGGTAAATGTGGCTACGGTGGCTAATACGTAGATCACGGATGATTTCATAGCCGTCAAACAACATTCTGGGTTTGAGTTCAGGTGGAAAAGGCAATGCGGTTAATTGCTGATAGACTTCTTCGACATTCTGGCTGGGTAATTGATCCACTCTGACGATTTGAATGCTTAAATTATCCGTACTTCCTTGCTGGAATGCGTCCTTGATAATCAATGAAGCCGCTTTATCCAAGTCACCACTATGAGTGCAAATCGTGTCTATAATGAATTTGTCATCCGTATGTTCATAAACACCATCGGTAGCTAGAATAAAAACATCTCCGACTTCCAAAGTGAAAGAGCGATAATCCAGCTCAAGCTGATCCTTCATGCCTAAAGCGCGTCTCAGGTAACTTTTTTCTTTTGAAACCCAGAGCCGATGATCCTCGGTAAGTTGTTCGAGATTATTTTTGGTCAATCGATATATACGCGTGTCTCCCACGTGAAAAATATGCGCCGTATTGGATTTAATAACCAATGTAGTAAAGGTGCATACGTATCCGCGGTCAGGGGCATAACGATAGGGACTGTTGCGAGTTTGCAGATAAAGCCAGGAGTTTGTCGCTTTCAGTACTCGTTGTACTGATGTTTTAACTGTCCAGGACTCTGGAGTACAGTAATAGTCTTCCAAAAAGCTTTTAATCGACACTTCGCTGGCATGCTGACTGACTTCACTGCTGCTTATGCCATCTGCCAAGCTAATCGCAATCCCCTTTGATGTTAGCAAGGGGTCTTTCGGTATGTAGGCACCATGGAAATCTTGATTGATCTCCTTGCGGCCTTTATCAGAGCCTTGTCCGATAGATATACTGAGCTGGTTTGACATCACGAAAAATAAACTCGGCTCTGACCAGAGCCGAGATTCCTTTTGGATTATTTGCTGATTTTACGATTAGGGCTTGTCTTTACGTGTGTATAGTATAAAGGTAGCGCAACAAACAAGAGACCGCCAACCAGGTTGCCTAAAACTGTGGGGATCTCATTCCAGATGAGGTAATCGGAAACAGTAAAATCACCGCCCATGAGCATCGAAAATGGAAACAAGAACATATTAACGATGGAGTGTTCAAACCCCATGTAAAAGAACAACATGATAGGCATCCACATTGCGGCGATTTTTCCTGTTGCTGAAGTGGAAATCATGGCACCCACAACGCCCATGGAAACCATCCAGTTACATAACATGCCGCGCATAAAAATGGTTGCCCAACCGCCGAGACCATGCTCTTGATAGCCCACGGTTCTGGCTTCACCGATACTACTTACTTTTTCCGCAAGAGCACCACCATCGATGTTGTAACCGTAGGTTAAAACAAAGGACATGATAAATGCCACTGTTAGTGCGCCACCCAAGTTACCGAGAAATACCCAACCCCAGTTGCGTAAAATTTGACCAATAGTCACGCCCGGTCTTTTATCAAGCCAAGCCAGAGGGACAAGTGTAAAAACACCGGTTAGCAAATCAAATTTCATCAAGTAGAGCATGATGAAGCCTACTGGAAAGAGTAACGCTCCAACGAGGGGAGAGCCTGTTTGAATAGTAACCGTAATCGCAAACATGGCAGCAAGCCCAAGCACAGCACCTGCCATATAGGCGCGAATTACCGTGTCCTTCGCAGACATATAAATTTTGGATTCACCTGAATCCACCATTTTTGTAACGAACTCCGAAGGCTCTAAATAAGACATAATTTCCCTTTTTACTCTATAAATTATTCTATATCGTTTCCACAATTCTGCTCATGAAAACATGCGGGTAACACTTTAGCAGGCTTTAAGGCAAGAGTGAACTATCTTGTAATTTATTGATTAAATTAGGTGTTTTATATAGCCATCGTGTTTTTTACAAAACAAGCTAGAGGATTTCGGGCGATTTTTGTGTACATTGCCATTTTGTGGCACAACTCTCCATTCATCTAGATTGGATGTCGTTTTTGTCAAAGAAATTTTGATGCCAAATCCGCGATAAGCCACCGTCATAAACACTCCTGTGTTGTTTCGCTCTGGCAAATCTAAATTTATAGGAAGTATTAATTTGCTTTGTGATTTGTTACTCAGAATATTTTGAAAAAACAGGCATAGAAAGTAAATTTTGTGAACTATATCGCACTATTTTTTTAACAAGGAGACGATAAGAGAGAAACATTTTTATA
>JAADHS010000192.1 GCA_013151745.1 Gammaproteobacteria bacterium | reverse complement strand
TTGCTCCATAACCAGCTCGCAAGGCTTGTTCCTTGATGTTAGATAGTTTGGCAACGGATTGTCGTTCTAACAGGTGGTTGATAGCAAAATCGAGGGTTAAATTAGCATTGGTTCGGGGAGCACGGCTTAGATTATCCCCTTCGCCATCCGCTTGCTTTAAATGATTTAATGTAAAACGTTCTTCATTACTCAGCCTTGCATCCCATATCTCGCTTAAATCCTCACGAGTCAGCCCTTTAGTTTTACTTTCTCTTGTGGTTGCTGCTAGCTCTGATTTAGTCTTGGCATTGGTGATATTATTATCCTGTGCCACCTGTTCAATCTGTGCAGTACGATGAGAATATTTATCGATAATATCCTGATTAACCCCTGCAATATCCCAGAATTTACCTTTGGTCTCGATGTCATAACCGAGATTATGTATCTTTTGTGATAAGCGTGCATGAAAGGCTGCCTCATAATAAGGCGCATCGGCTTTAATATTCTGAAATTGTCCTGCCTTCCATTGCTGCTCCTTACCGTCAAAGACACTAGTGTCAAGAGTGGCATTCATTACAAAGCAATGAGCGTGTAAATGTGGGTCTGGAATGCCATCAACAGGGCGTGCGGTATGGTGAATAAATTCGGCATAGGCTAAGTTGCCAGTGGTGCAATTATAATCTGCACCTTTCTTGCGCACTCGTGCTTCCATCTTCTGCTCAATTTCCTGCATCGTTTCATGAACAGATTCCCGAAAAGCAGAGAGTAAATTATCGTCTTTGCTATGCTCATAAAGGATAGAAAGCGACTTTGGCGCATTAAAAGTAAAGTCATAACCAGCGGTGCGATTACTACGCTGATGTGCGGTAATAGATTCACCATTATCAGGTCGAATATTATCCACTAAATCATCGAAATCTTGACACCGGTCATTATGGAGCCAAAGTAGTTGACAGTTTGATTAAAAAGCATACGCATCTCTTTGAGCAAGCCACTGGTTAGCTCATTGATCAAACCATCAACGGTTTTGGGTTAAGCGGCTTGCTCAGTGGCCAAGGTGTCGGTCAACAATTCCACCCAGTGCTTATCGAGCGTTTGCCTCTTCAGTATTTCAATGGGTGCCTGACCTTGACGTTTACCCGCTTTGTAACGCCGATGATTATGATAAAACATAATTAAGTTCAACGTCTCTTGGGTGATTTGACCTTTGCACGCATTGAGGTAGGGTCGCAGGTGCGAGTTAACCATTTCCACCAGTGATGAGGCTCTGACCATCGCGTTTAACCGAGCAAAGGCTTCATCAATGACGGTTTGTGCTGACTCGCCTAGGAAGGGCTCAACACAACCTAGCCAAAAATCACATTCACTTTGATGATAGCGCTTGGTTGCCGATTTGGTTTGATGCGTTTGATGCCAGTGCTGCCAAGCCAAACACAGAGAATCACGGGCATCAATGGGAACAAGATCCGTCAATTGATCGTAACACACGCTGGCTTGTTTCAGACAATCGGTGATATCGTCAATGTGTAGCCAAAGTGTCTGGGTAATATCATTGAGTGCCGTGTCACCCCATGCTGGCATCAAATCCAAGGCGATTCGAATCGTCTCTTTAGCGGTGTCGGGTGTTTGTGGACGACCTTGGGTATCAAAGAATTGTAATGAGGCGCTCACGTTCTTCACTAAAAACTGCAATTGATCATAGCGTGTTATCATTTGATGGGCCGATGCCACCGCCTGTTCATACGCACTCAATCGTTTGTGAAGATGGTCACTGGAACGGGCATTGTTGAATTTACGCAAACACTCACTTTCTTGTTCAATCATCGCGTAAGCTTGGTTTTCGAGGCGAGTCAGATATTGATAAAGATCGCTCAGTTCATGGAAATGATCAGAATACCAGGGTTTATCAGGACACGCCTCGGTAAAACCCTTGGTTAACCCCGTGCCTCGATCACTGCCCAACCCTAACGCGCAGTAGTGATGGGCTTGGATTTGTTGAAAGTGATTTTTCCAGGTGGCTGCGTTGCGGTTTGGGGAGAGTTCAATGCGCAAAATCGCGGTGCTAACCGGCTCGATGGTGATGAGTATCGGACGATGGCAAGCAAAAATTTCATCCGCTAAATACATGACATAATAGGGTTGATCCGTTTTCAAGGTGTTAGGTAATTGTGAACCATCGGTTTTGAAACGTTCACTGAGCGTGCCATGGCAAGACGGTGACAAGCCTTGGTAGTTGAGGATTTCAGTAATACTTGAAATCGAGCATTTCCCCTCTAGGCGTAAGAGTAAGATCAACTCATGCCAATGGCGGTCACTGGTCTCACTTTTAAGAGAGGATCGGTCACTAAAACACAGTGATAAAACCAGTATCGCCTGGTTCATCAACTGATAGAGAAACGTTCTCGATATCGCCGATTGATTCGCGAGTTGACTCATGGCACCATAGGTGCCCTGGCAAAGCATGGCCAGCATCGCGAGGTGAATGCGCTTATCGAGGGTTAAATCAGGCCGTCTGACAAATTTCATGAATCGCTTCCTTTGGTGAGCGTCGCTTGGTGTTGGGCAAAACAAAAGGCGAAGTTTACCATTGGGAGCACTTTATGATTGATCCCAATCAGTGCTTTCTATCCGATTGAGGCCAAATGACTCAGAAAAGGGTGATCCATTGACCGGTTCGCGGCTATTTTTTGGGCTGCTTGCTCGTTAAACTGTTAACGGGGAAATGACCGGTGCCGAAATCTTGCTGCAATACCTGACCAGAAAGCCCCAGTAATTTTGCAGCCTCACCACCCCACATTCCGACTACTTCTTGACCTTCACTATAGTAGTCACCTTGGCTGAGTTCATGTTTAAAATAATCCTTCGCCGAAGACGCATCTTTTTTCTGATTAATTCTCAGCATAATAAAAAATCATGTGATGAAATTGTGGTGCATAATTTGTGAGTGATAGAGCTATTATGTATAACAAAAGGTACCAATAATAGCGATGCATTTTTATGTATAAAATAGTTAATATTTTGAGCAGACATCTTCCCTTTGCACTGTAAAGGAGTAAAACCATCATTCGATGGGCGTTTTTTCAATCGCCTAAAATAAAAAATACTTTTTGCAATAAATGCAGTAAAAATAGTATAAAAATACCATCATATGCTATGCTAAAAACCTCTTCAAAAACGCAATAAATCAAACAAAATATTGGCAATTAAATTGCCAATCAATGGATGGAGAAATAACAAAATGATGGACGTAAAAACTTATTCTGATGAGCAATTACAGCGACTATTAAAAGACATTCACAAGGAACTCGACCAGCGCAAAATGGAACGTATAAAACTTGCTAAAGAACAGATTAAAAAACTGGCAACAGAAGCAGGCATTGCTGTGTCATTCAGCGATGCAAAAGCACCAAGAAAGCGCACACAAAAGATACAAACAGGAACGCAACCAGTAACCAAAGAGGTAGAAATAAAAACCACAGAAAAAAGCCAAAAAACTGAAAATAAAGAACTGGAAGAAGTCATGTAGAATTTTTTAGTTGCATTGCATTAATTGTTCTGTTATCGGACAGAGTATGGGTCTTGTATATGCAAATATTTTATTAAAAAATCCTCGTGATTCTGGTCTTCAACCGATAAAAGTTAAAGCCTTAGCGGATACTGGTGCGTTGCATTTATGTATACCTCAGCACATAGCTTTTCAG
>JAADHS010000208.1 GCA_013151745.1 Gammaproteobacteria bacterium | reverse complement strand
TTTGGCGACGGATGTAATTATCCGGGGCATTGGCGGATTGCGCCTTGCTGATTTCGATGTAATAACCATGCACGCGGTTATAGGCAACTTTTAGTGTGGCGATACCGGTGCGTTCACGTTCGCGGGTTTCGAGGTCTAACAGGAATTGTCCGGCGTTATCTTTTATGGCGCGCAGCTCATCCAGCTCAGCGTCGAAGCCAGGAGCAATCACACCACCGTCGCGGATCAGCATCGGTGGCACGTCAATGATAGCGGCGCTGAGCAGGGCATGTTGCTCGGGGTAGTCGCCGATGCGGGCGTCGAGCGCTTCCAGCAGAGTGCAGTCTTTTCCGGCGAAGATGCCGGTTAACGTGCTGCGCAGTTCTGGCAGACGTTCCAGCGTATCGCGCAGCTGAGAAAAATCCCGTGGCCGGGCATTGCGAATGGCTATACGCGCGAGAATACGCTCCACATCGCCAATGGCGCGCAGGATGCTTTGCAGCTCCTCGTAGCGGTGGCCGTCCAGCAACACGGCAATAGCCTGATGACGTTGACGCAAAGCAGTGTGATTGGCCAATGGACGATTGATCCAGCGCCGCAGCAGACGACTGCCCATAGGAGTCGAGGTACGGTCCATTACCCAGGCCAGAGTGTGCTCGCGACCACCGCCGAGATTGGTCTCCAGCTCCAGATTACGACGACTGGCGGCGTCCAGCACAATGCTGTCTTCGCGGCGCTCCACTTGCAGACCACGCAAATGCGGTAGAGCGGTGCGCTGGGTGTCCCTGACGTATTGCAGCAGACAACCGGCGGCACTCACGGCGAGGTAAAGCTGCTCACAGCCAAAGCCAGCCAGATCGTGGGTGCCAAATTGCTGGGTAAGCAAGCGGGTGGCAGTGTCCCGTTCAAAATACCACGGTGGCTGGCGGCGCAGGCCGGGGCGTGCAGTATCAATACCCGCAGGCATGGCCTCTTCATTCAGTAACAGCTCTGAAGGATTCAGTCGCTCCAGCTCACCATGCAGTGCTTCTTCACCTTCTACTTCCAGTACGCTGAAACGACCACTGGTGACATCCAGTGCGGCGATGCCAAAAGAGTCGTTGAGCGCCTGTACCGCCACCACCAGATTGTCACGGCGCTCTTCCAGCAGAGCTTCATCGGTGACCGTGCCGGGGGTGACGATGCGGACTACCTTGCGTTCCACCGGCCCTTTGGACGTGGCCGGGTCGCCTGTCTGCTCGCAAATGGCAACGGACTCCCCCTTGCGCACCAGTTTGGCAAGATAGCCATCAGCCGAGTGATAGGGAATGCCACACATGGGAATGGGATCACCACCGGACTTGCCGCGAGCGGTGAGGGTGATATCCAGCAGTTTCGCGGCCTTGCGGGCATCCTCGAAAAACAGCTCGTAAAAATCGCCCATGCGGTAAAACAGCAGAGTATCCGGGAATTCTGCCTTGATGCGCAGAAACTGGGTGATCATCGGCGTGTGCTGACCGGTGGTTTTTGGGCTTTTTGACGAGCCGGTTTTTGGAATCTGGGGAGTGGTAGTAGACATCAGTGAAGTTTATCGAAATTGAGGGGCGGGTACTACCGGTGGTCGGGACTTTCGGGGAGTAATGTTGTGGACATCGAAAAAAGCAGAAGAATGTGGAGATGCTGATGGTTTAATGTGTTAACTGATGTTACGCGGGCCTCAAATGTGAATGTAAGTGCTAAAAACATCTGTTTTAAGGATCACGGGTATTTAACGCAGAGGGGCGCAAAGGATGCAGAGAAGAACAGTAAAAACTTTGCGCCCTCTGCGTTTATAACACGCCACTTGTCAGTATCACGACAATATACCCCCAGTAGATTGGAGCGATTGTCCGAGGCTTCTGATGTTGCGCAGGCTTCAGTCAGAATACGAGTTGTAGCATCATGTAAAAACTGTCAGTCATTGATTCAATATTCGAGCGCGTAATATCAGGTGTTAATTGACAAAACCATCATGATTGCCGGAAGTTTTACACAGATCTACGAAGCACCCGATTTTATTAACGGATTTTTAGTTTGGTTCTTAAAAGATCCAAAAAAAGAGTTATTGCCTATTGAAAGAGAAATGGCTCATATGTATTAGGTTTCTTGATATGACATGCCCGACTGTCTTTCAAAATACGTTCGAAATTTAATAACATCATCAAATAACTGTTGATTGTCAAATGCCTTTGCTGAAAATCCAAATGAAAGAATTCCTCTATAGAAATAATTTAATATGTCATCTTGGTACTCTTGTTCACGAGGAGTGCACCGCATTCCTGAAACATGAAAATGTGGCTTCACACCACCAAACATATCCATTATTTGTGGAGAAGCACCATGAATAAAACCTGAATATGCTTTATTTAATGTTCTAGATAATTCCACGCCAGTGCTTGGGTCCAGTTTATTTTCTTCAATTTTTGAAATATAAGCTCTTATTCCTCTGCGTGATGCCATTCCTCGTTTCTGTTTAGACTTCAGCACAGATTCCTGATTATCAAATTCTTCTTTATAGAATTCGATTAGATATTCCTTATGTAACGGCAAAACTTCGTTAATTAAACCATAAGAGAGAAATAAAATATCCTCTTGGAATTCGTCTAGCATTCTTTGTAATGCAGCTTGATCTTGAAATAATCCACATTCCATAAGAGCTTTAGCAGAATGAAGGCAGGTTACCATGCGGGCCAATTTTTGTACTATTGCTTGAAGTATTGTTTCTTCTTTGTACCTAAAAACAAAGCCATCATTAAAGGGCATTTTTACAGGTGGTTGTACATGTTTAACGAGATAATGAACTGCTTTCTCCATAAATGTCAGGCTTTCTTGATGTAGTTTCTTCATGATATTTAAGCCTAATTACGAGATTTATATTTCTGTATAATAAAGCAGCATGTTGTGGAATGAAATTCACATATAAGGAAGGGATGCTAACATACTATGAATAATAACAAGTCAAAATAGACAGTGCTATCGTTAGATTAAAAATTGATATGCTGAACTTATTCAAAACAAAGTGTGAAGGAAAGCATTTGTCATTGGTGCGTAAAATGGATAGGACAGTATGCCCAGATTATCCTGATCAAAAACTGCTCATGCATAAATCGGAGACAGTTCTCTGGTTTTTGGAAGATGAGGTTGCGGAGTCGAAAAGCCGACAAGGGTTTGCGATATGGTTCAGAACGATTTATCAGGAAATTAGAGAAACTGGCAGAATGATTTCAATATCATCTCCAGGGTGGTCAAAAAAACGCTGAGGGGGGAATAAAGGAGGATGTCTCAATATCATCAAGTTAAGTCGGTTTTCCTGTTCATTGTAGTTTGGTGGTGAGTTTGCGAACTCCAACGTTGCCAATGCTGTTGGGGTTCCTCACCGCCAACCTACGAATTTGTTAACTTAATGATATTGGGGCACGGTCGTACTTTGTTCTCGAATGTGAGTTCAGTGCTAAAAATATCTCGGAAAATAAAATCATTGATTTGCATTCAGCAGAACAGACTATTTCCCTGCTATGAATCACAGTGTCCTAAAATCTAACACAAAGAAGTGGAGATGTAGAGAATGCAAAGCGATTCTTTGTCCATTATCCTCTCACCCTTTGCGCTCTCTGCGTCTCCGCGCCTTTGCGTTGGGTTTTCATTAACTCAGGCTCTGCTGCATATGTTGAAAACAGGGCAATTTAGCCCTTAATTCATATTCTATTTCCAGTATCCTGAAGCCGCTGCGGGTGATATCCGGTACAGCACTGCAAAAGGTTCGCTTGCTATCTGTGTGGCTACTGCCAGATTGTCGCGACGCTCTTCCCGCAGAGCCTCATCAGTGACTGTGCCGAGGAACACAATGCGTGCTATTTTACGCTCCACTGGCGCTTTGGATGTGCTCGGGTTGCCTAGTTGCTCGCAGATGGCAACAGGTTTCTCCTTGCGTACCCGTTTGGCAGGATAGCCGTCGGTCGCGTACCAAGGAATGTCGCAGGGGGTTCCTGAGTTTGGAGCGAAGTTTATTGAAGTGAGTATCCGGGTTTTTCTGGGGGAATTATTGTGAACGTTGAGATGAAAAAAAAGAACGTTGGCAGGAAGCGGGGTATTTATTGGCTGGGAATAAGTCTGGTGTTGTTGGTCGCTTGCGCGAGTGAGCCGAAGGTGGTGGTTGACGCCATCGAAGTACAGCAGCAATTTAAGGGTAAAACCGTTGCCCAGGCGCTGAAAGAGACAGAAACCACGATGGCTCGTGCCGAGCAGGATGAGCTGGCTTTTTATTCCCCCGGTTTTTTTGCGGTAGCGCAAAAGGCGCTGGATGAAGCACGATTTTTGATACTGGAGCCCAAAGAAGCCACTCTAAAGACATTCTCGGATACACAAATTTTCAGCAAACTGCTGTTGGCGGATAAAAGCCTGGCACAGGCTGCTGCCACCAAGCCGGAAGTACAACAACGTTTGGGCGAGATTTTGAAAGTACGTGATTCTCTCGTTGCCAAAGGTATTGATCAATCTGCTGCGGATGAATACAACGGCGTACTAAATGAATTGTCGGACTTGTTTCGTCGTATTGAACGAAAAGAACTGGATGGATTCGAGAGAGCCAGTATTATTACTTTGCATCAGTTTCAGCGATTGGAATCACAATCCGTTAAAGCAGCAAAACTGGACCAGGTTATTGCCGTGCTGGAGCAGGCGGAAGCCATGGGGGCCAGGGGTGCCGCACCCAAGAGTTATCAAAAAACCCGGCAGGCATTGGAAAATGCTCAAGCTGTCATTGAACGAGACCCGAATGACCAGAGTGCGATTGAAAATGCGGTAAAACATTTTGCGTTTGAGGCCAATCATCTGGTGCATATTACACAAGCCGTAAAAGAATTACGGGCGCTGAATGATACGGCGATGGAAAATATTTTGCTTGCTGCTGAATCACGTTTACTGGCTATTGCCGATGCCCTGGGGCAACCTGACCCAAGACAAACAAATTTACGAAAGCAAACAGAAATGCTGGTCAATGCAGCGGCCAGACTGGTTGCTGACAAAACGGGACAAAGCATAAAATTACGCACCCGACCGGTTAATAAAAATGAACTTGAGGAAGCCTATTTGCACAACGCACAACTGCAAGCACAGTTGCGGGGTATGCAGACAAAAAATGCTCAGCTTAAAATAGGCGAAAAACCATTGAAGCGACGTATTGACGAATTGGAGCGGGTAGTGCTTCAGTTGAATAATGAAAAGACAGTGTTGGAGGAGGCGTTAGCGAAGATGACAGCACCTCCAGCCGGTGGGGTAGAAATCATACCGATTAAGTAAGGAAAACAGTATGGCCTTAATGTTTGGTGCGTAGGTTGGGGTGAATGTTTTTTATGAACCCCAACGTGCCAGGGTAACAAGCTGTCTCCAAAACCCTGTTTAGAGCACTTCAACCTAGCCCAGACTATAAAATCTAACGCGAAGGCACAGAGAACGCAAAGATATATTTTTTGCCTGTTATTCTTCGAACCCTTATCTTGGGTTTTAGTCGTCTTGATCGCCATGTTGTGAGTCACGTATGATCTTTCCATCATGAACCGTAACCACTCTTTGAGCATATGAAGCAATAGACGCGTCATGCGTTACAATAATCAAGGTTTTTCCCTTCTGGTGTAACTGGCAAAACATATCCATAATATTTTTCCCGGTTTTACTATCCAGGTTTCCTGTGGGTTCGTCTGCGATGATGATATTCGGATCATTGGCTAAAGCCCGGGCAATAGCAACGCGCTGACGCTCTCCCCCGGAGAGTTTATTGGGCAAATGGGAGGTACGATCAATTAAGCCGACTTGCTCTAGCAGTTGAAAGTTGAAAAGCATTTTCCTTCCTTTTTTGTCGGGGAAGTTTTGCATACGCCATCGGTAATGCCACATTTCGCCATGCATTTAAGCGTGGAAGTAGGTTGAAATTTTGAAAGACAAAACCTATTTCACGTAGCCGAAGATTGGCCAGTTCGGTTTGTGTTAATGCTTTTACGTCCTGCGATAAGAATGTCATGTGACCCGTTGTTGGTTTATCCAAAAAACCGATGATGTTCATTAGTGTTGATTTTCCTGAGCCTGATTTCCCCATGATGGCAATAAATTCACCTTGTGATATGGAAAGGCTTGCATCTTCCAGCGCATGCAGTTTTGGCGGGTAGATTTTGCTTATGTTTTCTAATTTAATCATCGTAAATTAAGCAATAAGTAAAGTTTGGGTATGCGGAAATTTATTCATAGCGTAAGGCTTCTACAGGAGAGAGTTTAGAGGCATAAGCTGCCGGGTAAAGTGAGAAGAAAAGCCCGACGCCAGAAGAAAATGCTAAAGCAACGATAATGGCTGACCAGGATATTTTTACGGGGATTTCCATCAATTCAGCGACCACTTGTGCGCAGGCAATACCAAAAATAGTGCCGACCACGCCCCCCAGAACACACAGCATGATACCTTCCAATAAAAACTGATGCAGAATACTTGCATCGGTGGCACCGATAGCTTTTCTTATTCCGATTTCTTTGGTTCTTTCTTTTACCGTGACTAACATGATATTCATTATGCCTATTCCGCCGACGAATAATGACAAGCTGGCAACACCCGTAATAATCAGTGTTGTCTGCATAATGATTGCTTTTTCACCCTTTAGCAGGTCGGTCATACCTTTGACCCAGTTTTTGCTTGTTTCACCATAGATCTGCCGAAGTACAGACTCAACTTCCCCAATGCTTTTTTCTACCGCATGGTCTTTATCAATGGTTAAATAAACGGTATCCAGAAACAGGTAGGGCCACTCTTTTTTCATCACTGTGTATGGTATGTAGGCTTGTTCAGGTTTTGCATTATTTTGCAATGGCGGTAGATCATTAACGATACCAATGACTTTATATCTTCGGCCATCAATAACGATATTCTGATTAAGGATATTCTGCCCATTAGCTGACAGGCGTTTTGCGGCCGATTTGCTCAGTACACAAACCCGTTTTTTATGTTTTCCCTCGAAGACTGAAAAGTAACGTCCGGAAAGAACTTCAAGATTTCGAACAATTTGATAGCTGGGATATGTGCCATTGATAAAAAATTTGGTGGACTTACTTTGGTATTTAAAACGGCTGTTTATGCGTAAAACAGGGGAGATGGCTTCAATAGCCGGAATTTTCTTTTCTAATGTTGCAATTGCTTTTAAATCGACAAATGTTGGCATTCCAGCAAGTATCTTTCCATCATCAAATTCAGAGTTTTGCAACGTGATGGCGAGAAGATTTGCTCCCATCATTTTGATTTTATTCTGAATGACTTCCCGGTTTCCTTCTCCAATGGCAATGACGACAATGACTGCGGCAATACCGACGACGATACCAATTGTTGTTAAAAAACTGCGCAACGGGTTGGCAACAATGTTCCATAAGGCAATTATTACCGCTTCCATAAAAACTCTCGCTGCGTTCTCATTTGTGTAAGGCCGTTATCGCATTAATCCGAGGGAATCTCTGGAAAGGCTGCAAAATCCCCCTCGGCGTCATTGAAGTCCGGAAAGTCTTCCGGGTTGATAATGTTAATGGAAAATGATGAGCCATCGCCTTTAGCCGATTGTCCACTTATATCACCCTGGTGATTGAAGGCGTCCCCAAATTTTTTAAACATAGCATTTTCACTAGCAGTAAAAATCTCTGGATCATCATGTACCGTAAAATTCTGATCGGGGGAGGGCTCTGCGACAGCAATAATTCTACTACCATTTTTGATGCCAATATTTCCTGTGGTAATCACTCTGTCGTCCACGCTGATCCCATGTACAATTTCGACATATTCGGTATCACTTAAACCGGTTTGCACGTATATTTTTTTAGCAATTCCTTGGTTATCGTTATACACAAATGCATTGCCACTTTCTTCGAGAATAGACTCTATGGGAAGTACCAGCTTATTTTTACTTTCAGCCACGATAATTTCTGCTTCAGCTTCAGTACCTAATTTCAAATTACTGGGTTTACTACCAATGATATTTGCGGTGACTTCGATGATATTGGGGCTGTCCCCACCAAAGACAGCCTGTTTTTTAATGACTTCCATGCCAATATCATTGACCCGGCCGGTGAGTACTTGTCCGTATTCTTCAAGATAAATTTCTACTGTTTGACCGACGCTAACACGCGCAATGTCATAGGTATCAATTTGAAGCTTCACCTGCATTTTCTCAGGGTTAGCGATGCTCATGAGCGCTTCTTTTTCTCCAGAAGAGGGGTTATTGATTTTTTTTCTAAGTTTAATCACTTTCCCATCAAATTCGGCGCGTTTGACTAGGTCGCGTTCTTTTTCAGCCAGTTCGTCATATATGATTTTGGCTTTTTCATAAGTCAGTCTGGCAACCTTTACATCTACCACCTGTTTGTCACGTAACCTGTGAAGATTGGCTTGTTCCCCGGTATAACGTAGTTCCGCTTTTTTCAACTGTATGGTTGCTTCTTCATAGTGTTTAAAGGAAATTGCTTTTGCGTTAAATAACTCCTTGGATACTTCTGATTCTTTTTGTTGTTTTTCATATTCAATTTTTGCCAGTGTCATTTCCCGGTTAGCAGTAACGATACTTTCTGACTCTTCTCCGCGCTCCAGTTCCTGAAGTTTGTATTCTGCGGTGATCATATCCATTGTGGCGCTATTTTTCTCTTTTTTGATTTTGTGATCTTTTAGCGTGACTAGAGGTTGACCTTTTTTTATTTTTTCGCCTTGTTTGACATGAATTGTTTTTATATCAGTAATGTCTTCCACCCAGATTTCACTGCTTTGAGCGGAGATGATTTTCCCCCGTCCTTTTACTTTTTGCTTGATATCTTTAAAGCTGGCTGAAACGGTAACGACCTGAGGAAGATCTTCATCAGGGGGCATGTTTGAGCTAAAGGTCGGAATATAATAAATCAATACGGCTGATATAATTAAAAATACGGCACTGATCGCTATTTTTTTCATGATGTTTTACAGGGAGTCTGTTCCTAGTACACCGACGGCTTTGGTTAATTCAATCTCTGATAATTTGTAATCGACCAGCGCACTGAAACGGTCAACTTTTAATTGCAGGAGTTCCAGTTGTGTTCGCTGTAAATCGTTACTGGCAATAACACCACGGCTAAACCGTAACTCATCAATGCTCAAATTTTCTGCCGCAAGTTTCAGTGTTTTTTCAAGAATTTCATACCGTACTTTGGTGGATTGTAAATTTCTTATTGCTTCATTGACTTCGAAGGAAATTCGGTCTTTTGTTCGTCTTATGCTGACGGAAAGATCAAAAATCTGGGATAATATTTGTGCCGTTCGGCTTTTTGTTGTGCCATTGTCATCAAGCGGGATGGTGACAGTTGCACCAATACTCCAAGAGTCTTGCTCAATTCCATTTAAAGCTCCATTGAGGCGAGGTTGTTCTCCTCTGCGTCGAAATGAAGCATTCAACGACAGTGATGAGTCATCAGTGCTTTTCGCATCAGACAAATCAAGGTTGAGGTTTTCCCTTGTGTAAAGAAAATGCTTCAATTCTTTTCTTTCTTTCAGCGCTTTATTGATCATATTATTCTGGTCAACATCGACGGGGCTATAATTGATGTCCTGTACAGGGTTGATGTG
>JAADHS010000194.1 GCA_013151745.1 Gammaproteobacteria bacterium | reverse complement strand
TCAAAACGCTCTCATGCGCAAAACATATCATCATGGCGCATAAAAATTAAAGTCTGAACGAAGTGCTTCGTTCTTCAATTAATTACGCAGTAACCATGGCCGGTTTTTGTTGTACTAATTTTCCATTTTGATAGTCTTCTATTGCCCGATGGATCTCTGCTTGAGTGTTCATAACAAATGGCCCATGTTGCACAATTGGCTCGCCAATCGGTCGGCCGGCAACCAAAATAAACCGTGCGCCCTCCTGGCTCGCTGTAAGCGATATGTGTTCACCATCACCTAAGGTCACAAAATTATGCTGATCGATGTGTGTGTCTGCAATCTGGGCACTGCCTTCAAATAGATAAATAAAGCTCGACAGTTCAGACGATAGGTTGTGCTCAAAATGAACTCCGGCGTCAAGATGAACATCCAAATAGTGAACATGAGTATAGGGATCGATGATTGGGCCACGACTGTTCTGGTATTCGCCGAGTAAAACTTTGACTCGCTGCCCATCAGTCTCGATAATCGAAAAAGCGTCCGCTGAGAATTCTTGATAGCTGGGTTCCGTCATCTTGGCTTGCGCAGGCAAGTTAATCCACAACTGAAAGCCATGCATTAATCCTTCTGCCTGTTTTGGCATTTCAGAATGAATCACACCACTGCCAGCCTTCATCCACTGTGCACCGCCTGCGGTTAGATTGCCTCTGTTACCCATGCTGTCTTGATGCAACATATTTCCATCAAGCATATAAGTAAACGTGTTAAAACCACGGTGTGGATGATCAGGAAAACCGGCAATATAGTCATCCGGAACATCACTGCCAAAATAGTCCAGCATGATAAACGGATCAAAATTGCGCAGGGCTGGGGTACCGATACTGCGATATACCGTCACACCGGCACCTTCGGTCACCTTGATTGTTTTTATAATTCGATCAACTGGTTTTATATTCATGTTGTTACTTCCTTTCATGCGTCATGTTAAGCAAGAGCCGTTGTTGATATTCGAGTATTCATTATTGCTTGTTTGTCATTGGGGTCAGATCGGCTCTTACTCAACAAACCCTTCCTACGGTGAGGCCGTTAACTTGTTGTATTTGTATCATATTCCACTTATTTTCATTTTTTAATCAACTTAAAAATAGTATAGTCGTTCTGGTATAGAGAATACATAGTTTGATTAGCAATTTATTGTTCTGTATATTAGAACGATATGCTTAAAATAGAAGAAATTCAGGCGTTTGTGTACATCGTCGAAGCCTCTACGATAACAACCGCAGCAAAACGTTTAGGCGTGGCCAAATCAGCCGTGAGTCGGCGTTTATCTACACTAGAAGAACAGCTGGGCGTTGAGCTGTTCCACCGAACAACGCGCAAACTTGTTTTGACTGAAAGTGGCCAAGGGTTTTACAGCCGTTGTCTACAAATTCTTACTGATTTGAAAGAAGCCGAGCACGCGGTCAGTCAAGCTCATCATGAACTGAGCGGTCAACTTCGTGTCGCGGCACCGCTAAGTTTTGGTGTCATGCACCTAGGGCCTGCGATTCTTGAATTTCAAAAACAGCATCCAAAATTAAACTTCGATATTGATTTTAATGATCGTCAAATTGATTTAATTCAAGAAGGGTTTGACGTTGGTATTCGCATTGCGAATTTAAAAGATTCAAGCCTCATTGCACGCAAGCTTGCCAAAATGTCAACCGTAGTTTGTGCCAGCCCCAGCTACATAAAACAACATGGTGCACCGGTTACACCAGAAGAGTTAGTTCATCACCCATGTATCACATACAGTTACCTGAAAAACCCAAATCACTGGTCCTTTATTAATAAACAAGGTGATGAGAAAATCATAAAAGTCCCCAGGTTAATACAGGCGAATAACGGTGGTTTTTTAACCGATGCTGCGATTGCCGGTTTAGGTATATTACGTCAACCGACCTTCATCGCCTATGAATCTATTGCGAATGGGAGGTTGCTTCCAGTCTTGCAAGATTTTTCTATTGCGGGGGTAAATGCCTATGCGATTTATCCCCCGACGCGACATTTATCACAACGCGTGCGATGTTTTATTGACTTTTTGGTGACGCGGTTTTCAGGCGTGCCTTATTGGGAGCAATGTCTAAATCACCCTAATGATGGGTAACCATACCCTGAAGCTCGATTTCAGAGTTTTGTGGCCACCGTGGCGTGATTTGCCAGAAAAGCTTGGATATTGGCATCGTGTTTATGTGCGCTACAACCGATGGTCTGCCAAGGGCGTGAAGTTTATACGTCTATGCGATACGCTACTAGAAAGTAGCTCAAGCCAGCTAAACCAGTTTGCTTTTGTATTTTTCTCGAAGTATCAAGCTCACATCAGAAAGCAAATCAAGCACAGGGATCAACTCGCTTCCCATTTCAGACAGGCTATATTCAACATTAGGAGGCGTACCGTGAATAACACGTCGCACCACCACTCCTTGCTCTTCCATCCCACGCAAGCGGGCAGACAGCACCTTGGCAGATACGCCATCCAGAATCCGCCGCAAATCACCAAAACAAAATGGCTTATCTTTAAGATAAAAGATTATTTCCAACGTCCAGGCTCCAGCAAGCAATTTAACACATGGACTTAATGCACAATTTTTTGAGGGTTCTAACACAGACGATTTCTCCAGCCGGTTACCACTTGGTTACTACTTATATTCACATGAATTTAAGATTAGACTACAAAAAACTATAACAGCCGTTGCTAAAATGAACAAACGAAGCTCTCCTTATAAAAAACTCTCAACACAGTTTATTGATCGCTGGTCTCCTCGCGCCTTTTTGCCCGACTCACTCTCTGACGATGAAATAGCCACGCTATTTGAGGCTGCACGCTGGAGCCCTTCTTGCTATAACGAACAGCCGTGGCGTTTTGTCTTTGCGAGAACAGAGAATGATCGAAATAACTTTTTATCAACACTCGTAAAAGCCAACCAGTCCTGGGCCGATAAAGCGCCGCTACTGGTGCTTGTTATCGCCTCAAACAGGTTTAGCAAAAATGACCAACCAAACCGCTGGGCTGAATTCGACACCGGTGCCGCCTGGATGTCACTAGCAATCCAGGCAGAAAATCTCGGGCTTGCCTGTCACGCCATGGGCGGTTTTGATGCTGAAAAATCACTATCACTATGCCAGGCCGACCCAGAAAAACACACGGCACTGTGCATGGTTGCGATTGGTCGGCAAGCACCCGCATCAACGTTAGATGCAACACTGGCCGAACGTGAACTGCCCAGCGATAGACAACCGCTATCATCTTTTGTATTTGAATCAAAACTCTCAACAAAAGAAAAATAAAGTACACCGCCATTGTGATCGACAACACTAAGGAATGGGTGAACCATCATTATGGATAGATGCCTGATGGAGAGCATCGAACGGCTTCAGTCATGTAAAGAGTTACTGGAAGTCAAAGAGGCGCTCGTTTCAATCAAAGAAAAACTCGACTTTGATAATGTATTGTATGCGATCAAACTGCCCAACACCTTTACACGCAGCTCCGCCTTTATTGTTAGTGATTATCCTCGAGAGTGGTTAGAACGTTACGCCAATGAGGGCTACGTCAATATTGATCCCGTCGCAAGGCATTGCTTTAGCTCCCCCGAACCCTACCACTGGAATTGTTTTAAAACATTTGATCAAAAAGAGATAAAGGTATTTGCACAAGAGGCGCATGACTTCAGGCTTCACGATGGCATTAGCATCGGCATGTCTGGCTTTCATGGTGAAACAAGCCTGCTGAGCCTCGCCTCAGAAACAGCGCTTGACTCCAATAGCGACAAATT
>JAADHS010000254.1 GCA_013151745.1 Gammaproteobacteria bacterium | reverse complement strand
CGAAAAACTTAAACAGGTGTGCAAAAAACTCGGCTATGAACGAACGCCGGGCATGAATAGTTGTAAACAGTATTTTCCCGGCTAACAAAAGCTAAACACCAATCGACTGGAATGTTGATCAGCTGGTTGCTGAGGGTTGTCTGTGAATTCGATTCCTGATTGTTGCCGTTCAGGCTCATATACGAACATCTTTTTTTAAAAATATTCAGAATTCTCTCACAGCAATAGGTAGTTTCAGGTAATTGGCTGTGCTTTTCTTAAAGTGGATGTCCTTTTTGTTTCTCATCGATATTTTTCAGGAAACGCACATTACAGGATTAACGCTTGCACCGGGTAGTTCTATGGAATAGCTGCTCGTTTTATATAGACTCATGAACAGGCCGACCTTGCAGTCGAAGTTGAAGATTTGTGTGAATGCTTCATAACGAGCTAAATCGGATTCATTATCACCAGTATATTTAAGAATACCGGTTATAATGATTTCATTCAGTTTGTCATTATTCAAATCTTTAAAATTGATTTTAAGTAAACCGCCTTCGTAAACAAGACCATCATCATGTTGGTCAAAAATTCGTAAATTAAGGTTATGAATTTTTAGAGTGCCGTTGCCTTTGGGTGTGCCGTCCAGTGTGACATTGAACTGTAAGTTATTGCCAAGTTTTAATATGCGTTGTGTTTGGCTATTGTTATTAATCAGTTGCGTGAAAAGATTATTCAATGATGAATTCACAAGAATTTTATCATCAGGTTCAGAGCAGGCGAAGATTGAAGTTGCCAGCGTAATAACCCCTATGGCTGCAATGCTCAGGTTTTTTAGCCACTTATGAATATTAAGTAGTTTCATTATGTTTATGGCTTGGGTAGCTGAAATTACTATAAGTAAAGATTTGACCCTTTGGTTTTTTAGATAAGCGATCTTGCATTTAAGCACTGGCTTCAAATGATTTTACTACATTGTTCACTGTTGAATACTCTTTCTGCTTGATTGCAAGACCTGACCCCGTTCCTATGATCAGCGCCAATAGCTTTTGCGTAAGCGATGCCTGCCGGCGATCACCATGTCGATAATAAGACCACTAAGTGGTGAATTTATTGGGCTGGCCTCAATAAAGTCTAACCGTAATTTTCCACCCCCATAGGTTGGTTTTCCAATGCTTGCACCGCAAAGGTGTTGATTTCTATACCATATGGATAGCTCAAAGCGTTTGGGGTGAGCTTTATATTTTTTTTGTATATTCTCCCAATCCCATGCCACACGACGCTATCCACTTTTTTCCCATTTTCGAAGCTCTTTTTGGCAATTTAATGTCAAGCCATCAAGAGAAATATCACTTTTCAGGACAGCTGTTCCCCGCTTATTCGGTATGACCGATGCCAGTCTTTCATGTGTGATCTCTCGTGCTACCTGCCGTAAATCCTCGTATCGACTCTTAACTTGTATATAAATGGGTTTCCTTTGTGTCGTCATCCTGTCCCCTTGGCTTTTTTATGTTTCTGGAATAATAGAAATCTGATTGTTTTTTAGTTCGCTAAGCTTCAGTATTTTTTGAGTTTTTTCTGGATGCCAATATTCACGCACTACTTTCATATATTTTCTGTCGATTGAATAGATTACATCCACAAATACATTACGAACCCAATATTGCCAACTAGCGAAGTGTACAACACCGGAAGTGGTTATTGATTCTATTGGCGTAAGCATAATTAAGTTTTTCTTTTGTACTTTTCTCCTATAGCCAAAGCCTATATAAACTTCAGGGTGTGCTTTATTCTGCATGATAGATCTAGAAAATTTCTTAATGGGAATGGGCACATCGTGTTCTTGAATAATACAGCCAAAGACTTTTAGAAAATATTGATGCACATTTAGCATTGATATTTCGACTGTCCCAGGAAAAACTGTTTGAAGCTTCAGCTTTTTCCGGTTATTAAGGTTGGTGATATTATTTTGTAAGTGAGCAGATAGTTTTTCCCATGCCATATCAAACGGTTGTGTTTTTTTATTATTACACTCACAACAAAGTTTCGATTGCCACTTAAGTTTGTCTGATTTCAGGCTACCTATTTCCTTAATTTTTTCTTCTCCATTTAGGACAGATTTTTCGTAAAGAGGAGTTCTCTGCGAGACGTTCTTAAAGACCATTGCTAAATCAGTCTTTTTTGCTCGGTGTTCGCCTGTTCCAGCATCACCACCACATATCCAGCACTTCATCAATGTTCCTCATGAAACATAACTTATTAGTATCAAGCCCATTTTCATTGCTGCCCACTGTATTGAACGAAGAATCAGGTAAGTTTGCCTGATAATGATGCAAAACCGAACAATTTACCCTGATATCTTGACATTGATGGACTATTAATAGGTATATCCGACCTATTGCCTTCGTCCAAACCCTATTCCTCAGGATTCATCCTGTCAACTCAAGATCCAAGGGAAAACCTGTTGACGGAAATGCGTGATTTGATGCGTATTCGAACAAGGTAAAACTAAACTTACAGGCGGATTTTCCAAGCCACCATTCCGTGAGGTTATTCGTGCGCAGATTGGTCTTGTGAACAAAGAAGGAGAGTAACTTCTCTCGTCATTTCGGTGAAAGTTGGAATTCAGTGGTTTCAACAACCTTCTGGATACCGGCCTGCGCCGGTATGACGGTGATAGAGGAATGTGGAAGTTACGCGGCAACAATATTTTGTCACTATTTTATGGTTGTTTTATAACCATCCCATAGCTACATGGTTTCCTGTTCACGTTTTAATACCGGAAGTTGTCTGCCAATAGCCAGTCTCAGCAGTTGCGGCAGCAGCCATAAGTCCAGTAACAGGGCGAGCACTACCGCCAGTGATACAAAGGCTCCGAATTCAGCACTAGGCGAAAAGTCTGATGTCATCATGCAGGCAAAGCCACCTACAATAATAAGTGTCGTATATACAATGCTGCGGCCAACTTCGTTAATTGCAGTTGCAATGGCCGTTTCTTCATTATGTTTCAGGTTTTCTCGTACCCGCATTAACAAATGCAATGTGTCGTCAATCACAACGCCCAAGATAATGCCGCCGATCAGGGCAGTGGCGATGTTGATGGTAAAACCCAACAGGCCCATGATGCCCAGCACGATGGCCAGTGGTAGCCCGTTGACGATGATCCCTAATAACGCCAGTTTGAGGGAGCGGAATATCATCAGCAAAATCAGGCTTAAAAATACTGCCATGATTAATAGTGATTGTATTTGGGTGGTGCTGATTTGCCGGTCCATGTTGGCCCATAGTGTGGTGGTGCCGGTGAGGTAAACCTGCATGTCTGATGGCAGGTGTTGTTGTGCCAGGGTCATGACCTCTTCGTTGAATGCATCGAGTTCTTTGGAACTCATGTAGTCGGTCAAGGCAAGCAGTTGGCTGCGGTCGCGATCTTGTGTCAGCAGGTCGGTGATGTCGTCATTGCCGCTCAGTTCTGCCAGAAACAAGAGCTGGCTGATGGCTTCAGCGGGGTAGGTTGTTAAACGATCCACAGCTGGTGTTTCGATTGCTGTTTCAACATCATCGTTAAAGGCTTTGTCGATTTCACGGACCAGGGCGTTGGGAGAGAGGAGTTTAATAATCTGTGGCAGCTTTTCTACCGCCTGTTCAAAACGAATGACGGCCTGGAAATAAGGTGCCATTTCGTAAGTGTTGCCTTCGGGGTAGACCAGCCCGATATTGATGGGGTTTTGGGCAAAGCCTGCATCGGTTATTTTTTGATAGGCTTGTGATACCGGGACATCATCGGCAAAGAATTCACTGTAGTTGGTGTCTGTTTCCAGTTG
>JAADHS010000074.1 GCA_013151745.1 Gammaproteobacteria bacterium | reverse complement strand
TTATATTTTGGTGGGGCCCATTGTGGTTGAGCGAATAAAAATGTTTGAAAGTGTGCGGAAAATAATTGGTGGTTCTGGTCTACTGATTCAATTAACGCGCTGATATCATCCCCTGCATCGGTTGATGCAGGGGATGATGCTGCGAAAAAAAATAATGTGAATGCAGCGAATATTTTTATCGTATGTTTAATCAATCTACTCATTCGCCTGACTACATAATCTTAAATATTAGGATATATTGTAAGTGAATTGGCCATCATCACTTACTCCCACATTAATATTTGATATTTCTTTTCCATCAGCTAGTTTTGATAGGCATTCTGTGGCCATTTCAGGTAATAATGTGCGGCTCAGGATATTTTCGATATTTCTGGCACCGGTATCCACTTCCTGACTGCGTGCCACAATATGCAACATAACATCGTCATGATAGCTGAATGTTGCATTGTAATGACCTTTGATTCTTTTTTCGATTCGATGCATATTGATTTTACAAATTTTGAGTAGGTCTTCATCACCAAGCGGATAATAAGGAATTACGGTTGTTCGGCCTAAAAATGCGGGTTTGAAAAAGTTTAATAATTGCGGCCGGAAGTTGTCCAGTAATACTTCCGGGCTAGGAATCTCTTCACTTTGCGCACATATCGCACGAATATGTTCTTCACCAGCGTTGGATGTCATGATAATAATGGTATTGCGGAAGTCGATATCCCGGCCTTCACCATCTTTAATAGTACCCTTGTCAAACAGGTTGTAAAATATATCCTGTACACCAGGATGGGCTTTCTCCATTTCATCGAGTAATAGCACGCTGTACGGTTTTCTACGAACCGCTTCCGTGAGTACGCCGCCTTCACCATAACCAATATATCCTGGGGGTGAGCCTAATAACATTGATATTTTGTGTTCTTCTTTAAATTCGGACATATTAATAGTGGAAATATTATGTTCTCCACCATATAAAGTATCTGCCAATGCCAGTGCAGATTCAGTTTTGCCGACCCCGCTGGGGCCGACCATAAGAAAGACTCCGATAGGTTTTCGTGGATCGGTTAAGCCTGCTCTTGATGTGCGAATATTTTCGGCAAGGGCATTTAATGCATGAGGCTGACCAATGACACGGTTGCCCAGTGCGTCGGCAAGTTTCAGTATTGAGTCAATTTCATCAGATACCATTTTTCCAACCGGAATTCCGGTCCAATTGGCAACCACTTCTGCAATGGCTTGACTGCCAACATTTACCTGAATCATTGGGTTGTCGCCCTGGATATTTTCCAGCTTTTCCATTAAACCATGTAATTTGGTTTTAATCTTTTTTAGGTCATTTTTATTGAGTAATGCTGGGGCATCCTTCTTTTTTAGATCATCCTCTGACAGTGCCTGAGCATGGTAATCATCTTCGATTTGTTTTTGTAATTGATGTATTTCTTCAACTTTATTTTTCTCTTTATCCCACTGCTTCTCCTGTTTTTTCAGGTGAAGTTCGCTTTTCTGAAGATCAGCTTTTAACTCACTAATTCGTTCTTCACAATTACCCAGTGTTGCATTTTCACGCTCAAGTGAGTTTATGTTAGTTTGGTATTGAGTGATATTTCGCCGTGTATCTTCAACGGCTGCCGGGGTCGCACTTTGGCTGAGGGAAACGCGTGCGCAAGCAGTGTCTAACAAACTGACGGATTTGTCGGGTAATTGCCTGGCGGTAATGTAACGGCTAGATAAGCGAACCGAATCAACAATAGCATCATCCATGATTTGTACACCATGATGATTTTGTAACATCACAGAAATAGCACGCATCATATTAATGGCTTTTTCTTCATTGGGTTCTTCTATTTTTACAATCTGGAAGCGGCGGGTAAGGGCAGGGTCTTTTTCAAAATATTTTTTATACTCTGCCCAGGTTGTTGCTGCAATAGTCCGCAGCTCTCCTCTTGCCAGTGCAGGCTTTAATAAGTTTGCGGCATCGCCTTGCCCTTCTTTCCCGCCGGCACCAATTAATGTATGTGCTTCATCAATAAACATGATGATGGGTTGTGGAGATGCTTTGACTTCTGCGATAACGGATTTTAAGCGGTTTTCAAATTCACCTTTGACACTGGCTCCAGCTTGCAGCAAACCAAGATCTAAAGAGCGTACTGATATTCCTCGCAATGGCTCAGGGACATCACCTGATGCAATTCTGAGCGCAAAGCCTTCTACGACGGCTGTTTTACCAACCCCTGCTTCCCCTGTGAGGATAGGATTGTTTTGGCGTCTGCGGATCAGGATGTCGATAATCTGTCGAATTTCTTCATCTCGACCAAGTACTGCATCAATTTTTCCCTGTTTTGCATCATCGGTTAAATTCACCGTGAATTTATCCAAAGCCGGTGTTTTGCTGGGAATGCCGGAAGCTGATGTTCCCGATGTGCTGGTGTCGCTAGCTGCGGCAGTTTCGGATTCTGTTGTTGTTCCCACAATAGCGCGCACAACTTCACGCAGAGATTCGGGTTGAATTTTCTTCAGTTCACCGGATGTTGCTTCTGTCGTTCTGCGAAGGTTGTCATCCAACATCAATGCGGCAAGAATATGGGCTGAAGTGGCGACGGGGTGAGCGTATTCAACTGAGGCCAGCATCCAGGCGTTTTTGGCAATATCCACAATAGTGGGGGAGAGGGCAGGTGCTCGGGTATTTCCTGCTTTGATTCTATCCAGCTCCCGGTTTAAGTCCTGTGTTAATTTTCCCAGGTCTATTTCAAATTTATCGATAATGGACAGTATGTCGCTATCTGGAATTTCTAATAATTTTAAAAGCCAGTGTTCAATTTCGACATTATAATGCGAACGGGACAAACATAGTCCTGCGGCCCCTTCCAGCGCATTGCGTGTTGGTTCATTTAACCTGCCAACCAATGATTTTAGATCAATTGTTATCATGATGATTCTCTTTTATTTTGAAGAAATGCGAAATCATATGCATTTCAAAATTATTGGGTATTGCGTTTTATGGTCCGAAAATAACTCTTTCGGAAATATTATTTTTAATAAAGCCGCCTTGAGGATATAGGGATGTCTACGGTTTCATTCAGGTCTGTATTGTTATTTTTCTTGCTGGATAGCCAACTGTTCCACCCTATGGTAACGGGTTTGTTTTTATTGAGCTGGATTTTTTCAGGAATGTTTTTTTTCTTTATTTTCATAATGAAATCGTAATCATGTTCAACACCAACGTATAAACGTACTATTTCATCAAGTGCTTTCAGGGTGTTTGTGCCTGGCGCAAATTGATTGAGTTGTAATTTGTTGAGTGGCCCTAAAACAATTCTTATTTTTCCTTGAGAAAACCAGCCTTTTCGGCCAAGCATGACAGACTTTCCAAGGCAATTATTAAAACCAATACGTTTTGTGGATAATCGGCTTCTTACATCAGGAATTAAATTCTGCCATTGCCCTATGAACTCTTTTACTTCAACCACAATGCCAAAATGGCTTTGAAGCATCTGTTGTAAGCCAGATGCTGTGCGTATTTTTTCTGTTAATAAACCGGAATAAAATATCAGTGACTCATCTTTTGTATAGAGTCGATTTGACAGATATTTTGTACCAAAACCAATCAAAGAAAGAATGGCTTGAGTATAATTATCTGATACATCACTTCCATTGCGATTTAGTTGTTTCTTTTCATAGTTTATCGGGAGATTATATTTGCAAGATGCCTGATAAAACAATGAGGTGGTACGGTGATTAAATATATTAAAGAAGTCTGCCATTGAGCTATCTTTAAGTTTTAATCGTTGTAAAAGCGTTTCTGTGTAGTGATTGAAG
>JAADHS010000215.1 GCA_013151745.1 Gammaproteobacteria bacterium | reverse complement strand
GTGTAACTATTCAGCTTTGGAGAGCTGCTATGTCCCGTTTTTTTAGACGTAAAAAGTTTTGTCGGTTCACCTCTGAAGGGGTGAAAGAAATTGATTATAAAGATATTGCTATGTTAAGAAACTATGTTTCCGAAACGGGTAAAATTGTTCCTAGCCGGGTTACGGGCACTAAAGCACGTTATCAAAGACAGTTATCTCGTGCTATCAAGCGAGCCCGCTTCCTGGCTTTGTTGCCTTATAGTGATGCTCATTAGGAATACAATCCGAGAATAACGAATGAAAACCTTGGCGTCATTTATCATGCGTGGACGCATGCAGGCGATACTGGTAACGGCGGTACTTTCGTTAGTCACTATACTGAGTTCTTTTCAAGCTGGGGAGGTTAGAGAACCTGGCTTGTTTGCTCTGATTTGCGGTGTCCTGATGGCTGCGGTTATTGCTTTAGTGAGCTTGAGGAAAGGGGCTTTAGAAGGGTTCGTTATTCTCGCGGGTGCAGGTATAGTGGCAACTGTGCTCAATTTTATCCTCTCGCAAAATACAAATTTTGTCGTTTTTAGTTTAGTCTTTTTTGTGATTATGGTGGTGCCTGTTTGGGGGCTGGCACTGTTGCTGAGGCGTACTGTTTCGTTAGGTCATGTGTTAGCAGCCTCTGTGGTGATGGGCATGGTCGGTGTAGCGGGTGTTTATGCTGTGATTGATAATCCAGCGGATCAGTGGTACGAAATGCTCTCAATAAGTATTGGTGATCAACTGAACGACCCTCGTTTTAGCATGTTCGATGCTGGCGAGGTAGATGCTTATCTGAAAACCTTGGCTGGATGGATGACGGGTTTGCTGGTTGCCGCCATTACCAGTATTTATTTGGCCAGTTTATTGCTTGCTCGTTGGTGGCAGGCACTACTTTATAATCCGGGTGGTTTTAAGAAAGAGTTTTATGAAGCACGCGTGGGTCGTCATATTGGAATTACAGCACTACTTGTGTTTGTCGGTGCTTTATTTGGTAGTGGTTTTTTAGCCGAGATGATGTCTAATATGTTGTGGTTGTTTTCCTTTATTTATTTGATTCCTGGGCTTGCCATTGTACATAGCATGATTGCCATGGTTAGTGCAGCAAAACCGTTATTTATTGTTTTTTATTTGTTTTTAGCTGTTTTACCCCAAATTGCTATTTTAGTGGCGTTAGTGGGTTGGGTGGATACCTGGTTTAATTTTAGGGCTAAATTAGGCTCTTCAGAGTGATGTGTTTGATACATAGAGGTAAAAAGTACGATGCAAGTCATATTGTTAGAGAAAGTAACGAACCTGGGATTGTTGGGTGAAATGGTTGATGTTAAGCCGGGTTATGGTCGGAATTTTTTGATTCCTAGAGGTAAAGCCGTGCCTGCAACAGCAATAAATAGAGAAAAATTCGAGGCGCGTCGTCAAGAACTTGAAAAAACAGGATCCGATATTTTGGCTGCGGCTCAGGCTCGTGCTGATAAGTTGAATGGCAAGACGGTCACGGTGACGGCTCATGCCGGAGATGAAGGCAAGTTGTTTGGTTCTATTGGCACGAACGATATCGCCCAAGCTTTAACTGATGCTGCGCTTGAAGTTGCCAAAAATGAAGTGCGGTTGCCAGATGGCCCCTTACGGGTAGCAGGTGAACATGAAGTGACTCTACACTTGCACCCTGATATTGATGCGGTGATTATTGTCAGTATTATTTCTGAAGAAGCCTAATAGCACCTAAACTCATAACGCCATGGGTCTGTAAAAAAGGCGACAAAAAAACCGCGACAGCAATGTGATTCGCGGTTTTTTTGTTTGTGTTCAGCTCATAATATCATTATGAGTTCCTCTATTACCTTTCCTGAAAAAGCAGATCAAAAAAATATTTAATTTGTTGTTTTTCTCATTTTTTGATCGATTATTGGAATCTTCTAAGCTTATCAAAAACATGTTGCACTTTGTTGTCAGAGTTTGTAGTCAGAGCAAAAAAATAGCCAGTTTTTAGCTATTGAATCGTGCTTTCAGGTGCTGTACAAATACGGTATGTATACTTGAGAAAATCCTTGTTCTCAGTACAGGCCCTAAGGTGTTGTTCTGGTTTTTTTTGTTTTATTTTCAGGTGGAAAATTTGGAAAACGTTGATATTGCTTATTTAGATAGCGCGATGGAAGGCGCGAAGGTTCCGCCTCATTCGTTAGAAGCTGAACAGTCGGTTATTGGTGGTTTGATGCTAGATAACGAGACCTGGGATCAAGTTGCCGATCAAATTCTAGAAGAAGATTTTTATCGTAAAGATCATAAATTGATTTTTCGTGCGATCAGCAGTCTTGCTGATGAAGGGGTGCCCTTTGATGTGGTGACCCTGTCAGAATGGTTAAATAAAGCCGAAGAGCTTGAACGCGCAGGTGGGCTTGCTTATCTGGGTCTTTTAGCAACCAATACGCCCAGTGCAGCCAATATAAAAGCGTATGCAAGTATTGTTCGAGAATATTCTGTCGTACGTCAGTTGATTCATGTGGGGACGACAATCAGTGACAGTGGTTTCCGTCCCGAAGGGCGAAAAAGTGAAGAATTACTCGATACGGCAGAGAAGCTGGTTTTTGATATCGCCGATAAGGGATCACGTGGGCGACAAGGTTTTCATAATATAAAAGACGTTCTTAAACGAGCGGTAGATCGAATTGATATTTTGTTTCAACAAGATACTCCCATTACAGGTATTCCAACCGGCTTTACTGACTTTGATGACATGACCTCAGGCATGCAACGTTCTGATTTGATTATTGTAGCAGGTCGACCATCCATGGGTAAAACAACCTTTGCGATGAATATTGCAGAAAATGCCGCGATCAAAATGGGCAGTTCTGTTGCGGTGTTCAGCATGGAAATGCCCAGCGAGCAATTAGTGATGCGTTTGATGTCTTCATTAGGTCGTCTGGATCAGCATAAAATTCGTACGGGTAAACTACAAGATGATGATTGGCCGAGGTTAACTTCGGCAGTAGGGATGTTGGCCGAGTCAAAAATATTCATCGATGACACGCCTGCATTATCGCCCACTGAGTTGCGTGCCCGCTGTCGGCGCTTGAAACGTGAACATGATCTGGATTTAATCATCGTCGATTACCTGCAGTTGATGCAAGTACCTGGCGTAAAAGAGAATCGAACGGGCGAGATTTCGGAAATATCCAGAGGATTAAAGTCGCTGGCTAAAGAAATGGATGTACCAGTGATCGCTTTGTCGCAGTTGAATCGAGGATTAGAACAACGCCCGAATAAACGCCCTATCATGTCTGATTTACGAGAGTCGGGGGCGATAGAGCAGGATGCGGATGTGATCGTCTTTATATATCGTGACGAAGTGTATAATGAAGACAGTCCGGATAAAGGGACAGCAGAAATCATTATTGGCAAACAGCGTAATGGGCCTATTGGTTCGACGCGGCTGACCTTTCTGGGTCAATATACCCGCTTTGAAAACCATATTCATGAAGTTTATAATAATGAAGGATTTTCGTGATCCCAGCAGTTGAGGCGAGCATAAATTGTTCAGCTTTAAAGCATAATCTGGATAGAATACGTCAACTGGCAGCACACAGTCAGGTGATGGCCATTATTAAAGCGAATGCTTACGGTCATGGCCTGTTGCGCATCGCTCACGCACTTAACGATGTGGATGCATTTGGTGTGGCGCGTTTACCCGAAGGCATCGCCTTACGTGAGCAAGGAATAGCCAAACCAATAGTATTGCTTGCTGGTGTGACGACCATAGAAGAACTTGCTTTAGCTGCACAATATCAGCTTGAATTGGTGGT
>JAADHS010000250.1 GCA_013151745.1 Gammaproteobacteria bacterium | reverse complement strand
AGGCCCAGACATATTAATTCGTAAATCAGACCTTGTTCGATGCCAGTATTTAAAGGCTGGAACAACTGTTGAGTTTGAGTGTCATCCAGTTAAGGAAGGCTTAATTGCTAAAAAGGTAACCCTTGTTCGAGAAAATAAAGGCGGGCGGGGATCTAGTGGTAACCACAACAAAGGTGGCGGGGCTAAATTTATTGGGGTTATGACTTAGGAATGGAAATTAAATAACTTAGTATAAGTGGCGCTCTGATTGAACTCGCATTCGTTTGTTCTGATTGAACAAACGTGCAGGAATAGTCGTTCTATTCTGAGTTTTTGTGATTGAGAAACGGGCGAAGACGGGCTGAAGTAGGGAAGTAGGGATGCCAATTGTATGAGTTATTTAATTTCCATTACGTGAAAATTCGATAAAAAGAAGAGCTCAAAAAACTCGCAGGATTTTGGCGATTGCTACGGGAGAGATAGTAGAACCGGCCACGGTAACTGAAGCACCGCAGGCAGAATTTTTGGAAGTCGCTGTACCCAATAATTTTACACCACCAGAATGGCTCGTGAAAAACGATAACTTTCCAATCGTTGTGACCATGCATTAGGGGATGTTAACACCCCCCTATGCTTTATCACCGCAAATGACCCGATGTCAGGTTAAGGTATCTGTTGCAGGTATATAATAATTGAGATTCAACATACGCCAATCAAACCATGACGACTCTCCGCAAGCAAATCATTAATCTTATCGAGCATGGAAAAATTCCAGCAGATAAAATTGACGCGGCTCTGTCCACGGTAAAAATTACCCCTGTACCAAATGACTGGAGGGCATTTCTTGATGCCATCCTATTGTGGCTTGGCGGTCTCGCTCTGGCGTTCTCGGCGTTGTTTTTTATTGCCTATAACTGGGATGACATTGGCCGTTTTGCGAAGTTCGGTATGGTGGAGGTGCTTATCGTCTTGGCCGTCGGTAGTTACTGGAAGTTGGGTGAGAATAAGACCATAGGCAAGGTGTCACTCCTCGTCGCAACGGTATTTTTAGGTGTGTTATTAGCCTTATACGGACAGACTTACCAAACCGGTGCTGATACCTGGCAGCTGTTCTTTACCTGGGCATTGTTGATGTTACCTTGGGCCATCGTCAGCCGTTTTCCCGCGATATGGATCGTGTGGGTTGTCCTTATCAATCTTTCCATTGTGTTATATCACCAGACCTTTAGAGGCGCTCTCTGGCTGGTGATTGGTTCTGAGGCCAACATGTTATGGCTGACTTTTGCCTTTAACACCGTCATTCTGATTATCTGGGAGTATCTCGCGATTAGATGGCACTGGCTATCTGAACGGTGGGGAGCCCGTCTGTTGGTCACCGGTAGCGGTATTCCCATAACCTGGTTATGTGTGACCGCCATTTTCGAGCATCAAGCTGGCAGCGCAATTTCTGGTCTGGTTTGGGTCGTCTGGCTGGGGGCTGTGTATTACGCGTATCAAAAAATAAAACCTGATCTATTTATGCTTGCCGGAGGCTGTTTGTCCGGAATCATCGTCGTCGTCATGTTTCTGAGTAAACATTTGCTGGAGAGGGGCGGCGCGGGAGCATTTTTATTGCTTGCATTTGTGGTTATTGGATTGGGCACCGGTGCTGCTATGTGGCTTCGCAATGTGCATCGAGAGTGGCATTCGTGAATCAACGTGACGATAAGCTTTGGGTGACCTTACGTGATGCCGGATTGGTAGAAGGGGCAGCACCGGAACAAATCACTTTGGAGTCCCCCTGGTATGTCAAAACCCTATTAGCTTTTTCTGGTTGGCTTGCGTCACTTTTTTTACTTGGGTTTATGGGTGTAGGGTTTGTTTTTGTTTTTGAAAATAATGTCGTTTCTGTGGTCATCGGGAGCCTAATGATCGCTGGTGCTTATGCCATATTACGCATGCCAAAGAATGAGTTCTTTGAACATGTTGCGCTGGCCATCAGTTTAGCAGGGCAGGTCCTGATTATTTATTCGATATTCCAAATAGTTGATAGAGAGAGTGTTGTTGTCTGGATTTTAGTGGCTTTATTACAATCCTTTCTGGCTGTTGTTATTCCAAGTTTTGTGCATCGTGTTTTTTCATCTGCCGTTGCGGCCTATGCGCTCTCCATGGTTTTGTCGTCTATGGGTGCAGCCTACATCGTTAGCGGCATTATTATGTTTCTTGCGGCCTGGTTATGGCTCAACGAATTCCGCTATGTGGCACATATGCAAAAAATGAGGGCCATCGGTTATGGACTGATCCTGGCATTAATCCCCTTAAAGGCGACGATGTTATTTAGCTCGAACATCATTGGATGGCGACCTGACCAGAGTCTGCCTGAATTGTGGATCCAACCCTGGATGGGTGAGGTGCTTGCCGCTATCGTTACGCTGTATGTGACCTGGCAGTTATTACAACGCTATCAGCAAACACTCAATAGCCGTGTTGCAATCACGGCCCTAAGCTCCACATTGATTATCTGCGTCGTGTCTCTTGAGGTCTGGGGCATCACCGTTGGGATCGTCATAATGCTATTGGGATATGCTGGTAGTAACCGGGTTCTTCAAGGGCTCGGGATAACGTCACTGCTATTTTATATCTCCTCGTATTATTACCTAATGGAAACCACTTTATTGGCAAAATCACAAACGCTGCTTGTTGTCGGTCTACTTTTGTTAATGATCCATTGGTTACTGCCCTACATATTACCGTTTAAGGAGGAGGTGGGAGATGGCTAGCAAGATTGCTCTGGTTGCCATGGTCATCATTCTCAGTGCTGTGAACTGGTCCATTGCGGGCAAGGAAAATCACCTGGCAAAAGGCAAAATTGTCTATCTGGAACTGGCACCGGTTGATCCGCGTTCATTAATGCAAGGTGACTATATGGTATTGAGCTTCCGTGTCGCTACGGCAGTATACGATGCCTTGCCTAAGGCTGATAAGTCCAGACGGTGGCGCCAGAAAGTAGAAGCAACCGATGGGTATGTCATTGTGAGTGTCAATGAACAAAACATTGGCACCTTTAAAGGTCTCTACGAAAATAAACCTCTGTCAAATAATGATGTCCTGATGCGCTATCGAGTGCGTAATGGAAAAGTAAAGTTTGCTACCAATGCGTATTTTTTTCAGGAAGGACATGGAAAATATTATGAGTCGGCACAATACGGCCTGTTTCGTGTGGATAACGAGGGAGAATTGCTGCTTGCAAGCATGCATAACAAAGACTTGGAAAAAATTGAAGCCGATACTTTAGGGATAAACAGTACCGATTCCAAGTAATATTTAATTTCCATTCCTTAGTATTCGTTCAGCAACTTCTTCCGGCTTATCAAGTTGCACAAAATGTGCAGCCTGTCATATGTTATTTAACATAATATACATTATGCGAAGTCAGGAGGAGAAGGGGAAGCACATATCTTGTTATCAAAATCACACGAATTTCCATCTTTACGGGCTAGCACCAGTTTTATGTCATTGGACACAACAACACCTATTCGAGTCACATGAATGCACCATGACTCTCGCCTGCTAAAATGATATGCGCATTACCCAGCAATTCCAGTTTTGTATTGCTTTTGTTTTGAAGCATAGACTCGTCGCGCTCTCTCATGATCCTTATTTTTAGCCTGTTTGGGTGTCGTGGCATTTTTGATGGCGTTAAGTGCATAGTGGAATTTACGGTATAAGTCTTCAGTAATCGTTTCATACGCATCTACGTATTGTTCACCATCAAGCCTGTCGATATCATCCCGTATCTCTTTGAGGTAGGCTGACAGGTCATCAGACCGGGAACGGAAACGGTTTTTCTTGGAT
>JAADHS010000267.1 GCA_013151745.1 Gammaproteobacteria bacterium | reverse complement strand
TTTTCCTCAATCGAAAAAACTCAACTTAGAGCGACTAGGTCTGCGTTTTTTCTCAATCAGAAAAACCGAATCTAAGGCATATCTGCACGCGCTAACACCTAAATTCATAACGCCATGGGTATAGACTAGAGAATTACAAATTATTGCATGTAAACCCTCTCGCCCAACACAAAAAAACGATCCATGTCTGTAAATTTGGAAGTAGAAAACGAGTTGTTGCAATTTTTGTATGCCATCGACCAAACGGCATGACTCACTTAGGTTGAAATTTATGCAATATTAATAAAAACAATGAGATACGACCTTGCAGCGGCGCCTCAGATTGCTTGCCGGAACACACCCGAGTATACTGACTGCCTTTTTGCTGGACGCAGGGCGGGTTACAGGCTCTAAGGAAAATAATAACAATGACTGAATTAAAAAATGATCGATACTTAAAAGCGTTGTTGGGGGAGCCGGTAGACCGCACACCCATTTGGATTATGCGTCAAGCAGGGCGTTATCTTCCTGAATATAAAGCCACTCGTGCTCGCGCTGGGTCATTTATGGATTTGTGTACCGCGCCCGAGCTGGCCTGCGAAGTCACGATGCAACCTTTGGATCGTTTTGACCTGGATGCGGCTATTTTATTTTCTGATATTTTAACGATTCCTGATGCTATGGGCTTAGGCTTGTACTTTGCTGAAGGTGAAGGGCCTCGTTTTAAAAACCCGGTACAAACCGAAGCGGCTGTGAAAAAATTAGGGATACCTGATCCCGATGCAGAGTTGCGTTATGTTATTGATGCCGTCAGTTTGATTCGCAAAGAGTTAAATGGGCGTGTGCCTTTGATTGGTTTTTCTGGCAGCCCCTGGACTCTGGCTACTTATATGGTTGAAGGCAGTTCCAGTAAAGATTTTGCAAAAGTAAAAGGTATGATGTTTGATCGCCCTGATCTGATGCATATCTTATTGGATAAAGTCGCCCAATCAGTTATCTCTTATTTGAATGCACAAATTGCAGCGGGCGCTCAGGCGGTAATGATTTTTGATACCTGGGGCGGCGCGTTAACGCCTCGCGACTATAAAACATTTTCATTGAACTATATGGCGCGTATTGTTGATGGATTAAATCGAGAATCAGAAGGACGCAAAGTCCCTGTCGTTTTATTCACCAAAGGCGGTAGTGCCTGGCTGGAGAGCATGGCGACGACGGGTTGTGATGCTTTGGGTCTGGACTGGACGATTGAAATTGCTGAAGCAAGGCGTCGCGTGGGTGACAAAGTTGCGCTACAAGGCAACATGGATCCTTCAATACTCTATGCTTCACCCGAGCGCATACGTGAAGAGGTTGCAACCATTTTGGCCAGTTATGGTCAAGGTTCAGGGCATGTATTTAACCTCGGTCATGGTATTCATCAGCATATTGATCCAGATAACGTCAAAGTACTGGTCGATGCAGTTCATGAACTCAGCGCACCCTACCACGGAAAATAATAAAAATGGATATTTTCAAAGATCCAAAATTTGCGCCTTTGCAAGATATGGAAACGTTTACGGAAGAATTATTTAATCGTATTTTTTCTTTTCAGGAAAAAACAACACCCGCTTGGGATGAAAGTAAATCATTTGATGAACGCATAAAAAAACTGCCTTTGCATTATCTGGTCTTCAGTAATGGTGACAGAGATCCGGCCATTAATGGGCCGACGATCAATCACTACTACCCGTTGCGGGAGGAAATCCGAACCTTAGTTCATATTGCCAAACAAATCAGCAAACAGCCGGTTATTCTGGATGTTCATCCCGGCAATGGTTTTGTCGGCAGTTTGATGGCCAGAGAAGGCGTGACAGTTATTGGCGCGCGTACCCCGGACAGCAAACCCAATCAGATTAAAAATTTTTTTGATCCCGATTTTTATGACATGCGCGAGCAGCCCGTTGCAAACATTGAAAGTGAATTTGATATTGTTTTTTCATCCTGGATGCCGGCAGGACAAAATCATACACCAGCGATGGTCAAACACAAGCCAAAATTGATTATTTACACGTACACCGATCAGCTGGACGAGCAGAATAATCGCATCTGCGGGACTGAGGCGGCCTTTAACCAGTTGCCCGACAATTATCGTTTAGCGGCTCAATGGGATGTCACGCGACCCGCAGACCTTTTTAAGCTCGCTTGGCCAGACCTGACCGCTAACCTGGAAGAGGTTCGCAAAACCAAAATTTATGCCGATCATTCATGCCCCGACCTGGATTTGTCCGGACTGCAAGCTGCGACCCCGTATGATTGGGAAGAAGAACTGAATATGGCTTTATTGGTACGTGAAGCAAAAGCGGCATTGGAGCAACAAGGCATTAAAACCAACGAAGAATAAGAGGAGTAATCACGCGCTGATTCATTTAGGGCCTGTAAAGAAATAACTTAGCATCCTGCACCAGCTAGTTGTCTCCTCTAATACATACAATTATATGATGAAACCCGCTGTTTATTTACATTAAAGAAGCGTACTGAGCTAACAAAAACGGTTAACGCGGGACTCAGAGCGTATTGATATGTGTATTTTTCAACACCTTTTGCCAAAACAGTGCTCGACCCATTTTGGGGTCAAGCTCATAATCAGAAAACCCAAATTTACTATATAATGAACGAGCTATTCTATTTTCTTCTAAAACTTCCAGAGTGAGTTTACAACAACCTCTAGAAATCGCAATATTTTCGACTCTGTCTAACATTTTTTGACTAAGGCCACGACCTCTATATTTTTCCAAAACAATAATATCGTGAATGTTAACCAGTGGTTTACATGAAAACGTGGAAAAAAGCTCAAAACAATTGACCAAACCTGCTGCAACACCATTAATATAACTCATGACACTAAATGCATAAGGACGTTTGGATAATTCTTTTGCGATATTGTTTTTTACTTTTTCTGCAAGTGGGTTTCCGCCACCCATTGGGTCAGCCGCATAGGAATTCATGAGAAGCGCTATTTCTTGTGCATGAGTTTCATTCAAATAATCAGCATCTAAAATTTCGATTTCCATTAATGTTTTATGACCATTTATTGCTTGATAAATTCTATATCAGGAAAGTTATTATAAACTTCTGTATAGGTTTTGCTATCCTTAATCCTAAAAAACTCAGTTGGACGCGAGTACGGAGAGCAAGATATTGATTTATCTAAACTATACGAAAAAAGTCGTGGTCACCTTTACGGTGAGTGGATCAACTGATTTTTCTAGGTTAATACGTGAACAATCGCCGTATTTAGGTGGCGGTTATTTACGTATATGAGCTTGTTATGTAATTTATTAGGCAATCAAACCTTCCACTTTCATTGCTTTCTGTACACTTTCTCGTTTAGTGATTCGTTTTAAAAATGCCTTGATATTTGGCCACTGATCTAGACTGATACCTGTTGGGGGTAGTCCAGCTTGCTATCACAAATAGATAGGCATCTGCGATAGAGAATGTTTTTCCAGTTAGGTAAAGTTTAATCGACTTTGACCAAGTTAAATTCTGCGTGTATCTCATGGTAACCTAGTGAGAACCCAGCAACCGTGAACTCACCGAAAAAGGTATTGTTCTCCGAGAAGTTAAACCAACTTCTCCGCCATCAGTAGAGTATTTTTTGACCGAGCTAGGCCGCGAACTGATGCCAGCTATTGCTGCTGTTGGTAAAAAATTTAAAAAAACAGGAATATCTGAGCCTGTTGATAAATGATTTAATAAAGGTCAGGAGTGTTAAACACACATAACAGGCGACTGCGGTGGCAACCTCTGATTCATGATATTAGCTGTGTTTGAATTGAAATAACTGTAAATATTTGGAGAGTTTAGGTTGG
>JAADHS010000033.1 GCA_013151745.1 Gammaproteobacteria bacterium | reverse complement strand
ACCTGTTTTTCACTAACGGTGTTGTTCGATATGGTGATTGCCATTACCGTCGGCATCGTCATGGCGGCTTTGCTGTTTATGAAAGAGATCGCAGAAATGACTAAAGTCACCGACATCAGCGATAACCGCCGAATGGTCCCTGAACCGTTGGCTGAGGGTTGGCATGTTTTCAAAATTGGCGGCCCACTGTTTTTCGCCGCTGCAGATCGGATATTCGGTGAACTGTCGACGCTTTGCGATAATAAGCAGGGCATTATTCTTTATCTCGACGGCGTGCCCATCCTCGACGCTGGTGGTTTGATGGCGTTGAATAAACTCATCGAAAAATGCGAGAAAACTAACGCCAAAATATTCATCGCGGATCTACAATTTCAACCGCTCAAAACACTGGCGCGCGCCAACGTGCAACCCATCGAAAATGTGTCTTCCTTTTATCCATCATTGAAAGAGGCTTTGGACAATGCGCCACAGCTCAAAATAAAATGAATGTCAGAGGCAACTCAGTACGAGGAAAATGCGTGTGAAACTGTCGAGAGCACGCCAGCAATCTGTGATGAAAAATCTGATCGAAGCGGAGTTGATACGCAACCCATCCAATACATCAGAATGGTTCATTATGCTGCATAAAAAAACCGGCAAGAGCTTCATGCTGGCCAATGACGACGATTCAATTATTGTTTCCAGCGATATGGAACAGCTCTTATCGGTAGTAAAAAGTCTAGGCTTCAGACAAGCGATTGTTCACACCTGACACGAGGTTAGTCCTTGCCGGCTGTTAAACCAGTACCTGGCGCGTCTGCATCATGAACTGGTTAATCTGCTCTTCAATCTGTGGCTCGACCATAATATCGGGACGTTGCCCGCGTGGGCAGATTAAGCTCGGTGTGGTGCCAAATAGCCGACAAATCAGTGGCCGTTCTTCATAAACTTCGCATCCACTCTCACCCAGGTGAGGGCAGGAAAAGTCGGCCAAAGCCGCCGTGTGCTCCGCTTCGCTTTTCACCGGAAGACGTGCCATCTCCACGGACGATGTTGTCACCGGTCCACAGCAATCATGGCATCCCGGCTCACACTTGAAGCTGGGGATGTGTTGACGAAAGAAACGAATTTTCTGGTTGTCCAGTGTCATTAATAAAGTGTCGTTAAGGTTAATCTAGAAAATTGCAAATCAGGAGTGTAGCAGATAGTGTCTTAAAGGGGCCAGGCTCGAATTAACGTGTTATCGTCACAATTATACCTCGCATTCATCTTGCCGGTATGCCACTACACATTGTGCAGCGGGGGCATAATTGCGAGGCATGTTTTGTCGGCGATGATGATTGCACGTATCGCTATTGGCTCGGTGATACGTGCAATACATCAATAAAACCTACCACCGTACCGAAACACTATGGGGCACTTGCTACAAGTCCTTATTAGTACATGCCGATGTCTATTTGCTGTTGTGTCAGCGGTATATCGAACTCAACCCCGTGCGCGCCGCGATGGTGGTTGATCCTGCGGACTATCGCTGGAGCAGTTACCTATATGGGGCAAGACCTGGTTGAGAGGCTAGCGGTTTATCGGGTCTTATTCCGAGCAGAATGGGATGCCGAAGCAATTAGCGACATCCGCATTGCCTTGAATCAGGGGCGGTCACTTGGGAGCTCTCGATTTATCGACAGTATCGCGCGGATTATCGGACAACGCCGGTAAATCAAGCCCCGGGGTAGACCGCGAAAACCCGTGATAAAATTGACGAGGCCGTTATAATGGTTGTTGAGATAAATCTGAGCTTGGCCCCTTTAGTTCCCAGGAGTTGGGCGGAAAATTACTCCAGTTTAGGGTCCATTAAACGTTATGTTTTTTAATCACTCAATGGGTTAGCCGAAGTGTTGTAAAATAAAAAATACTACACTAACCAATTTTTCAACTCATATAGTAAAAGGATTCGAATGATCGATAAAATAAAGATTATTGAAGCTTACCACTATAGGCATGCTTGCAAAGTATTCGATGCGAATAAAAAAATAAGTGAGGCAGACTTTTCTTTTATTCTAGAAACCGCACGTCTAAGTCCAAGTTCGTTTGGTTTTGAGCCGTGGAAATTTTTAATTGTTCAAAATACGGATTTGCGAGAAAAACTGAAATTAATCACTTGGGGGGCACAAGGTACATTGCCAACAGCCAGTCATTTTATTGTTATTCTAGCGCGAAAACAAAAAACAATGAATTATGACAGCCAATATATAAAACACATGATGACAGACATTCATCATTTAACAGAAGACGTAATACAAAAAAGAAGGGGTTTTGTTAAAGCATTCCAGGAATCTGATTTTAACCTGATAGAAAGTGAACGCGCTATATTTGATTGGGCTAGCAAACAGACTTACATCGCTTTAGCTAACATGATGACATCTGCGGCTATGATCAATATAGATAGTTGTCCTATTGAAGGTTATAAAGCAAAAGAAATGGAAAAACTCATGACTGATGATTTTGGCATAGACCATACCGAATTTGGAGTGACATGTATGGTCGCTTTTGGCTATCGGGTTGATAAACAACGAAACAAAACGCGTCAAGATATCAAAAAAATCACTCAGTGGTTTAACTAAACCCCCCCCTTTTTTGTTTTCTATAACATCTTCCAGCCATAGATAGCCGTTATTACCACCGTATAGGTGGCGAGAATAATGACATTGACCGGGTTTCCTGAAAATTTGGGTGTTTTTAACTGTGACACATTTAAGGCAGCGAGGCTTAGAGCGCTAGCGTAGAGAATAATAGAAAAAATACCTTGGCTAAAAAAACTTTCAAATAAAAATATAAAAACGAGAATGATACTGTTGTTATCAAGTGCCAATCCTTTGTAGTGGGTTCCGCCCTCAAGACCGAAGGTCGAAAAATAACTCAGTCGTAGCGCACTTGCTGCAAGCATCACAAACGCCCCGATCATATAGATAAACTCAAAGTTTCCGTAACTTAAAAGTAGAATAGCTGGCGCAACACCATAACTAACGATATCTATCAACAGATCAAGTTGACCGCCAAAAATACGGTCATCTCCGGTGCGTCCTTTCATTCTTCGTGCAATAAGACCATCTGCCCAGTCAAATGCGACTGCCCAGATCATTCCTATCATTGCTGCCGCATAAAGCCCGGTAATGCTGAAATAAATGGCCAGAAGGGTGCAAGCTAACCCAGAGAGCGAACAAATATTAGGCAAATCTTTAGCGAAAGAGAGGATAGAATGGGGTCGTAATTCTTGAGAAGACGCATTTTCGTCGGGCATTAGTTTACCTTTTACTTAGGGAATGATGGATAAAGAGGGCTTGGTCTATGGCATCGGTGTCCGGTCCAGTTCAGAGGTGCCCTTCCAAAAGTGGCTTGAACGGGGTCTCATAAAACGCTGGGGAGCTCTTTCGGGCAAAACAGCTTTTCAGAAAGCGCCACATCTGGCGCGTCACCTTTGATAACGCATTATAAAATGACCGATACGCAATACCGATGTGATCCTTGATATAGCTTGATTTTTTGGCATGATGTTTCAGCTTTTGTGTGGTATCGCCATTGGGTGTAGCTCCTTTGCTACGACGAAAAAATATATAAAAATCAAAGGGTAAACTTGAAAAACAAAAAAAGAGAGATCAAAATACGCGGTTTCTGATTTTCTGACGAACATAACCCGGTAAAAAGATATGTATCAACCGGACTTTCGACCCATCAATGCCCCCACATTCACCCCCATCACAAATAACCCTCCAAAATAAACCAGGCTACCAACCCCAACCCACAACACCAATTCCCCAACCCGCTGCCACAAGTTCCACTGCAACCAACCCGACAAA
>JAADHS010000199.1 GCA_013151745.1 Gammaproteobacteria bacterium | reverse complement strand
TGTTAGCATATCAAATACTGGAAATACTTAGAAATCTTTTCTGGCAACTGTTTTTATTGCTTGTGTTGGGAAGAGCGGTTGCTACGAATGAATTATCGCCTGTAATTCGCTATACAAAGATATTATTATACGTTGTTTCTTCGTTGATGATTCTGTTAGTTCTTGACAGACATCTAATGCAAATTATTCCCATCTCATCCAGCAATGTTGATCCGTTGATCGTTGGCTATCTGGCGCAGGCAGTTACTGTCCTTGTGTTGCTGGAGCAAATGCTAAGGAATACCCTGCAGGAAATGAAGTGGGCAGTTAAGTTTTTCTGCCTGGGTTTGGGTGGCATATACGCATATGACTTTTATTTGTATTCCGAGGCCATGCTATTTCAATATATCGATATTATGCTATGGCAATCTCGCGGTCTCATTAATGCTTTGATGGTTCCAGTCATTGGCATTGCCATTTCCCGTCATCCGGAATGGTCGTCAGGAATGTTTGTTTCGCGACGTGTTGTTTTTCATACCACGACATTGCTTGCGGGGGGGGTTTATCTCCTGGTTATAGGGTTTGGCGGCTATTATGTAAGAAATTATAGTGGTGGCTGGGGGGTTGTTGCTCAGACTTTATTTATGTTTGGGGCAATAATAATTCTTGCGCTGTTGCTGTTTTCTGAAACATTAAGGGCAAAATTACGCGTTCTCATCAATAAGCATTTTTTCCACTATAAATATGATTATCGCGATGAATGGTTGAGGTTTATCTATGTGTTGTCATCGTCTGATGAAACCATCCCATTGCCAACGCGAAGCATTCAGGCAATTGCACAAATTATTGAAAGCCCCGGTGGTATGTTATGGATGAAAAGGGATAATAATAAATACCTTCCTGTTGCGCGATGGAAAATGCCTGCTGTATATGATTCGGAAGATGCTGGCACGGACTTTATAAAGTTTATGGAGGAACAGGGTTGGGTCATTAATCTGGATGAGTTTGAATGGAATCCTGGCGTTTATCGTAGACGGGGGTTTTTTTCCCTGCCTGAATGGCTGCGGAGCATGCGAAACGCATGGTTAGTGATGCCTCTGGTTCTTCAGGGGAAAATGTTGGGCTTTGTTGTTCTGGCGCATGCCAGAAACAGGCGGCAAAACTTTAATTGGGAAGATATGGATTTGTTGAAAATTGCCTGTCGCCAGGCGGCAAGCTATCTGGCTCAACATGAAGCTGCGCAGGCATTATCGGAAGCCAGGCGCTTTGATGATTTTAACAGGCTGTCAACCTATATGGTTCACGATCTAAAAAATATGATTGCGCAGCTATCTCTTATCGTTAGTAATGCTGCAAAGCACAAAAACAATCCTCTTTTTGTGGATGACGTGATCAGTACGGTTGAAAACTCAGTCAACAAAATGAATAGATTGCTGAGTAGTCTGAAAGATGGTGTTCGAGGAAATGAAGATAAAGAAGATATAGAGATTTGCGGACTGGTTAGACGGGAGGTTGAAAGTCGAAGGCGTGCCGGCAACACCCCAAATATAGAATTAAAGTGTGTGGATGAGAATATTTTTTCAAATGCAAACCATGATAGACTTGCATCAGTTATAAGTCACATTATACAAAATGCACAGGATGCTACGCCTGTGAGTGGTAATATTTTTATAAAATTACACAAGCATATTAATCATGCGATTATTGAAATAGAGGATACGGGGCATGGTATGGATAAGGACTTTATTCGTACTCGCCTGTTTCGCCCCTTTGAAACAACAAAAGGGAAGTCTGGTATGGGGATCGGTGTTTTTGAAGCGCGCGAATTTTTGCAAAGACTTGGAGGAGATATTGAGGTCGAGAGTGAGCTGGGTAAAGGCACATTGTTCAGGCTTCATCTTCCGCTTCTAAGAAAAAAAACTGCATAAATATTTTTTTGTGGCGATTGTGTTGGGTAAATGCAGGTTATATTGGAATAACTGATTATGGTAAAAGCAACGACACCAGAAAAACAATTGTTGATTGTAGAGGATGATTTAGGTTTACAGAAACAGTTGCGTTGGTATTTTGAAGATTATAAAGTTGATGTTGCGAGCGATCGTCTTTCTGCTATAGAGATCGTAAAAAAGAAAAAAACAGCCATAGTGACGCTGGATTTAGGTTTGCCACCTGATCCGGATGGTAGTACAGAGGGATTGGCATGTCTGGATGAAATTCTTTCAATTTCTCCATCTACCAAAGTTATTATCGTCAGCGGGAATGAGGCACGTGAAAATGCAGTCAAGGCTGTTTCTGGTGGCGCCTATGATTTTTATCAGAAGCCGGTAGAACCTGAGATACTTGGACAGATTGTTAATCGAGCTTATCATGTTTATACCCTGGAAGAAGAGAATCAGCGCCTTTTAGCCGTAAAGAAAGAAATGCCGATGGATGGGATTGTTGCCAGTAGCCCACAAATGTATTTCGTTTGTCGAATGGTAGAAAAAGTTGCGCCGTCGGATGCCAGCGTGCTTGTTTTAGGTGACAGTGGTACAGGCAAGGAACTTTGTGCCAGAGGATTGCATGCCAAGAGTGCCTATGCCGAAGGAAATTTTGTAGCTATTAACTGTGCAGCCATACCTGAAAATTTGCTTGAGAGCGAGTTGTTCGGATACGAAAAGGGTGCTTTTACCGGAGCGGCGAGAACAACACCGGGGAAGATTGAATTTGCACATAACGGCACACTGTTCCTTGATGAAATGGGTGATTTACCATTGCCTCTACAGGGCAAGTTGTTGCGCTTTCTTCAGGAACGTGTAGTTGAGCGCATTGGCGGAAGAGAAGAAATACCTGTCAATGTTCGGGTGATTTGCGCAACGCATCAGCATCTTGAAGAAAAAATAAAAACTGGCGAGTTTCGCGAAGATCTTTATTATCGAATAAATGAAATATGCATAAATATGCCACCGCTGCGCGACAGGCAGGGTGATGTATTGTTGCTTGCACGCTCCTTCCTTGATACTTTCAATAAGGAACAGAGCAAAAGATTAACTGGTTTTTCTAAAGAAGCTATTTTCGCTATGGAAGCGCACAGCTGGCCGGGCAATGTTCGAGAGTTACGTAATCGCGTCAAACGTGCAGTGATCATGACAGATGGAAAACAGATTACGATTGAGGATCTTGAGCTGAAATCAGGTGATACTTCAGATGACAATACATTTGACCTGAGGACGATTCGCGAGCAAGCAGAAAGTAAAGCAATCTCTCATGCGCTGAGCAATGTAGGTGGGAAAGTCGGACCTGCAGCTGAGTTACTCGGTGTCAGTCGACCGACTTTATATGATTTAATTAAAAAACTGGGGATAAAGGTTTAACTAAATGCTGGAGACGTCAAACAGTTACAGGATTTTTCGACTGGTTTGGCATTACGGCTCGCAGTGTCTATTAGTGGCATTGGGGGCAACTCCTTGAGCAGGTACTCATTTGCTCCTAATGTTTCCCCCTAAAACCCTGGATTCTCAATGGTTCTGGATTACCTGTAATAGATGAAAAAATAGGAAACTGACCGAAACAGGCATAAAAAAGCCGTCCCAGGACGGCTTTGGAAGTTGAAATGGTGGAGGCGGCGGGAATCGAACCCGCGTCCGCAAGACCTCCGCCTTTGGCTCTACATGCTTATCCACGCCTATTAAATTTAACTGACAGCAACCCGACGGGCAGGGCAAACTGACAGCGATTTCGGTAAGGTTTTAGCGCTTCCGTCCCGAACATACTTCCGCGCGATTCTGTGAGATATGACCCCTGAAACCTGAACGCACAGACACGGCTCCAGTCAGAGGGCTTTACAACCGGTTTTTAAGCGGCTAAAGCGTAGTTGTCGTCGTTGGCAACTATA
>JAADHS010000151.1 GCA_013151745.1 Gammaproteobacteria bacterium | reverse complement strand
CGAGTACTCAGAGGGCCGGCCCCGAAAAATCTCTATTTATTTCCTTATCAATTTATTGAGGCAGAAAAGCTGTTATTGGGTCAAGCCTGATGGTCGAAGGGGGCAATTGATTGCTGAGAAAAAATGCAGGAATAGTCACTCTATTTCGAGATTTTGTGATGGAAGAACGGGTACCAACAGTCGGTGCTTTAGGCGAAGACGATCTAAAGATGAGAGGCGAGATCGAGAAGTTATGGCGTGCTCATCCCTTATATACTCATAGCGCTACGGGTATATTACTCAATATGGACAAAATAGGCCAGAGATTGAATAGTGGCAATGCTCGTATTGATGGATCGCTGATGTACGTCGTTGTCTAGAAGATACGGCACTGGTTTAACTTTAGTCGTAATGATACATAAGGGGAAATATCATGGTACAGAAAACTCGAACATTTAAGGTAAAAAAAGCATCCAAAACGGTTTCTGATGAGCAAAAAATAACATCAAAAACAATTTCTACTCCCACTTTGCCTTTATCTTCATCCCTTATTCCTGCCACATTGATGAGTGCTGAGCAACGCCACCAAATGATTGCCGAGGCCGCTTATGCTATCGCTGAACAGCGGGATTTTAAAGGGGAAGCTTCATTAGATGATTGGCTGCAAGCGGAGGTAGACGTGGATAACCGAATGGCGAACAGCAAGTAATTGAATGATACCCATGGCGGTATCAGATAATGATATTGAAATAAAGAAAGGTACGACCCTATCGCTTGGCGAGATTGTGAGCATTGTGAGCATTGTGATGATATCAATTTTGCAGTATTTCGCCGCTACGCAACACAGTTGGGTTTATTAATTTTCGACTCCGAGTGCCATCAACAGCCGGTTAGACCCGGCGCAAGCGCGTTGACTGATGCTATTTTATGCGGGTAACTCAAATGTTTAACTTAGTGAAACGGCAACTTGTATTCGAGCCTTATGGTATAGGGCTTAGTGTGACCCCATGACGATTCGCTGCTCAATTAATGGCGTCAATAGTCGTCTGGATGAGCCTCTATCAACAACAGAAAGCTGGCATAGCGAAAGCATAAAAACCGTCTTTGAATCACTCGAAACAACCACAGAAGGTCTATCCAAAGAAGAGGCCGCAAGCAGACTTGTCAAATATGGACCGAATCAACTGGTCGAGACAAAGACACGTAGTTCACTGGTGCGGTTTTTCTATCAATTTCATAATGTACTGATCTATGTATTGATTGCTGCATGCGTGGTTACCGCTATGCTCGGGCACTGGTTAGATTCCAGTGTGATACTCGGTGTAATTCTTCTCAATGCAGTGATCGGCTTCGTGCAAGAAGGCAAGGCCGAGGATGCCTTGCGAGCAATAAGGCAGATGCTTTCTCTTAATGCTATGGTGATGCGTGATGGTCGACAAATGACGATCCGAGCTGAAGCATTGGTATCTGGGGATATTGTTTTGTTGCAATCAGGCGATAAGGTACCGGCAGATCTACGGCTGTTTCGTGTTAACGGACTGCAAATTCAGGAGTCAGCACTGACAGGTGAGTCGATGGCGGCAGATAAGATAATTGATCCTGTTGTACAGCAGAGCGTGATCGGAGATCGACGCAGTATGGCTTATTCCGGTACTCTTGTTACCCATGGCCAAGGCGCCGGTGTGGTCGTAACGACGGGTGCGCAAACCGAAATTGGTTGCATCAGCACACTGGTTTCGGAAGTCGAGTCAATAACAACTCCGCTATTACGTCAACTGGGCCAGTTTAGCCGTTGGCTTACCATCGCTATTATGGCGATTGCTAGTCTGACTTTCGTGTTCGGCTCACTGGTACGAGATTATGTGATTGCTGAAATGTTTCTTGCTGCTGTCAGCCTGGCGGTAGCCGCAATACCCGAGGGATTGCCTGCCATTATGACCATTACGTTGGCTATCGGTGTGCAACGTATGGCCCGCCGTAATGCGATTATTCGCAAGCTGCCTGCCGTTGAAACCTTAGGTGCCGTATCCGTTATTTGTTCAGACAAAACTGGCACTCTGACTCGTAATGAAATGACTGTGCGTGCCATTGCTACCGCTGAGAATCTGTTTGAACTCGGTGGTACAGGTTACGATCCCCATGGTTCGATATTGCTATCGAACAAGGATATCCTTCCAGAAGACAAGCCTCTTTTGCTGGAAGCTGCTCGGGCGGCGGTATTGTGCAATGATGCATCATTGGAACAAAGAGATAGTGAATGGTTGGTCCATGGTGATCCGATGGAAGGTGCGTTATTAATCTCAGGTTTAAAGGCTGGGCTGGATATTGAGACAGAAAAAAAACAATATCCACGCACTGATCTTATCCCTTTTGAATCTGAGCATCGTTTTATGGCGACGCTCCACCATAGTCATAGCGGCGATGCATTTATTTTTCTGAAAGGTGCCCCTGAACGAGTATTAGAAATGAGTGCTTTTCAGAGAACGAGTATTGGCGATCAATCTCTGGATAAAAATTACTGGTTGACCCGCATTGAAAAAATGGCACAGCAGGGTCAACGAGTATTGGCGATTGCCTTTAAGCCGGTAAGCCATGATCAGTTGGAACTAACGTTTAATGATGTAGAAAATAAGCTAATTATACTCGGTATGTTTGGCTTGATTGATCCTCCTCGCGAGGAAGCGATGGAAGCGGTGCGATCCTGCGGTAAGGCAGGCATTCGGGTGAAGATGATCACCGGCGATCACGGAGTCACAGCGCGCAGCATTGCTCAGCAACTTAAGCTCATGAATGCCGACGATGTGCTCACGGGAGAAGAGCTAGAATTAATCAATGATGATGATCTCCGGCGGCGTGTCCAAGATGTTGATGTATATGCGCGAGTTAATCCTGAACATAAACTGCGTTTAGTTAGATTGTTGCAAGAGCAGGGCTTGGTTGTGGCCATGACAGGGGATGGTGTAAACGATGCGCCAGCCTTGAAACGAGCCGACATAGGTACCGCGATGGGCCACAACGGCACCGAAGCTGCCAAGGAAGCGGCTGAAATGGTGCTCGCTGATGATAATTTTGCCTCAATTATTCATGCTGTAGAAGAGGGTCGCACGGTTTACGACAACCTTAAAAAAGCTATCCTCTTTATTTTACCGACGAATGGTGGTGAGGCATTGATTATTCTTGGTGCCATCTTATTTGGTTTTCACCAGTTGCCGTTAACGCCTGTGCAGATACTCTGGGTGAATATGATAACGGCTGTTACTTTAGCGCTGGCATTAGCATTTGAGCCGCCCGAACAAAATGTCATGCGGCGCCCGCCACGCGATGCACATGAACCAATTCTCACCCATTACCTGATTTGGAGGGTGGTATTTGTTTCGCTCATTATCATGAGTGGAACAATGGGTCTTTTTCTTTGGGAGATAGCGCAAGGGGCCAGCATTGAGCAGGCACGGACGGTTGCCGTGAATACATTAGTTATGTTCGAGATATTTTATCTATTCAATGCTCGCTATATCACGGATTCGATATTTACTCGAGCAGGATTCACAGGTAACCGTTACGTGCTGATTGCGATTGGTGTGCTCTTTATATTTCAGCTTGCTTTTACCTACTTGACACCAATGCATTCTTTGTTTGGTACCGCGGAAATTGATTTTCAAGTATGGTTACGTATTCTGATTGTCTCCTCTTCCGTATTATTTCTAGTCGAGTTAGAGAAGTATTTTGTGCGATGTAGAGGGCGAATTAAATAGTTAATCAAACAGTTTCTGTAAGGCTCAAACTTTGGTGTTCATTCCTAAAATTATCAATTTTCACTTGCGGAGTCAATGAATGAAATTTTCCTATTCGGGTCTTTCGGCCCAAGAGGTTTTGGAATCACGGCAGAGTCATGGTTCA
>JAADHS010000261.1 GCA_013151745.1 Gammaproteobacteria bacterium | reverse complement strand
GGCTACGTTTTATTCGCACGCTTTCAGCGTCGAGTGATGAGAAAGAGCTATACCATAATACGATAAAATCTATTGCGCAAATTATTGAAAGCCCCGGCGGTATGTTGTGGCTGCGTGCAGATAATGGTTTTTTTGTTTGTGTTGATAGTTGGGAGATGGAGCGAATAAGTGACCGTGAGCCAACCGAGACGTCGTTGCCAAAGTTTATGGAAGAATATGAATTTGTCATTAGTGTGGATGAGTTTTTAGAAAACCCTGAAGTATATAATCGCCTGGGTTATCTTGAATTGCCAGAGTGGGTAAAAAGAGTTCAGCCCTGGTTGATCGTGCCGCTTATCTATAATGATTCACTGATCGGTTTTGTTGTGCTTGATCATGCTGATGCACGTAAAAAAACTTTCAACTGGGAAGACAGTGATCTGTTAAAAACAGCAGCTCGCCAGGTTGCTGCATTTTTAGAACAGTTGAACGCATCAAAAGCACTGGCTGAAGCCAGACAATTCGAAAGCTTTAATAAAGTGTCGACTTACGTGGTGCATGATATAAAAAACCTGGTGGCACAGCTTTCACTTATTTCAAGCAACGCTGAAAAACATAAAGACAACCCATTATTTATGGAAGATGTCTTTAAAACCATCAATAATTCTGTCACAAAAATGAACAAGATGATGGAAGTGTTAAGCGGCAAGGGCGAAGCAAGTAAATCCAGCAAAGTAAATATTATTTCTGTACTGGAAGAACTGGTGCACCATCGTCAGATCGCCGGGGGAAAACCAGTGCCAATTTTAGGCTGTGAATCGACATCCTTTTTTGTGAAGGCAGATAAAAATCAATTACTCGCCATTCTTGGTCATCTGGTGCAAAACGCACAGGATGCTACTGACGATGATGGCAATATAACCATTTCACAAAAACGCTCAACAGATGGCGTGGTAATTGAGATAGAAGATACTGGTAGCGGCATGAGTGAGGAATTTATAAAAAACAACCTGTTTAAACCTTTCAAAACCACCAAAGGCAGCAAAGGCATGGGAATAGGAGTGTATGAGGCCAGAGAAATTATTCTGGCAATCGGTGGGCGGATTGAGGTTAGCAGCAAAGTCGGTGTTGGTACCTGCTTCCGGTTAACGATACCGGCGGCTGTTTAGTTGTATTCATAAAGCTTTAGTAGACAAAACAAAAAAAATCTCGCAAAGGCGCAGAGAAAAAGCCGAAATATATTAGCGTTTTGTTTGCTTTTCTCTGCCCGCTCTGCGAAAAAAATTAGTTGTAGGGCGGGCACTGCCCGCCGCAGTATCGTTAAACTTATAAAGCTGGCGGGGAATACCCGCCCTACGTTAATAGCTTATTGAAAAATATACAAAAAACACTGTTAAATATTTCGACAAATGAGTAAAACTATGCTAAAAGTCACCCATGAATAATAATAAATTACTCGTCGTAGAAGACGATCCCGGGTTGCAAAGTCAGATACGCTGGTGCTTCGAAAACTACGATGTTTTACTGGCAGATGATCGTATATCAGCAATAGAACAGGTCAAAAAAAATAAGCCAGCTGTTGTTACACTGGATTTAGGACTGCCGCCGCATGAGGATAATCCCAGTGAAGGCTTCGCCACTTTAGAACAAATTCTTGAGATTGACCCCAATATAAAAGTCATTGTTGTCACCGGGCAGGAAGAGCGCGAGAACGCGGTTAAAGCGATTGGTCTTGGTGCTTACGACTTTTACAGTAAACCATTCGAACCGGAAATTATTGGTTTAATCGTCAACCGGGCATTTCGTTTGCTCGAGCTGGAAGACGAAAACCAGCGTTTGCAAACAACCAGTACGCATGAACCATTTGCTGGCGTAATTGCCTGTAGCCCACAAATGCAGGGGGTGTGTAAAGCTGTTGAAAAAGTCGCGCCATCTGATGCTACCGTGTTGTTACTGGGTGAAAGTGGCACAGGTAAAGAGCTTTGTGCACGGGGGCTGCATACACTTGGTGCAAATAACGCCGGCAATTTTGTCGCGATCAACTGTGCTGCCATTCCCGATACGCTTCTCGAAAGTGAATTGTTCGGTTACGAAAAAGGGGCTTTTACCGGTGCCAATAAACAGACCATCGGTAAAATTGAATATGCTAGCGGTGGCACACTATTTCTGGATGAAATGGGCGACTTGCCCTACACTCTACAGGCCAAATTATTGCGTTTTTTACAGGAACGAGTCGTCGAACGTGTCGGTGGTCATGCGCCCATTCCCGTGAATGTTCGAGTTGTCTGTGCCACTCATCAAAATCTACGAGAGAAGATTGAAAAAGGGGAATTCAGAGAAGATCTGTTTTACCGTATCAGTGAAATCCCATTAGAAATACCGCCGTTACGTGATCGTGAAGGCGACATCATCGTACTGGCACGTTTTTTCTTTGAAAAATTTAATGAAGATCACGGACGTAAATTACGTGGTTTTACCAAGGACGCATTAAGTGCCATGGAATCCTACTCCTGGCCGGGCAATGTGCGTGAGTTGCAGAACAGAATCAAGCGTGCAGTCATTATGACCGATGGTAAACAACTGTCATCAATGGATTTAGAACTCGACAGAACAGCATCGGAAACAATGAATTTCAATCTTCGTGAAATACGCGAAAAAGTTGAAAGACAGGCAATTCTGCGTGCGCTATCGCATGTAAATGGCAAAGTCGCACCAGCAGCCGAACTGTTAGGCGTGAGCCGCCCAACGCTTTATGATTTAATCAAAAAGCTGAACATAACGGTTTAACACTCCCGTTGTCTTCCTGCGGCTTCACTGTTTTCCTACGGCTTCATTGTCATCCTACGGCTTCATTGTCATCCTGAGCGAAGCATCCTGAGCGAAGCCGAAGGATCTTGCGCTATTGTACACGTGCAGGCATAAGATCCTTCGGCTACGCTCAGGACGACAGCAAAGGGGCAGGGCCTTTGTTTTCTCTGCGTACTTTGCTGCTCGGTGAGAGAAAAGATTGTTATTTTCGCCAGGCCGAAGAGTCCGCAAAGTTTTTTTAAGTTACAGCAGTTCTATCCTCTATCACTGCTATCCCGTTAACACGGCACTGCCATCTCGTTGCTTCATTGTTTTCCTGCGGCTTCACTGCCATCCTGCGGCTTCATTGTTTTCCTACGGCTTCCATCCTGAGCGAAGCCGAAGGATCTTGCGCTATTGTACACGTGCAGGCATAAGATCCTTCGGCTACGCTCAGGACGACAGCAAAGGGGCAGCGAACACGGGGTCATATATGGTCCCATGTTTTTTCTTATCAACGATAGCCAAAAGTTTTTAATGGTCCATCGCAAACTTTTTCCAGCAATTTAATTTCTTCGGGTTTTAATATTTCCTTATAGCTACCTACTCGGGCATTTGATAGTTTTTTCCCCCAGAGCGATGATAGCCATGCATTTTTATTTTGTTTTAGATCATCGTAATCTATATTGTCATGTTTCCAGTTTTCAGAAGCATCGAATTCATCAAGTTTTAAGCCACTTGCCTGGCGAATGTTTTCGATGACAACTTGTGGATTAGTTACAAGGTCTTCATATTTAATAATGGTTATGCGATTTTTATATGCCTCAAATTGAGGTGTTAGTGCAGGCATGTAACACTGCATATAGTAGTTGCCGAGCATATTCATATTGCGGGGCAATGTGTTTCCTTCCGATTCGCCCTTTGCTCTTAGTTTTTCTCCTACACGAACCAGGGAGGCCGCAACATCTCTGGGATCACGAATAATAATAAAAAACCTGGGGTCTTCACCGATGCTGGTAAGCAGATCAAAAATAGCCGGGAAGCGGGGAGTTAGTGGCGGATGCTTAAGCACCAGGTGTTCTGATTCTGGATAACGTTGACGGGTTTTATCAAGAAAAGCTTTCGCCCAGCCAGCGGTGAAATCTCTCATATCTTCGACCGATGAAAAATAATATTTATTATGCTCTTCAAATTTCTGTTGACCAAATACATAGGCTTCAACAATATTTTTTAGATAACTGGCTTCATGAATTAATGGATTGGTGGTTTTATCCGAACATAAAATACTTTGCAGTAGAGTTGTGCCAGAGCGGTTTACTCCGCCTATAAAAAATACGCTCATTATTTATTTGTCTCCGGTATTAAACAGGTTGGTGTGCTGTGTACAGCTATGACAAAGATGTTTAATATAAAGGAACCTCTGATCAATTCGTGAAATCGTATCTTGCAAGCTGAATCACCCATCTTCTGCGTTGTAAAACTTCGCAATAGCCAGCTATTACGTGCGTTTCACGCCTTGAATCTGAATAATTCAGCTTACAATGTACTTCATTCAAAATTAATCAGAGGTTCCTAAATTTATTGTCTAACGTCGTGCCAGAATTTCAGTCGTTGTCTGATCAATTTTTTCCATTTTATTATGTGGCGCTTTCATGTGATGGATACTAAAGCCTCTGTCGGATAAAAACTGACATATAGCAACTGTATCAACGCCCATATGCGGGTGCAGATCAAGTAGCAGAATCAAATTAGCGTTGTTTTTTAAGGTATCGTCTGCGCCCAGAAGCACTTCCATTTCTGCTCCTTCCACATCAATTTTTATTAGATCAACCTGTCGTATATCACTTTCACTGAGAATGGAATCAAGCGTGCGCTTTTCTACTTCGATAGTTGAATTGTCTGTTTTTCCCTGTGATGAAACCAGGCTATGCCAGCCACTTTTTTCACCCAGAAATAATTGGGCTTTGCCATTACTATCAGACAGCGCAATATCAAATAATCGAATATTTGAATACTGGTTTAACTGAATGCTTTCATTAAACCAGTGACAATTTTCGGGTTCGGGTTCAAAAGTAAGCACCTGACCTTTTTGGCCGGTGATTTTTGCTGCAAGTAAAGAAAAATCACCTTTGTTTCCACCGATATCAATGAATGTTTGACCCGGCTTCAGCAAATCAGAAATAGTCTCGGTTTTCTCCGGTTCATAAATACCCAGTGCGCGAGCCAGCNNCATATTGGATTCTTTTACATTGAGGTATATTTTCCCACCAATAAAAGGGAATGCCAGATATTTATCAGGGAAGTAAGCCTGTAAGCCTTTATAATTGCGTATAGCTCCCAGCTTCATATCCATCTGACGTGTTTGAATTTCACCACTCAGGGCAAGATGAAGTATTTTCCATGCCTGAATAGCTGTCTGTGGTATTTTTTGATTTTCTGCACAGTCAGCGCATAAGGTAAGAAAATTATCTATATGCAGTACACCGGGTTTGAAAACATTTTTAAATTGAGCTGTCGATAAATCCAGAGCAATACTACAGTCAGGATTAGCACATGCTTTATTAGTTTCTGCTAATAGTGCAGATTGAAGATCTTCAGGGATCGATAATGTGTTTTGATTCATGGGAAAACATTATATTATGTCATGGCATCACTGTTAAGTTTTTTTAGTTGGTTATTAGGCACGAAGCCAACGTTTTTAATGTTTGTTGGGGAAAGCTTGAGAATCACTCTAGCTCACTCCAACATGTAATAAGTATTCGGGGAACATCATTGGCCAGAACAGCAGTATTAAAGAAAAAAGCACAAGTCGCATTAAAAAAAGGAAAAGTACCCGAAGCGGGCAAGTTTTATGAATTAATTTGCCGACAGGATGCGAATGATTATGAATCCTGGCTGGCTTTTGCTGAGATTAGAGTTAAACAAGGTTTATATACCGATGCTGCGCAACACTTTCAGAAAGTTATCAAACTTAATCCACAAAATGCCAGAGCTTATTCAGGTCTTGGTAATGCCTTTTTATGCCTCAGGCGCTATGCCGACGCACAACAAGCCTGTCAGCGTGCTTTACAGATTAATCCTGCACTGGCCGGGGCTAGTTTTAATTTGGGAAATATATTTCGTGAACAAAGTGGTTTCGATGCCGCAGAACAGCACTACGCCCAGGCCGTTCAATTAGACCCCAAACTATCACTGGCGCATTACTATCGTGGCAACATGCTTAAGACTCAGGGCAGGGTCGATGAAGCGATTGAAAGCTATCAACAGGCATTCAGTCTCAATCCAACTCTGATAGAAGCGGAATGGAACAAACAACGAATATTGCCGGTTATCATCGATGAAGTTGAGCAGATTGCAATAAGTCGTCAGCATTATGATCAGGGTATTGATGCAATAGCGCAGAGTCTTGAGCTGAAAAGTAAAGTTGGTAAACAGAATGCGATGAAGGGGCTGCTTACCAGTACAAACTTTTATCTTCAATATCAGGGCTGTGATGACCTGGCGTTACAGAAAAAGTATGGCCTGATGTTATCAAATATCATGTCGGCTAATTATCCGCAATGGTCAAAAGAAATAGAGCCTACACCCGTTGCTGAAGGTGAAAAAATTCGAATAGGTTATGTCAGTGCTTTTTTACGGGCACATAATGGTGCTGTCTGGTTATTGGGCTGGCTGCATAATCGTGACCCCGAAAAATTTGAAATTCACTGTTATCACACAGGTGAAAAAACCGATGAAAAAACTGATGAGTTTAAACAGCAGTGTGATTTTTTTAATCACATTCCCGGCAATATAGACAAACTATGTAAAAAAATAAAAAACGATAAGCTGCATATACTGGTTTATCCAGAACTGGGCATGGACGCGCAAAGTATGCTGACGGCCGGTTTGCGATTGGCCCCCATCCAGTGTGTAGGGTGGGGACATCCTATAACATCCGGTTTGCCTACTATGGATTACTGGATATCATCTGATCTAATGGAACCTGAAAACGGGCAAAAGCATTACACTGAAAAACTGGTTAGGCTGCCGAATATGGCAAACTGCCATTCAAAAGTACAGCATGATCGATTACAGTCGCAGCCAACGCAGAAAAAACGAAAAGACTTTGGCCTTTCCGATGATGATGTACTGTATTTCTGTAGTCAGTCACTGTTTAAATATTTACCCCAGTACGATTATCTCTGGCCGGAAATAGCCAAACGCGTGCCCAAAGCAAAATTTATTTTTCTGGCGATATCCAGTATGCATGTAGTCAAACGATTTATGGCCAGAATAGAAAAAGCGTTTGCAGCGGCAGGGCTGGATGTAAAAGACTATTGCATTATGATGAATCGACAGTCACCGGACGATTACCTTGCACTCAATCAACTGGTCGATGTGTTTCTGGATAACCCGCCCTGGTCGGGAAACAATACCGGGCTGGCTGCTATAGATGCGCATTTACCAATCGTTTGCTACCCGACAGGCTTTATGCGTGGTCGGCATTCCTATGCTATTTTAAAAATGCTGGGGGTCACCGAAACCATTGCAGAATCAGAACAGGAATATATTCAAATTGCTGTAAGGCTGGGCAATGACAAAGAATATCGACAACAAATAGTACAAAAAATAGCTGACCAGCATGAGCGTATTTATAATGATACTAAATGCGTAAAAGGACTTGAGGCGTTTTATTTACAGGTGGTTTCGTAGGTTGGGGTGAGGCACGAAGCCCAACACTTTTAAAGTTATGAGGTGCAATGTTGGGCATCGCTATCGCTCACCCCAACCTACGAAAATAAATAAAGCCTGAAAATTGTAGGGTGGGCAAAAAGGCCTGACCACCCTACAAGTGTTTATAAGTGATGGCAGAAGCAATAGAATTAATCAGGGTATCCTGAGTTTGTTACCAAATTTCCATGACTTCATCTAAAGGGAATTCTAAACCAAGCTGTTGCCAGGTATTGTTAACACGATAAACCGCTTTTTCTGCTTTTTTTAGCCATTGAGGATGGCGGTTCTTTTTATCGAAAGTTTTAAATTTTTCAGCACTTGAATTGTTACCAAAACGAGTGTGAAATTCTTCCGCTGCACTCATCATAGATGAACTGCTATAGCCTACTGTTTTATGCTGTCGTTGAGCGCACAAGCCGGTTAATGCCAGGTTCATATGATATTGTTCCCAGTAACGCAAATAAACATCAAAATAATCCTGATCGTAAATGTCTTTTTTATTCGCCCCGGTAAAAATATTGTCTCGCATGGCAAAGTTTTCAATAGTGCTGCGGGTAACAAACTTATTATTATCAGGTAAACCGCCAGATTTTTCATAAGTAGAAATACAGCTGCTTACCGGGTGGCGCACCGTAATAATATATTCCGCATCCGGGCCTAATATTTGATTAAAAAATGCACCGTGATAGGCAGCATTAAGATCTTTTTTAGGAATAATTATTTTATCTTCATGCAGTGGCCGGTCTTTAAAAAACAGTTCGATCATAATCAGATATTCAGCAATATAACGAGTCATATCTGTATGCTGGTTATGTTTATTACCAATATAAAAAGGCCAGGCTTTTGGAAAGCCATCATGGGCAAGCAGGCCGGGTACTGTGCCTGGCTTCATGCCAAGAGAAAGATAAATTTGTTTGGTTAGATAAGAGCCACCACTTCGTGGACAGCCAATGACATAAATAAATTTAAATTTTTGTATCGTCTGGCGAAGTTTTTCAATTTCACCCAGTAAAATAGCAATGGTGTAGTTATAACTCTGCATTAATGCCTGTTGAACCACAGGGTCAGTTAATGACTGGTTAGCATGTTGTTTAAGGCGTTCTTCTACAGCATTTTGTGAGCCGGGTTTAAGTTTTTCACTGAGCTGATCATACCAGGTCTCTTTAAAATCTTTACCCGAGCTAAAACGGAATAAAAAATCCAGAAAATCTTTTGATGGCGGTATTTGTGAGTCAGAAAGCTTTATTTCGAGCCCCATAAAATATTCCTTATGCTAATTTATTATATGATAGTTGACGTGGCCAACCTTTTTATTACACCCCAGTTAAGCCGCTTTTTTCATTTCTGTTAATTGATTTTCGTAGTTATTTGGACTCATGTAATTCAGCGTTGA
>JAADHS010000105.1 GCA_013151745.1 Gammaproteobacteria bacterium | reverse complement strand
ATCCACGAGGCAGTTTTGTTTGACGAGGATCAATGGCCGTAACACCTTCAATTTCGACTAAACGGAGTGAGGGTCGGGTCTCAAAGACCCAAACTTCGGCATCAGGTAAATTGGAGGCAACAAGAGATAATTGATTAACGGGCGTTTTATAGCGAGTCTGTATTTGAATCACCCAGCGTCCAGGCCGAACCTGGATGCGCAGTTTGCCATCAACTTCAAGGCGCATCGGTAACGGGCCCGTTACCGAGACCGGTAACGTATCATTTGCAAACAAAGGTCCGAGTACAATTTCACGAGATTGTCCCCCTACATTCAATTCGAGCCGAGTTAACATTTTTAACGGAACATCGTCAATCACGCGTCTAAAAACATCCACTTGCAAACGGTCTTCAACCATCACTTCAGACGTACGAGTTTTGTTTAACCACAAACGACCATCCGGTGCAAAACGTGGAAAATCAATTTGTTTATTATCAATAACAACATGGATCAAGCCCGTTGTTTTTGGCAAATCCATGAATGCGGGTAAATCGTTCCAGATAAAGCGACCCGATAGCTGATAACGACCTTTTTTTAACTGAATATGTGGAATGCCCTTTTTATCTGTCACCACGGCAGGCTTGCCATCGACGGTGATTGAGGCCAATGTTTGTGGTTGCCTGGCAAGGCAATCCAGCTTTTTTCATAAATTATCCAGGTTTGATTGAATGCCCCCCCTTCAGAATAGACATCAAGAAAAAGCGTTTCAGGCCAGGCACAATGATAGTTTTTTGGTTTTTTATACTGAAAAGGACAACGCGCCTCTTCCTTGCCCTCTAAGACCCACGGCACCCAAGCTCTTAATTCATCTGGAATCGCAATATTTTGGGAGGCCTGCGCCCAAGACAGGGTCAATAAAAAAAGGAACAAAAAACCCGTGATACGGAAGAGCATACGTACATCCTTTCATCATTTTTGGATCACCACAATCGACTGCTCGTTAAATTTCACACTCTGTCCCTGGCGAATTTTACAGCGTTTACGCAGCTCTATCTCACCATCGACACTCACCTGTCCGTCAGAGATAACCCATTTTGCCATACCGCCACTGTGACATTGGCCTGTCAGCTTCAATAGATCACATAGTGCCACATAGTCACGCCCTGCTAAATTAAACATTTCCATTGCGGTTTAAATCCCCTTAAATATAGGCTATCTTACCTTAAACCTAGAATCCGCAGTTGGACGAGCTAAAGTGTGCGTTTGTGGTGGTGCAGGTCAAGGCGTAACGAGAGCGTGGCTGTTGCCGCTTTAGCGGCTTTACAGCCACGGCCTACTCCTTGCCGGAATAGCCGGCTATTCCAAGAAGTTACAACTCAGAGATGTGCCGCCACAAAGGGGCCATTTAGCTCGTAGCGGAACGGTGAAATAACGAACCTACTGTTATTACGGCTTACATAACAGTTGATTACGCCTCAATGGGAGCGGTCAACTGCGGAATCTAGGATTAACGATGTACCTCACCTACTTTGGAGAAAGCACATGAAAAAAAAACGAACCGGTTCCTTTCTACTTATTTCAGTTCTCACGTTGACCAGTCCTGTCCTAGTCGCTGATGAAAAACCTCATGGCATGGACGCCCATAAAAAAGGAATGGCCAAAGATCATCATTCCGAAATGAAAAAGGGTCATCATGGCGGTAATAAACACCATAAGGGACATACAAAAAAGAAGGGACACAACTTTTCACCCAGCTGGGCCAAGACCCTGAGCGATGAGCAGCGTGTTGCCGTTGACAAGATGCACTTGAAACTGGATAGCCAGCTTGCAGTCCTGAAAGCACAAGCAGAATTATTGCAAAAAGAACTCAACGTCATAACCGCACAAAACAATGCCAAACAGAGTTCAATCCATTCTAAAATCGATGAACTCATGACACTTAAAGCCAAGATTATGAAGCTTCGCTATGAGCATCTTGCCGAAATGCGCGCAGCACTCACAGAACAGCAACGCCTCTCTTACGATATGGCCATTCTTCAGCGCGAAGGCGCTCATTAAAAAATGAGCATAGATTAACTTCCACGACGGGCGTTCGTCAATATTGGGGTATATAAACCCTCAAGGCACGATACGCCTGTTTTCTGAAATTCACCTAGCGATGGTCACCAGGATCACGCCCTAATATAAGCACCTGAGCCTGATTTTTTATGCAACGTATAGGCTTAGTTACAGGATGTGTCGAGGTGAAAAAAGGTAAAACGTGAAGTTAAGGGGGGGGAACCCTTGACTTTGCTACTTCTCGGCTCTTTAATTTATCTCGGCCATCCACGCTCACTCGTGGCGATTAAAATTTAAGTAAACAACTGACATAAAGTCTTAGCGCTTGCTTCCTGGCCATCAATTTTAAATTGCAAGCCCGCACGATACTTTGGATAATCCGATGCTTGCTCTTTTTTACACCAGGCAACCATTCCCTCTAATTCCAGTTTTTTGGTCGTTGAAATATAACGAAATTGCACAGATTCTCCAGCATAGAGTGCAGAAGGAATTTCTATACATATGCCGCCCTGAGAGATATTGTTGGCTCTAAGATAGTGAAATTTTTTATTATAAGAGATGACATGAAATGATCCTTCTTTGTGATACTGAGAAATGGGAGTTCGCTCAAAACGTCTGGCTTCCGCTATCATTTTACTCTCCTATTGGTTCCGTAGACTTAGACGCATTTTAATATAAAGGTAATAAAGCAATAACTATGCCATCAGCCTGTGCGCTTATTAGCATAGACATTTACTCATATCCGTAAAGATTGAAAGAAGCGTAATTGTACCCCGCTTTATTCCATAAATGTGTTGCAAACACCTTGTAATAATTCAGTTAAGAATAAACTCGTATTCACTTTCCTGACGGGGTGCCAGGTTGAGTTCATATTCGTTCCATCATATGAACTCAACCTGGCACAAAACGAAAAAATAGTTGTTCTATATCTATGGTGACATTGCGAATATCTCCGTGGACAAGGAAATAAATATTCCCTGTAAAAATATTTAACCTGGAAAACTCAGATTGGGTACGTTAGATAACGTAGAAAAAAAATCGCCGTCAACTTAACGATATCAAACTTTTTTTCGCAAAAAACCGGACATAAATGCTATACACCATAGATCAACTGATTTTTCTAAGTTTAATATCAACCCCCGATAGTGTTGCTACCTCGGTATAGATTTTTGGCGCCCTGCCAAAAATCACCTCGCTTACGCGACAGCTGATTCCTTTTGCCCCGACCGCCCTGCGTCCGGCACGACTCCGTATAACCTCCCTCATTCTTCGCTCGTTACACTCCATCATGCCGTCCTCAATGGCTCTACATCACTCGCTAGCGCTCCTAACTTCGAAAGGGCAGACGGCGTGACCTATCGCGGACTAACGGCCCTCGCTTCGCTCTCCATGGCCGTCAGCGATTGTCTCTTTGACGTTCGCGTTCTCTACAGTAAAGCGATATGATGGCGGTTTTTAATCTGCGTAATAATCATACATGAAAACAATGGAATACTATTTAGGCTGAGTTGCCGGAGAATCGTTTGAAACCTAACTATGAAAAAGAAACGTTCAATATCAGCTTGTCTCGATATGAATGGTCCATACGTGTTTTCTCAACTCTGAAAAAAGTTCTCGGCGTTAACATAAGAATGCACCATAGTGAGAATCAACTTCAAACAGGTTCGATATTCGTATTTAATCATTTTGCACGCTTTGAAACCTTTATTCCTCAATATTTAATGTATCAAGAAGTCGGTGCTTTATGTCGCTCAGTTGCAGCTTCCGAGTTTTTTAAAAAAGAAGAAACCTTATCTGATTATTTATGTAGTGTGGGGGCGGTACCCAACAACTATACTCATTTGCTCCCCTTTCTTGCCGAAGAAATATTAAGAGGTAAAAAAGTGATCATTTTTCCTGAGGGTGGCATGGTCAAGGACCGTCGGGTATTAGATCAACGTGGACATTATAGCGTTTATTCTCCAACAGCCAGAGAACGACGCAAGCACCATACGGGCGCGGCGGTACTAGCGCTGATGCTCGAAGGATTCAAATCAGGCATTCGTATTGCAAAACAAAAAAATGATCAGGTATTGCTTGACGCATGGGCAGAACGCCTGAATGTTAAAAATACAGATGCCTTATTGGAGCAAGCTCATAAGCCTACTTTGATTATTCCTTCTAATATTACTTTTTTCCCACTTCGAGTTGGCGATAACATGCTGCGTAAAGGGGTCGATTTATTTTCTAGCAACTTAGGCCGGCATCATACTGAGGAACTGTTAATTGAAGGAAATTTGCTACTGAAAAATACAGACATGGATATCCGTTTAGGTGAACCGGTCGTAATGTCCGAGCACTGGAACCGATGGGATCGAAAACTGACGAATATGGCGGTGCGTGAAGCCGACAGTATGGCGACATTTTTTGGTATAGGCCAAAAAAATGACAATATGCTTGAAAAAATATTGGGACGATCTCTCAGAAAAAAAGTGTTAAAAGTCAGAAATGAATATATGCACAAAGTGTATGCCTGCGTAACCATTAATCTGAGCCACCTAGCATCAAGACTCATCTATTTATTGATACAAAACAAGCAGAACGAAATTGACAAAGCATTATTCCACAAAATACTTTACTTGGCAGTAAAAAAAGTACAAGCTGCGCCTCAAGTGTATTTACATCGTAGCCTTCTTAACCCCGATGCGTATAGTCATTTACTCGAAGGTAAAGCGCCTGGAGTCTTGAAATTTATTGAAGCTGCTGAACAAAAAGACCTGATTAAAACAACAGATCACCGCTATCAATTTCTAGATAAGTTAAGAAATGAGTATGATTTTCATGAAATACGCCTGGAAAATATAATCAGTGTTTATGCCAATGAAGCTCACCCGGTCAGTGAAGTCACCATAGCCATAGAACACGCCATGAAACAAGCTCCAAAAATCAAATTGGATGAATTGGCAAAAATTCGTTTTGACGATGAGCTCACATCCTATCAGTGGGATAAAAAATTATTTGATAAACCTAGATACCTCGATATCAATAATCAGGAAACGGCCACTCAGTCAGCAGCCCCCTATTTATTAAGACCTTCTTCATTAATACCATCGCGAAAAAATCGTGTGGGTATTTTGTTGCTACATGGTTTTTTATCTTCCCCAGCAGAACTCAGGCCGATTGCTGACGAGCTTTATAGCCTAGGTTATACTTGTATAGGGGTTCGCTTAAAAGGGCACGGCACGTCCCCGTGGGATTTACGCAGCAGAAAATGGACAGACTGGTCGCAGTCGGTACGACACAATTACCGTATTTTGAGTGAATGGGTTGATCGTATTATTATCGTCGGTTTTTCAACAGGGGGGGCATTGGCACTCGCCCTGGCATCGGAACAACCGGAAAAATTAGCTGGGGTCGTCTCGGTTGCCCCACCGCTTAAATTTATGGATAAAAGTTTTATTTTAGTTCCCCTGGTTCATGGTGCCAATCGGATAACACGCTGGATACCCGCATTTGAAGGAGTGATGCCATTTCGCCATAATGACCCCGAAAACCCGGATATCAATTATCGTAATATACCGTTTCATGCCTTATATGAATTAAAATGTTTTATTGATGATTATGCCGCACATTTATCAAATGTAACTGCACCCGTCCGCCTCATCCAAGGCACCCAGGATCCCGTCGTAGACCCCAAAAGCGCCGAACTGTTACAGAAAAAATTAGTCAACGCGGAAACAGAACTGGTTTGGGTGGACGCGCAATGTCACGGTATTTTACATGCCTCCTTAAGCGAGGCTAAAACACAGCTGATCGATTTTATTACTAAAAACGGAGACAGGCATGTCAAATAAAAAAAGCGTCACAACCCTGATTCTGATTTGGATGGGTGTAGGCGTGGTCGTGGGAAGTCTCATCAATGCTTTTGCCAGTGACGTTGCCTTTATTCAAGACTATATCGTCAATGGCTTGTTTCATGTCATTGGTGCGATGTTTATTAGCGCCCTGAAAATGCTGGTGGTTCCCCTGGTTACATTTTCTCTGATTTGTGGTGTCTATGGTTTAGGTGATGTCAGTAAACTGGGCCGGGTCGGAATCAAAGCTTTTGGTTTGTTTATGTTAACCACGGCATTGGCTATTACGGTCGCCATTACCCTGGCCGTTATTGTTGGCCCAGGTCAAGGCTTTGACCTAACAACAGCAACACAGCAATCATTTACTCCGCCACCTGCACCGCCGCTCACCGATGTCATTATTAATTTGATTCCGAGCAACCCGGTGGCCGCTTTTGCTGAAGGTGAAATGTTGCAGATTATTTTCTTCACGATTTTGTTTGCAATTTGTATTTTGATGATCGGCGAACCGGGGCGAGCCATTGCCGAGGGGGCTGAAAAATTAAACCTAGTGATGATGCAAGTGGTCACCGTAGTCATGCATGTTGCACCATTGGGGGTTTTTGCACTGATGGCAAAAACTTTTTCACTACAAGGTATCGGTTTGATTTTACCGATGATCAGTTATTTTTCGGTAGTCGCCATTGCCTTGTTATTACACCTGACAGGAACCTTGATGTTGCTGGTTAAGTTGCTAGGAAAAGTCAGTCCACTCATTTTTATAAAAAAAATGCGAGCGGCACAAATTTTTGCTTTTAGTACCGCCAGTTCCAATGCCACGATCCCCGTGACCTTAACATCGGTTGAAAAGCGCGTTGGGGTCGATAATTCTACAGCTTCTTTTGTCGTGCCTTTTGGTGCCACAATTAATATGGACGGCACGGCGATCATGCAAGGTGTCGCTACGGTGTTCATTGCTAATGTGTATGGTATCGAGCTGGGCATAATGGGCTATCTTACGGTCATCGGTATGGCTGTTTTAGCCTCTATCGGTACAGCCGGGGTACCGGGGGTCGGATTGATCATGCTGGCCATGGTCTTTAACCAAGTTGGCTTGCCGGTAGAAGGCATTGCTTTGATTATCGGTGTGGATCGGTTGCTCGATATGATGCGCACAGCGGTCAATGTCACCGGCGATGCCGCCATCACCACTATTATTGCCCGCTCAGAAGGAACACTGAATATGGAGACCTTCAATGACCCCAATGCGGGCACCGTAGAAGAAGTTCATCTACCGCATAGAAGGACGTAAATTAAAACTTTAGGCGACAACTATCCTAACACAGGGAGTCTGTGAGAAATACGGGCTGAATCTCAATCGC
>JAADHS010000211.1 GCA_013151745.1 Gammaproteobacteria bacterium | reverse complement strand
AAAATGGATATAACATATTTTTACATTCCTATGCTGCTGCTTGAAATTTGCACATTTTATACTCAACCGGACTTGACCGGCCTTCGCTATTATGCGGTCAAAAACATCTTTCGCACATGCCTACACTTACCGACCTGCTTTATAATAAAAAATAATGCTCTTACTGTAACTATACTGTCATCTATAGCCGCGTCATAACCTTATATAGAGACCAATAAGCCATAACACAGGCGTACGCCTCTTGCAAAATATACGTGCTTTAATGTAGTATCCCCCAACAACAAGGATGACATATCAAACACGATATTATTCAAATATTCAAAAGAATTTTCTGGCGCACTTATCCACATAAATGGTAATTCGCCAACGACTGAAATTTTTATGGACACAAGAATTATGTGTTGATGTAACGTAACGTGGATAACCAGAGGGCCGGGAAAAACATACCCCGATGGTAGATAACTACACGAATATACGGATACTAGTCAACAAATAAACTGATAGATATCAGCCTCTGGATGAGTACATAGATATCAGTTAATGGAAATAGCAAGGATGCTAGTTAATGGAAGTCACACGGATGTCAGTTAATGGAGCTCAACAGCATATGGATATCAATATTGCATGTTGCATTACATACCCCTCAAATACGAATATCGCCTATTTTTTCGCCAAGATTCGCGATTACCTCAGTGAAAATATCAAGTTTTGGCTTGTGCGTTTCTTCGGTTACGCCAGCCAGAACAACGCTCTCAAATTAAAACACAACCATTGCAGCTCTCAAGCTGATCTGACCCTCCACCCCTCAATATCCATGAGATTTGACACCGGAAATAGTAATTTTCCTGATACTCATCTCAACAATTTCCTTCGGGCTATTCCGAAGCCGTTTGATTGGGCATTTGAAAGTCACAATAACGACTTGCTTCGGAAGCTTTAAGTGCTTTAACAACGACGAAAAGGAATTTATGTTATGTACCCAATATCAAGACTGAATACTGTATTGAAACAAGCTTGGCAGCGAAAATATTACCAGCAACATTGGCTCATGAGCCTGAATGAAGCTTTATCCTTACTGGCTAGCCAGCAGTACCACACCATCCCCATCATCCGCAAAAACGATATCTCGGAAAATTGGGACGCTTTGATAGAGTACGGTGATTTCACTGATGCCGTCAGCTCATCAGGCACCACCGGACGCCCTGTCGATCTCCCCGTCCATCGGCTTCAGGAACAAATATGGGTTGACTGTGTGAGCAGAGTATTTGGTGAGTTGGGTGCCGTACCCGGCGACAGACTTTTACAATTACTCAGTAATAACGATATGTTTACGCTTGGGCCTCTGGTATGGCAAGCCGCAAAAAAAACAGGGATTGGTACATTTCGATGCTCACCACAGCGGACAAAACGAATATTGGAGGTCATTAAATACCATCAACCAAAGTTCGTCGCTGGAAACCCGAATATCATGTTAAATATCGCCGAAGAATTAGGTGATGATTTCCCTCCCCCTGAATCATTACCAGACTACGCTTATTTTGGTGCGGGTGTCGCTTTTGACGGAAACAATGAAGCAACGCCTGTCGCAAAAAAAGTAATGCAGTTATGGGGACTAAAAGATGCATTAAACGAGTATGGGTGCAGTGAACTCGGCTCAGTTGGACATGAATGTCGCCAGCATAACGGGTTCCATATCAATGATGATGCCGTTTTTGTTGAACTGATCGACCCAGCTACCGGTTTACCCGTTAAAGAAGGAGAGCCGGGTGAAATAGTCGTTACCTCACTCACAGTGCCGCGTGGCTTCATTGCCATACGCTACGGTACAGGTGATATATCAGCATGGATCGATTATGAGCCCTGCGAATGCGGCCGACGAACACCCCGTATCGGCGGAATCATCGGAAGAGTTGACCATCAATTAAAAGTGCTCGGACAAACGGTTTTCCCGGACCTGATCTTCAATGTTGTAGACACGATGGATAATATTAACGCCTCTCTGATTGTCAAATACTTGGACAACAATGATGCAGAACAAATTGAATTGTGGGTATCCCCAACGGAAGACGCGGAAAAAACCATTGAGTCGATCCAAAAATCACTCGAACAACGCTTAGCAGTGTATCCAAAAATCCGTCAAATCGAAGCAGCCACCATTAAAAAGCTGCAAAAGGACAAAATGGCTGAAAGTAATGGTGTCAAGCTTCCACGCTTGATTGAAATAAGCAATATCGACATCTACATTGGCTTGGGTTAAATCATGACACCATTAATTTCAGCCCAGTCATTGATGCTGGGCCTCTATTTAAAAATTGAGTACAACAACCCTTCGCTATCTATAAAACATCGAAGCATACCAAACCAGATATTTTCTTTGTTTCGCGATAAAATCATCACCTCAAAAACCCACCTCGCCATTCTTACCGCAGGTAGTGCGGGAGCCAGTGTCGCATGGGCAGCCCGACAAATCGGTTGTAACTCAACCGTGGTTGTCCCTAATGGAACATCAGAAAACCTACTGAGATATATAAATTGGCTTGGCGCAGAAGTCATTGCTACCGAGCCAAGTCAGGTAGTAACCGTAATAAAAGAGTTTCAAAATGATCACACCTGCAAAGTAATTGAGCAATTAAGTGATCCAGCGTTTATACCGCATTACCAAGAAATAGGAAACGAACTCCTAAAACAAGACTCCAATATTTCAGCAGTCGTTGTTCCCGCCGGAACGGCAGCCTCTGTTATGGGAATATCCAGCTCACTTCGTAAAACCGGAATAAAAATCTACGCAGTAGAACCTGCGGAAGCCCCCGTTTTACAAGGTGGTGCATGGGGGCCACACAATATTCCTGGTCTAGCTCCTCCCGTTAAAACAAAATTATTTGACCCCAAGGATGTTGATGGCATCATTTCCATCCCATCACAAAAATCATGGGATACGGCAGCTTCAGCGCTGGAAATAATTGGAGAACCTGTCGGCCCATCTTCTGGTGCTGCCATTGCGGCCGCACAACAACTACAAAAAGAAGGGATTTCAGGGAACATCGTTGCCATCTGTCCTTCACAAATAGTCACATCTCTATAACGAGCATATCGCAGACACCCATTTAATAAGTGTATCAATATAAATAACATGAATATCCGGCTATCTACTCACCCCGCTCAGCATCATTGTTCGAATTTGGAATATTGGCATATTCCTGCGTCCGAACATTTTTTTGAGCGGGTGATGCCCCCCTTGCATGTCCAGATTATTTTGACACTCCTCTTCAACAGAACATTAAGGTTTTTAAATACCAAAATGGTGGAAATGGAATCTGTAAAAGTTCGAAGGGATATCAACTCGAACGTTAGAGAGGATAAAAAATGATTACCCAATGTATAGACCTCAGTTTTGCCAAATACATTACTCAATCTCAACTTCCCGAAGTATATAGCACCATTCTTGATCACGATGACTATATGACGCTAAGGATTTCAAGATTAAAAAAATGCACGCTTTCCATCACCAAAATGTTTCAGGAGGTTTCCTCTAATAACATTCTCAACCGATGTGTTGTGCTGCATGATGACAAAGGAACAGCATACATTTCTGCATTCATTGAAATTTATCTGGAAAATCTACCGTTGGATGTAAGAGAAACACTGATTCATTCCAATGAACCATTAGGAAAAGTATTATTTGATAAAAAAATACACCCAAAATTTTCCAATCGGAAATATCTTTTGACCAACCGGGAGTGTATTTTGATTCCTTATCTACGAGATCATATAAAGATGAATCACTTGTATGGCAGGTTTCACTCTCTCCTAACCGCCTCCGGAAAAAAGATAGCGGATGTATATGAATTTGTCACTTACATGGAAATGGACTCAATAAACCAAGTA
>JAADHS010000088.1 GCA_013151745.1 Gammaproteobacteria bacterium | reverse complement strand
GCTGAACATAGGGCAGCCCCACAAGGGTCGCCGAGATCACCAGATAGATGACCATCTCGGTCTGCCAAATGGTGGATTGATTGAGAACAAAGCGTACGAAAATCATCTGGCAGGTGACAGCTACTGCCGTAATTATCATGGCGGCAGCAGACCATCCGGCCAGCGTTGATAATGCCGCTACAAATTTAAGAAACCAATTGCCACCCGTGCGTGATCGAGCAGCAGAGCTTTGCCCCGCCATCATTAGTCCATTCTACTAAAATTTTAAATATTGGGGGCAACGTTAACCGCTGCCCCGATTGAAACTATTCGACCGCAAGCGCCATATCAAGCAAGGCCTGACCGTTCGGGGTGTCTTCTACAAACTTCGCATATGAAGTCGTTTGCGCAATAGCTCGCCACGCATCAAAATCCTCAGGTGTCATCTCAGCGATTTCAACACCGGCTTCACGGAAGACCTCAACAGAGGCCGCATCCTGATTTTTGGCTTCTTCCAGATAATAAGCCTCGGCTATTTCGGCTGCTGCCAAAAGGGCTGCCTGTTGTTCGGAACTCAATCCATCAAAACGGGATTTGTTCATCAATACTGGCTGATACATGAACCACAGCGCCACGTCTCCGGCGGGTGTGTAACAGGATACCTGCTCATAAATCCGAAAGGAAACAAACGATGACGATGAGGTGTTAGCCGCATCCAGAACTCCTGTTTGCATCGCGTTATAAATTTCCGAGGATGCCATCGAAGTTATTGATGCGCCAGCTCCGGCCAGCATTTGCTCAAACGATTTGCCCGCAGCTCTGGTCTGCAATCCAACAACATCTTCAGGTTTGGTGATGCAGCGATCTTTACCGGCAAAACCGCCTGCCAGATAGCCATGAACCAATACCATAACGTCATCTTCGGCCATGATTTCTTCAATCGCTTCCATGAATGGAGAATTACTCAAACGATCAGCATGGTCGAGATTTTTCACCAATCCCGGCATTAAAGTCAGGTTATAGGCAGGTCTTTGGCCGCCCGCATAAGATAGCGGCAAAACGGTCATATCCAACTGACCGCGACTTAATGGTGTATATTGCTCACGTGGAGCAAAAAGCGATTTTGAACCAAAGATTTTTACCTCAAGATCAACATCGGCCGCAGCGACTTCGTCGGCAATGATTTGAGCAACCTGATTACGAATATCGGCGGTTGACCATTGATGTGACAAGCGAAGCACTTCCTGAGCAGAGGCGCCAGATGCAGCAGCCATAAGTGCCACAGCGGCAGCCGTGGACCAGAATTTGTTCTTCATAATTTCCTCCTAAAATTTTTATTCCCCTACCAAATATGGCGGCGACGCCGACTATAATTAACAATTTGCATTCTATGTCAACCTTATTGTATACAAGAACTGCTATATTGCACTTAAATTGTGTACAATAACTGCCATATTGCACTTAAGTGCAGGACGGGGTAGCAAGGGATATGGATATTAGACGCGCAGATGCGATTGCCGATGAGCTGGAGCAGCTTATTTTTTCTGGTGAATTTGTTGATGGGGACCGGTTGGACGAAAACAAACTGGCCAGCCGGTTTGGTGTTTCGCGCACCCCTGTTCGTGAGGCATTCCAAAAACTCTCGCTATCGGGTCTTGTTAAACAGTTGCCCCGTCGCGGTGTGTTCGTGCGCCAGCCCGGGCCGGTGGAATTGTTGGAAATGTTTGAAGTTATGGCTGAAATCGAGGCGGTTTGCGGCAGGCTTGCAGCAAAACGCATTTCTGACGCTGCACTTAAAACACTTCAAGAAGCAAATGACGAATGTCAAAAGGCGGTCGAGAATGGCGATGCAGATGCATATTATCGGGAAAACGAGCGGTTTCATCATTTGATTTACCAGCAATCGGGTAATCAGTTTTTAGAGCAAGAGGCCTTGAGGCTGCACAAACGCCTAAAACCGTTTCGTCGCATTCAACTGCATCTTCGTGGACGCATGAAGCAATCTATGGCCGAACATAAGGCAATTGTTAAGGCTCTGGTTGATGCCAACCCGGAAGAAGCGGCAATTACGCTGCGTGAACATGTGGCCGTGCAGGGTGAAAAATTCCATCATTTAATGGCCAGCCTTAAGCCTGCATAAGCTGCCTTGGGCCAAGGAATTAGGGTCGGCATACCGATCACTGTAATTGATCAAACAGGTAAGGTTTTTTCTTTTTCAGCGCTAAACTTTTTGACTATTACCCAACCAGCTTCTCAAAATTTGTAGTGGATTGATCAAACAGCTTTTTTGCATCCTGATAAGTATCACTGGAGAAGAACTGCTCCATAATGCGCTCACTTGGAAAGCCAAACATAGCCAGCATATTCACTTGATCATCAACTGCGTCACTGTGGACAGTTTTTGAAATTCGGTACTCCTTCATCACAACAATACCGAGTTTATCCATTAGTGGTTTTATTGTTTTTCGATAGGTCTTGTAAATATTTTCGTCAGTGATTTTTAGTTCGAATACTAGTTTTCGCATTTTATTTTCCTCTGTAAAAAATTCATTTGCCGTCCGGTTGTCTGAATTATATCCGCGCCATAAATACGCCAGCCGCCATCAAGACGATCCCGAAAATACGCCGTGTTTCCACCGCAACTGCTGGCATGCCAAACAACCCGAAATGATCAATTGCAGTGGCCGATATTATTTGTCCCAGCAGGACAAAGAAAATCGCATTGCCAACACCAAATCGCGGTGCAATCCAGGTGATTGACAGGATGTAAAAAGCAACCAGTACGCCACCGAAATAGTAGATAGGCGGGGCAGCAGAAAACAGATTTTTTGCAGGTGGATTAAAAATAAAAAGCACGATCAAACTTGATGCAGCCCCAACGCAAAAAAGAATTAAACTTGCGGCAGCCGGGCTGGACAATCGCTCGCCCAGATTTGAATTCATCGCCGCCATAACAGGAATACCAATCCCGGCGATGAGGGCAAGAACAGCATAAGGTGGCATAAGAGATGCTCCCATTATTGCGCCTGACGCTGGGTTACGCTCTTGCCATCGATGCCCCAATTACCGGTTTGAACCTCCTCAATTATAACAATTGTCGTTTGAGGGTTTTTGCCCAATTCATCGCGAAGAAGCTCTGTTACCCCTCTGATAAGTTTGTTCTTTTTAGCCAGAGTTAGTCCCTGAGGTGTGAGTTTGATATTTACATATGGCATGGATTTTAGACCTTTTTCAGATGAGAAGCGTGCCTGATTTGTTGACCTGATTTATTGATAAGGATGTCGACAAGAGCGCCTCCGGTTTTGTTCTGTGTTTGCATAAATCACTCCCTTAGTTTGGTTGTGCATACAACAATAAGCATAAATCTTTAGATTTTATCGGCAGTCTCGCGAATGGATGCGACAAATGCTTTGACGTTTTTTTCGCCTATTGTCTTGCACATTGAGGCATATAGCTCATCTCCAAGGGCTTCTAGGTCGGCTTGTATATTTAATGCCTCTTTAGTCGGTGTTATGGCGTTTTCTCGATTGTTGTCACGTGCAATTTTCCGCTTGATAAGCCCTTTTAATTCAAGCTGTGAAAGAAACCGGGTCACCGTGGACTTTTCCAGCCGCAGTTCTGTTGCTATTGTCTGCTGCGACAGGCCGGGTTGCTCCAATACCAATCTGAGCAGGTAACCGTGGGATGGGGATAGATCAAATTTAGCAAATGCTTTTTCCCATTTAGCATTGAGCTTGCGTGCCAGAGCATTGGTATTGAAATATATACAGCGTTCAAACATAATTTTGGTCTTTTGTTACGGGCAGAGCCCTAGATGTTACGGGGAGCGATCCAAATATTACAAGGCGACCCTGACGTTACAAAGAGTGCCTCTGATGCTACAAGGCACCCCTTAGGTTATAAGAGAGC
>JAADHS010000212.1 GCA_013151745.1 Gammaproteobacteria bacterium | reverse complement strand
AGGGCTGCCGACATTTTATCAAAGTCATTGGCCTTTTTATAATTAATACCGTTATCGAAACCCAGGCGTTTCAGATGCTCTATTTTTTCATAGCTACCACATATTCCAACGACATTGCCCACCCCTTTCAGTTTTGCCAACTGCCCGACCAGTGTGCCGACAGAGCCGGATGCTCCACTAATGACAATGGTATTGCCGGGTTCTATCTCCAACACTTTGTTGACGGAGCCCCAGGCGGCCATACCCAAAACACCCAGGCTGGTGCTGATCGGAAAGTCGACGCTATAGATTTCTTTTTCAAGTTTTCCCTGATCCCTACATAGAAAAGCCCAACCTGTAAAAAGCCTTGGCTGTATGATGGTTTGCAACCAAACAGACCACCACTCAAGGCAGGGCAATCGGGCTTAAATTAAATACATACCATTTTCTTATATTTCAGGATTAAATTTCATTTGACACATAATTTATTAAATTTTCGGTTTAATGATGGTGATTATTTATACAGTCAATACAAAACTCATATTTTTATCTGTGTTTGATCATTAGATGAGCAAAATTATCTATATTTAAGCCCAATTGCCCTGCCACTCTGCCACTCAAGGAGTTAACACTTGATTTTGGCGGTGACACATTGCCTTGCTCAGACTTTAACGCGAACGCATTATATTTTTTGTTATCGGCGCTTTCATTCAATTTATTTGCGCCTATGCGCCAACGGTTACCGGAAAATCTGGCACATCACCGTGTGATGACACTGCGTTGGCGTTTATACGCCATGGCAGTAAAAGTCGTTAAGACCGGACGGCAGCTTTTTGTGAAACTACAGGCAAAAAACCAAGCTATACTGGAGCAGGTGCTTATTTCTCTGGGGAGGTTTACTCCACCCTGATGTAAAGAAAAAATAGCCGTTAACACCCAACGCCGACAGAAGAGAACTGCTTGAACAAATGGGAACGGACGCTTTGCTGTGCAAGTGTTGTGCATTATTTGAGCATCTGTGTGAATATTGTTCGATTCCCTCATTACGTCGGAGGAAGTATTTGCTTGCCGCTGAAAATGTGACCCTGAAATAATGGCGATGATCACTGGCGAGTGTCTATGTAGGGATTTGGGTACATTTAAACCGTATTAATTACAAATTATATGCTTTACCATGACACGCTATTAAAAAGGAAAATAGCGATGATTATTCCGGTTAATTTTGTTGTCGGCGCTGTCGTCGTCGCAGTTTCGACTTATATTTACAAAGATGAAGCCTGTAAAAAATGGTTCTGTGACACAGGCACCAAACTCAAAAATCGTGCCCGCTCTTCTACAGCATGCCCTGTGAAATCTGAGGAAAAGGTCGCTGTTGAAAAAATCACAGAAAAATATATTTCTGTTGTTGCCGAAGCAGAAACTATAGATATGCTCAGACCCTGATCTCGGCAACAACCAAAATCTGCATAAACGAGGTCAATCATGATTCCAGCCGTTCTGTTATTCCCATTAATTGCCAGCGGAGTAATAGGTGCGGCATGGCGGGGATACAAAAAACAACAAAAGCACCACCAGCGTCATCCGGGCCCAGGTCTGCCAGCACCAGAGTCTGATGAAAAAATCAGACCTGAAGTGCTGCCCTCTCAAACGAACAGCACAGAATTTGATGACGTTGAAGAGCTACACCATTACCAACGCGTCTCTTGGTATTCACTGGCTTTTGCGGCTTCTGGATCATGGTTTTTTGCCCCGGCACTATGGATCAGCTTTCCCTTGATTGGTTACAACACTTATCATCTGGTCAAGACTATCCGTCATTCTGACAGCGCCAACCAGAAATCACCAATGACGATATTTGAAGTGCTTGGCGTTACAGGGTCATTAATCGCAGGCCGCCCCGTAATAGCCTCACTACTCTTCCTGTTATCTTTTGGCTCACGAAAACTATTATTACAGGCAGGGAATATCAGCAATAACATCGGACCTTCCGATGCCCTGAATCCAAAATTCACCAAAGTTTGGGTTTTACGTGATGGCGCTGAAATAGAAACGACTATCGCCAACTTACAAAAAGATGATGTTGTTGTTCTGCATGCCGGAGATACCATCATGTTCGAAGGCGATATTATTTCGGGTACGGGTGTAATGCAACAATTCAGTTTACACAAAAAAATGAAACTTGTTCCCAAACAAGCCGGTGGCAAAGTCTTTCCATTTACACGACTGGAGTCCGGCTGCTTGCACATTCGATGCGCTCATTAATGCTGTCATTACAGACCCAAGGTCGGCGGTAATTCCACGCTCCCACGTTCCTGAGCCGGGGGTTTTCCTGCAATAAATCGAAAGCCCGGGAGAGGGTCAGGGAGAAGGAGGGGCAAGTATCATCTTGACGATTAGTGGGTAGAAATTATTCTTCCAACCCTATCTGGACCACTTAGAATGGAAGTTGCGCATGAAGACCAAGATTAATCTTGCTAAATTGGCGTCTAAAATAAATCATCAATATGATGGTCGCCCCCCTTTTTTGCACAATAATACAAACAAAGTGCTCAGGGATCGCCCCACCTATAACGTACCCTGATCCCTACATAGAAAAGCCCAACCTGTAAGGAAATGGATATATGCGCTCAAGGGCGTGGTCGTCTATAACTATTTTGCCAATTCTGTTACTCAAGTTTCTGAAGCCGGCTTTGTTGAATTTGAGCAGTGTCAACGTCTTGTGATGTACGAATCAGCTTCATTGTAAAAAAGTCAACCAGAAACCCTCTGACTTATAGGTACCAGTATGCGTTATCAAATTTCTCATGCTAGACTCGAGGAAACACAAAACTCCGAAAAAATATTACACTTTTTTTATTCATATCGTTGAATTGATACAAAACATCTTTCTCTTACAACCCTTTTCTGTCGGAAAACATTTCGTCGACACAAAGTGTCAAAATATTATCCCAAGGTGGCATTCTAAGATCGAAATAATTTTCCAGCTTTTTTGTTACCAAACACGAATTTTTCGGGCGCTTAGCTGACATTGGATACTCGTCAGAAGTAATTGGTGTAATATTTTTTACTTTTATTGAAGTGCTTGACATTTTTCGGGCCTGCTCAACAAGGGCACTGGCAAAACCATACCAGGATGTTTCTCCTGCCGCAGCCAAATGGTAAGTATTCGATTCGAATAAATCGTTAAACCTTTCAGCTTGAGATTGTTTGATAACATGCACGGTAGATTCTGCAACAAAACGAGCCCAGGTCGGCGCGCCAACCTGATCATCAACAATACGTAGCTCATCCCGTTCTTGTGAGAGCCGTAAGACCGTGCGCAAAAAATTATCCCTTCGGGCAGAATAAATCCAGGATATTCGCAAAATAATATAATCCATATCTACAGACTGAATAGCATTCTCACCCATCAGCTTACTTCTGCCGTAAACATTAATTGGACCAAAAGTATCATTTTCCATATAAGGACTCATTTTTTTACCATCAAAAACATAATCCGTCGAATAATGAATCAACAATGCTCCAATCTGTTTCGCTTCTGCTGCGAGTATCCCCGGAGCATACCCATTGATAGCATTTGCGCTTACTTCATTAGTTTCAGCATTATCAACTGCCGTATAAGCTGCTGCATTTATAATAACATCCGGTGAAAAATTCTTTAGAGTAGCTTTAATACTATCAATCCTGGAAAGGTCCATTTGACGATGATTAACTGCCACTACTTCCCCTAATGGTTGTAAACAGCGCACCAATTCCCAGCCAATTTGCCCCGTACAACCGATAACCAGCACTTTCATGGAAAGACTTCCGCTGACAAAAAGGTATCGCCTTCTGCGTCTTTGTTAGAAATAATCGGCTTTATATTTTCAGGCCATCGAACATCAAGATCTGGATCATTCCATCGAATACAGCGTTCATATTCTGGAG
>JAADHS010000246.1 GCA_013151745.1 Gammaproteobacteria bacterium | reverse complement strand
GCGCTAAAAATGTCTGTTTTAAGAACCACAAGGTATTTAACGCAGAGGCGCAAAGGACGCAGAGAAAAACACTAAAAGCTTTGTGTACTCTGTGTCTTTGCGACCTTTGCGTTTATAACACACCGCTTGTCAGAACCACGACAACATAACCTCCCAATAGACTGGAACGATTGTCCGAGAATTTTCGTTTTATTGCATCAGGGCCGGGCTGGTATTACCAGCACCTCATGCTGGTCGTGAGAGGCGTTGATTTTTGCCAGTGCCTCTTCTGCCTGCGGGTGACCACGGGCAGCCGCTATGGTAATCCAACGGATGGACTCTTTTGCATTACGCGGCACGCCGTAGCCGTAGTGGTACATGTAGCCAATGGTGTATTGCGCATCGATATGGCCTTCTTTCGCTAATATCAGCAAGGCATTGGCCGCTTGCGTATATTGTTGGTTGAGAAACAGTACCTTGGTCTGTTCGAATATTTTTTGTTGTATTTCCAACCTTGTTGCGGTCGATGGCCGGTCATTATCAACTGGAACAGTGGTGCAGGCACTGAGTAATAACAGGAGCAGTACACTTGCGATATGTGTCGCGGGCGACGGGGAGCCGGATTGCCACAGCGTAATTTTTTGTCGTAAAAACAAACTGTTGATGCATATAACAGATCTCATGATTGTGAATGATACACGCTTTTACACAAAGGTCACGGCTATGCTGTGACGATGATGTGCGTAACAAATGATTGACAAATGCCGCTGCTATTTCATTAGATTCGAACTAAACTGAGCCGTATAGGTGGTAATATTCTAAGTTTGGAGGGAAAATGAGCCATGTTATTAACTGAAGATTCCAGTTTTGAAGTGCTTGCAGATGGCCGACTGGCAAATTTGAGTGAATGGAATAAGTCTGTGGCACAAGTGTTGGCTGCACGCGACGGCCTTACTCTGGATGACGGGCATTGGCAGGTGATTGACGTCATGCGTGATTATTATCAGGCATTCAATGTTCCGCCGATCAAAAAACTGTTAATCCGTGAACTGAAAAAACGTCACCCGGTTGATGTGTTTGACGATGCCACACTTCAGCATTTGTTTCCCGGCGGTGTACTGGTACAAGGTTCAAAAATTGCGGGCGTACCCATTCCCATGATGGATGTGGAACTGGAACGAGAAACTTATCAGGCCAAGGCCGCACCCAATGTCGCACACTTTATGGGCTCGTTTAATTTTGATGGAGAGACCTTTGCCGTCACGCACACGGGTAACCTCGTAGAGTTGCACCGCTGGAATTCACGTCTCGCGGAATACATGGCAAAGCAGGAAGGCATTGAGCTTACCGAAGAACATTGGGAAGTGCTGAATTTTTTACGTGAATTCTATTTTACCTACGGCGTAAGCCCCATGGTAAAAATCCTTATGAGATACATGACAGAAGATATTGGCCCTGAACGCGCCAGCAAAGAATATCTTTACAGCCTGTTTCCCAAAGGGCCATCACGACAGGGATCACGTATCGCCGGTTTGCCTGCACCACAGGGCTGCCTGGATCTGGATATTTAACTACCTACGGTCAACAACAAAAAATAGAACAGGCTATTTTGCTTCACCTTCGGCAATGGCCTTAAAAGTTTCATCTAAACTTTCCCTGACATCATTAACCCACTCGATCACCTCCTCTGGTGCTTCTGATTGAGCGGTAATATTTTGAATCAGTAAGAAAGTAGATTTCATGCCCCTCAAATTTCTGACTGACTCCCAACTCATTGCTTCATCAATATGAAATAAAAGTTTATCTGAGCCAGGAAAATCAAAATTTTCTACCACAGCCCTGCGCAAATTCCCCCATGAACCTTGAAGATCAGAGAGAGCCGTTTTTGCGTACCCCGTTGGTTCAATTTCAAAACTCATAAATTTAGTTATTTCCTTGTTTACGGTATATAAACACGATAATTTGATCTAATTACCTTTTGTGATAAGTGTAAATAGGATCGAGTCTTTACTTGCAGTCTTTAATTTTTTGAATTTTGCACAACTTGCTGCGGGGCGAGGGTTAAAGCTCCCTGGCTACCCGATTATATCTGGATATTACTGACAATATACAATGATATATGTTGACACTATTGCGGTGATATTTGCGCTGGAAAATCGTTTGTTTCCATCTCGCTAACGATGACCTTTTTACCAGCATGACTAAAGCTCAGTACGTTACCTTCTGGTACTAGGCCATCAATCGCCAGAAAGCCGAATAAAAATAACCTGTTATCTTTACAATAAAGTGGGCTGGAGGTGCCGTCATAATATATTTTTTTTGTTAGCTTTAGAGTAGAATCAAGCACAAAAATATGAGCCACTCCGCGTGGTACCTGAGCACCTTTCACATGCTCCATAACATCGATCACCGGATAATATTCATTATCGATAACAAGATTGCACAAATGAACCAGATGCACCAGCTGTCTATCTTTATGAAGCAAGTTTTGTTTATTTAACGCATTAAAAATAAGTATTCTATCATCCAGTTTTACGGATTCACCCGCTAGCGAACTAGCGCTATAAATAATGGGTATAATTAGGCAAAAACATGCTACTAAACAACGCTTCAATGTGCTGATCATTTCCGCCCTCCCTCTTTTTAACCTTCTCTCCCTGCCTCGTTAAATATTCCAATAAACCTATCAATAATCAATGATTTATTGCCGGAGTTTAAGGAGGCAGGAACAAGCCATTTTATCGCTGGAGCTACTTGTTAGGCTAATCTCGTTTGTATAAAGATTGAATTACACTCGATTCTATCGTGTTTGCATTTATCATATAACCTGCCAATGCTCCTGAAGCATCTTCAGGTAATTCTAGCTTTTCTACGGAAAGCGCATGTACTGTAAAACGGTAATGATGCACGCCATTTCCTACTGGTGGGCAAGCGCCACCAAAGCCTCTTTTACCATAATCATTCAGGATTTGTAGGCTGCCCTTGGGTGCTAAATTCTCTTTGACGCTTCCAGCATTAGTCAATAACTCATTAATAGTCGCGGGTATATTGACAACTTGCCAGTGCCACCAGCCACTGCCTGTTGGGGCATCAGGATCATAAGCTGTAATAGCGAAGCTTTTTGTACCCTTGGGTGCATCGGACCATTTTAGGTGTGGCGATAAATCTTCCCCTGAGCAACCAAAACCATTGAACTCATGTTTTTTATCCATAAACTTACCTTGAGCAATATCACCGCTTGATAGTGTTAAAGAATCAGCGAAGATAGGTAAGGAAACGATGAGTAATAAAGGTGATAAGTACTTAAGTGTATTGTGCATGACAAGCCTCGTGCGTATATTGTTGATTGAATATCTATCGTACCCTTTACTCTTTTATCCGTTTAGGCCTAAATCATTCAGCTTCTCGCCTTAATCCGTCATTTTGGTTTTTCTAAGTTCGGTAGGCGTTAAGCCAAAATGGCCTTTGAATCGTTTGGTAAAGCGTGATGGCGAATGGTAGCCGCATTTTTCAGCAATTAGACCGATAGGATCGCGGGTTGTTTGCAGTAAATGTAACCCCAAGCCTAATCTAGCTCTGTCCTTAACCTCTAGTACACTTGTGCCTTCTGATTTGAGTTTTCGACGCAATGTGGATTCACTCATTGCCAATCGCTTACAAATATATTCAATCGTTATTCCATGAAAATTTTGATCGTGAAAGAGATCATGTAGCTGATGGCTTATTTTAGGTTTTCCCATCATCGAAATAACTTCTTTATATCCAATATGATATAGCAACATCAAGATTTCTTTTTTTCTTAAAGGCCAAATGCTTTTAGGTGCCCACGCAATACTTTCAACAAATTGTTGCAAGCATTTTTTAATGACAGGTGTTGCTTTACCAATGAAAAAGTCTGGTTTATCAATGCCGCCAACTGGAATGCCGTCAAA
>JAADHS010000217.1 GCA_013151745.1 Gammaproteobacteria bacterium | reverse complement strand
AACTCTCAGAGACTTCATTCCTATTTGGATTACATGAGTCCCTGTGATTATGAACAGAAATTATTGAAAATGGAAAAAGCAGCTTAACTGGGGTGTCACAAAAAGGGGGACCACATCAAAATTTTAAGGCGACAGGTATGTTGACATAGGAGGCTACTGAGTCGGTAGCCAAACTTACTCAGACAGGACTTGAATTTTCATTCTCACCTGTTAGGTAATAATAATCACTTTCATAGGCTCCTTCCTAATTCCATGACCCTCAGTTTACCTTGACGCGAGGAGCTATTTGTTATATTTTTATTCACACGTATACTCATACATACAGGCCTGGCCACCCTTGGTTGCATACTCATGAAGCGGAGAATCAAAATCACCTAGATGCTTAAAACCAACGCCGGCATAGAAACTACTGGCCTCAAGCTTGTTCGTTTCTACTACGATAGATTTAACACCTGATTTTTTGCACTGAGTGATAAACTCAGATAGCAACTTCTTACCATTCCCAACACCTTGATAGTTTGGATCAACCACAAATAAAGTGATTTCACTTTTTCTCCTATCAACTATTTTCGATTTATTTACTTCGTGAGTATTGATAGCTATAAATAGTTTCTTTTTATCCTTAAACGCCATTCCTTTAATACATAATATACGCTGTAATATGCTTAGCCCAAATAACACTCCCCTTTTAGGCTTGGCAGACATTTCGTTTAGGCCAAATATGAAACCAACGACCTTACCGTTAATTTCAACTACTCTTTTGAAATTACTCCCTATCAGTGAGCCTTTCGTATACATACATTTAGCAACTTCTGAAAGCTCTTGGGGCTTGAAATTGCTATCAAATTTCCAAGCATCACTGACAAGAGCTTCACAGCTTTCGTAGTCAGAATCTCTGTAGTCTCTAAATAATGCCTTTATTTTACTCATAAATTAACAATACACTTTGGATTTACGTAAAATATATCGGGGTGACCTTACGGCAGCTCACCTGACATTTTAATTTACATCCTGGTTTAATTGTAGCTCCTTCACCAACAACAGGAGCGAATGATGGAAGTAAACATTGACCAGGTTGCAACCGCCTTTGCCGATTGGCGCTCGACTCGAACCAAGCGCGGCCACACACCCTCACATCGGATAAACCAAGCCGTATCGCTGGCGGGCAAGTATACCAAATTGCAGATCACGACTCGACTGGGCATCAATCACAAGATGCTTAATCGTTGGATAAACTGCAACCCCATCGATAACACCTTTATCGACATGACGCCCCACTATGCTGAGATCAACCGCAAGCCACTGGAGGTTGCTGTTAACGGCGGTTGTTTTTGGCGGTGAAGCCCACGGACTTTCGCCGACAGATAGACGGTTTAGTGTCACATTGCAAACACCAATTGCGAGATGATCCCCGTAGTGGGGCACTGTTTGTGTTCATCAATCGCACCATCGTCTCTTGCATTACGACGGCTCAGGCTATTGGCTAGCGACCAAACGACTCAGTCAAGACCGCTATCGGGGGTGGCCGGTTGTCGATCAAGCGTTGTCGAACGTTGATGCTTCGACATTAATGGCATTAATTAAATCAAGCACTTGCCAAGAGACAATGAATCGCATAGATTAGCCGCCTTACAAGGATGTGGATGAGATGGATCGCGAAGAAACAACCGTACAAGAAATTGATGATGCCGCACTGCAGGCGCTCATTACCCGTGTTGAGCACGCCATTGAACAGGGTTTAGCGCTTGAAGCTGAGGATATGCGGCTATTATTGCGTGCCATCCACACGCTATTAGAAATCCAAACTCAGCTTGAGGAAAAAAATATAACGCTACACAAGCTGCGCAAGCTCTTGGGGATGGTGAGACGTTCTGAAAAGCGGGCTAATAACCTATCTAACGAAAAAGATGCCAGTGGTAAACCAAACAACAAACATCGCCAAAAGCTCAAAAAGCCGCGCAACGCGAAGAAAAAAGTCGAACCAAAGGAGATTGTCCATCATCAACTCGATGGCCTCAAAAAAGGGGATCCTTGTCCCCACTGCCCGAATGGCACGTTGAGAAAATACGACTGGAAAACATTGTTACGCATCAGCAGTACGTCCCCCTTTGAGGCGAAAAAACATGTTGTCGAGCGGTTGAAGTGTGATTTATGCGATGATGTCCTCAGCGCAAACTTACCGCAAGAAGTGCTTCAAGATGGTGGCGTTGATCAACAATACGGCTATAGTGCGCGTTCTGTGATGGCCATCTTCAAACATTTCAGCGGTATGTCTTACTTTCACCAAGAAACACTCAACGACTTGTTTGGCTATCCGATCACTGCCTCCACCATTTTTGATCAATGTGAGTCTGTCGCTAACGATTGTAGGCCCCTCTATCATCAGCTCAAACACCGATTTTCACAGGCCCTTTAACCGCAACAATTTAACCTAAACAATATTTGACCAGGATAATATTTACGCAGTCCATTCAATGGTCAATTTAGTATTATTCAACCACGGAATGTGAATCCCATTTTTTAATGGCTCCACTCCAAGTAAAATCGGTGTGCACGCTCTTTTTCTGATTTTCAGCACCAGTCTTTCGCCATCAAAAACAATTTTACCTGGCATATCAATAAATTTCCGGAACAAGGTACCTGCTCTTGCTCGCTCAAAACAAGGCAAGTCTTGAGCAAAACGATGATAAATCGTATCGGCTATCATTGTCCAGAGTAGATCAAAGTGAATTCGAATCATCAACGATGAAGAAAGTGCATTCATGTTAAAAAATGAGACCATCTCTGCGATCTTATTTTCAATATGCCAACGCTTTGCGTAAACCATTAAAACCTCTTTTAAGGACAGCTCATGATTATTCGTCATCACAAAGGTGGGTTCAGCACGGCCATGATCTTTAATAATAATCTGCCTGAAAACGGTTTCACACTTGGGCAATGTGGTCGTTGTATCATACACAGAACAGTTTGTATGTCGTCGCTTTGGAATATCTAATTTTATTTTAGTCCAGTCAGCATCGGGGATTTTTAGCGTCTTTTCGAGTAATTTTTTGTTGCGCTTTCGTAAGGTGATAAATTTAATATTGTCTTTGCTAATGTCATCTAATACCGCATAGGTTGTTAACTTACAATCAAAGACCAAGGTCTCAGTCACCTGGCTTTTAATTTTCTTCCAGTAAGCAATAAATTGCTGAATCGCTTTGGGTTCGTCTTTTCTAAGCACATCAGCACGGGTATACAGAATCGCATTGCTTTGGCCATCTTGAGCCAATAAGGTGTTTGCGCCTTTCATTGCTTTGCCACGGGCACCACACCAGACTTTTTCCATCTCTGATTCCGTTCCAAAATGCGGTATGGAATGAAAGTCTAAATTAATATAATCAGCATCATAAAATGTGGGGTACACCTGGGTGAATTGCGACACTATTTCAGATTGAAATTGAGATAACAACGTCTCGGAAGTTCGACACGAGTAAGTGCTCATATACGTTGACTTAGGTAGCACATTGAGTCCGGCAAAGAGCGCTAATGCCGGTTCGTGATCATAGGTTTTAATGTGGCTTAAACGCTCGCTACTCATTAATTTCAATAACAGCATGGATAAGCAAGCATGCGTTGCATCAAGGTCGCTCGACTCCGGTAAGCGACATTGCTTGACCAGATCAACAACACCTGATTCGATAATATAAGGAAGAAAGAAAAACACCCCGGCTACCGGGCAATCCAATGTAAAAGGTTCGAGTTCATTCCAGTTTAAAGGCTTTGCTCTTGCCGCAATCGATTCATTTGATTCGGTTAAGCCGCGCTCCAATAGACCTCGCCGTAATATAATTTTGGCAAGTGTGCATCAGCCACAATATTTTCGATCGTGCGTTCAGAAATTTTGTAGCCTTCCCTCGTTAAGCGTTGAGAAATATCCGCACAAGAAAGCGACTGTTTACGATACTTAATCACGAGTTCTCGAATGTGAGCAGGAGTACGGCGAGTTTTAGGACCTTTGGTACGCTGCGCCGGAAACAAATCTAATTTTCCTGAGCGTACATCACGTAGCAGTGCGTAAACACTGTTAACAGAATAATTGAATTTTCTTGCCGCCTCTTCCGTTGACAGCTTGTCAACAATGATGGCACGAACGGTTTCGTACTGTTTTTGTGCGGAGGTGTTTGGGTTGTCGAAATAGCTCTCAATATCAATCATAGATAAGGTATTATTATTGCGGTTATTGAGAGATGTTTTTATAACACAAATTGAGCTAGGTCAAGTAGATTTGACGATTAATGTAGCAAATAAGGCAATAAAGCCCAAGTTATCGATTAATAAATACTCATCTAAAGAATTTAACTTTGGAAATATAGAACTATAACCGCAATATAAAAACCTTTAGAAACTCGATTGAAAGCGCTCAGGGTTTTGATTCTTGTGGTAAGCGATTGATTTATCGCGGAAAATAATGGATTTTTTATCAGAGCGATATTTGATCAGGCTCTATTGCTGCGGTTAACAGGTCTGTGAAAATCGGTGTCAAACGAGAGGCGGCCAATGCGGGGTTATTCTACATCGATGATACGACCAACCGTATTCTTGGGCAGAAAAGCGAACACCGCCCCAATCGCAACGGTAAAGGGAGCCGTCTACGCACGGGCATTTATACCAGCGGCTTAATCGCCGTGACCGATGCCGGTGAACACCTCTATTATACAATACCAATTTGGGTCACGCGGGCGAATTTTTGGATCAAATTTTAAAACACAGAGATCCCCATCTTGCTGCGCCGATCATTATGAGTGACGTGTTAAGCAGCAATCTACCTACCGTGATCCAACACGTTATCATTGCGCTGTGCAACGCCCACGCGAGACGACAGTTTGTCGATATACAGAGCCATTTCCCGGAAGAAGTGGAGTTCATCCTCGATCTTTATGGAAAAATAGGGTTCCACGACACGCAATCAAAACAACGAAACGACGACCCTCGGCAGCGCCTGGGGCATCATAAAGCGCATTCATTGCCGATCAGGGAACACATCCAATCCTGGTGTGAGGATCAAGTGAATTCGCCGGAGTGTGAACAACACAGTGGTCTTATCAAGGCGTGCAACTATTTTTTGAAGCATTATGAAGGATTAACGCAGTTTTGTAAGACCCCTGGGGCGCCAATCGATAACAATCTCATGGAACAAGGGCTGAAAATAAAAATTCGATCACGCAAAACCAGCCACTTCTATAAAACCCAGACGGGTGCTGATGTCGCCAATGTACTGACCAGCGTGATTGCCACCGCTTATCGCTACGACTGCAATCCGTTTGACTACCTCAACAACATCCAACGCAATGGCGAAGCCGTAAAAGCAACCCCAAAAGATTGGATGCCTTGGCAAAACACGAACGATACTTCTTGATGACATTTCAATCAGAGATCAATAGCATGATTGGGAAACGTTGCGGCCTACAAGCGTTGCTGCGCACTATAATCGTGTTTGTAAACATACCGATCAGATAATGTAATCGGTTGCTGAATTTGTTCTCAATTTCTTAAAAAAGTCCAATAAATTGTATTCTATTTATACTGCCGTAAGCTTACCAAAATATCGAGTGTTTTTTCATCACAATTTTGTCAGTAGCTGATCTACACCCCTTTCTTCTTTCTTTGTTCATAGGCCGATATAATGTCTTGCCATTGTTCGGTGCTACGCCGACTGTTAGGTATTTGACTACGTGTTTTAATTTTCATTGTGCTCTCCTCTAGGTTCGAGAAAATAATGTACGGGAAATTCTTAGAAATAGAATAACGGTCTAGTTTGACCGCTTACGGCAAAGCCTATCTGAGTCACACCGCCTGAGGCAGTGCCTTACCTAAATTGAGTTACTGACGTTTATCAGAGAATACGAATGTTCTATCTGGAGTTCTGCCTTGAACTTCAATGTACTATTAAATCCCTTGGGGTTCTATTCCCCGCTCTTGCAGCGTTTAATAAGCATTGCGATGAAATCTTTAGATTTCGGGCAATTCATATCAATACCCCGTCCGCTTGCGGCGGGGATGTTTATTCAACAGGCTCCTTGACTCTATTGGTTCTTTAAAGTCGATGTTTCCTTGCTTCTTGCTAGAACGAAGAAACTTTGTAGCTGGGTTTTGATATAGCATACCATAAATAAACTCTAATGTCCGGTTCATACTTACATCTATACATTTACTACAATTATCCGGTGCTTTTAATGGCATAGGAAGTCTTGTATGCAACTGCCAGGCGCTACCAAAATCTGAATTTCCTCGCATCATTAATTGTCCTGTAGAATAATTTCCACGATAAATACCACAACTTTGAAGAAGTCCACCCTCTGAACATGCTTCAATTACAGTGCGGAGAAATCGAGATCGACATGTTGAAAAATGTGCACTAGGCGCTAATTCATTTATTTGTTTAACTACGCGGTTAGGGGTAAATAAATTAAATGTAGGCGGTAAAGATAAATCTTGTACATAAGTTAGCGCTATATTCAGATCTTTTCTCTCTTGTCCGGTCCAATTACGATGCAAGCCATGGAAAACCGGACGAAAAGACACGCTATTTACCTTTGAATCCTTAAACAAAACAACAGCAGCTTCAATTTCTCGTAAATTTTCAGGTAGCAGGAGATAAGTAGCCCAAATCATTACGCGATCTTTAGCTGGGAGCAAGCGAGATTTTTCAGCAATATA
>JAADHS010000084.1 GCA_013151745.1 Gammaproteobacteria bacterium | reverse complement strand
TAGCTTTGAGTTCACAATTTTCCTCCCCAAAAATAGCGCCGCTTGATCTGTGGAAATCGCCGAAAAAACTCTCTGACCGAGATACTCTTAATGACCTGCATAACATCGCTTGGCGATTTTCTGGGCTCACCACGTACAACCATATGAATATGATCCTCAGGTATCTCTAACGCTACAATGTCAATATCGTAGTCGCCTATTTTCTCTATGATCCCTTTCGCTTTTAGTCCCTCTCGGTACGGCTCACTAAACACTTTATGCCTATATTTCGGTATCCACACAAAATAATACATTAACCGGTAAACGTGATGCGTATTTCGCTGTAATTCCATAAGCTGGATAGTCAACAATGGCGATCAATCTCCACCGCCTCCGCCATCTCCACCACCGTCGCTTCCACTGTAACCCGAATCACTACCTCCTAAACCATCGAATGAACTATATTCAGAGATTACTGATGCTATTAATAACGTTGAAAATGAGAAGTTTGATGCACCATTGAACATAGTATCTGAAATTTCACTGCGCATGGCTTCATAATCACACGCTTCCCCATTACCCTCATGAATTTCATTGAATTCTTCAGGAGAACAATACATAGCGTACGCATAACAATTATCGGTTACAGCAAAAACAGCACCTCTACCACCTAGTCGTCTACGCTTTAGAGAAGCATCAACTTGCTCTTTGGAGTAATACTTTTGATAAAAATAGTTTTCTTTTAAGTCCTGCGGTAGTTTTTTAGCATATTTCTTTATTTTTCGTTTTTTAAAAAAATTCTGAAACATATTTTATCCTCCTTGAGCCATTTAACGTCGTTGATAACCGGGAATTTACAGCTTTGTTTGAGCTGCGCCAGGTTTTTTTAGCACAGCTCAAACAAAACGGTAAAGTGTAACCTCACTCCATATGAGTATTTTGGACCTCATGCTCATTTTTTTTGCTGGCATAGTAATGTATCCTTTTAATAAGTCGTGAGTATAAATATAACTTTTCAGGAAATATTGCATGAATTTGTTTTACGATGGTATCCATGACTTCCTTCATTACGATTAGAAATCATGGGCCTACAATAGAGGTTTGATGGTTGATGTAAAGCCGGAATCTTCTTAGTGGTTGATACAGAAATTAAGTGGTCGTTCTGAACACTTTAAAGGAGTTAGTGTGATTGCTCTTAGCCTCGACACTCCCATTCATGTTTATATCCCTAACTTATCCTTTAAACGCTTGAGATAATGACGACTTACCGGAACGCGATGACCGGATATTGTTTTAATTTCTGCTAAACCATTTTCCAATGGAATAAGCTCGTCAATATGTACAAGATTTATCATGTGTTGGCGATGACAGCGAATGAGTGTGGTTTTAGTTTCGAAGGTGGCGAGTGTTAACTCGGTATAAAAATCTTTCTCCGCACATATTATGTAAATACCACGGCTATCAGATCGTACAAATTCTATGTCTTTAGGTTTAATAAATTTTATTCGTTGATTGAAAATACATGGAATAATTTCGAGTATGCGATCTGGATAGGGGAGTACTTCGACGTTTGGGTCTAAAACCTGACTCCGAATTCGCTCTATTGCTTTATCAAAACGCTCCTCTTCAATGGGTTTTGGTAGGTAATCCAGCACACCTTCTGCGTAGGCACGCACAGCAAAATCACTTTCCCCTCCAGTGACAACCACGACGTGAGGGTGGTGCTCCTCTGGTGCCATGTAGTCGAGCAGCGTAAAGCCATCCTGCCCGGGCATGATAATGTCCAGAAAAACAGCATCCGGTTTGTGTTCACGGATTTTACGCAGGGCAGAAAAAACATCTTCACATCTGGCAACAATGCAAAAGTCATCGTATCGTTCCAACAGATATGCCAGCTCGTCTTGTGCCAAAGGTTCATCGTCAATGAGAATAACGCTTATGCTCATAGCTGACTCCTGAAGGGTATGGTAATTGTAACTCTGGTGTGCTGGTTCGGTGAGCAGTCGATACTTAATCCATATTGGCGTCCAAATAGCGTTTTGATTCTTCCATCAACGTTTTCCATGCCAACGCCTTTAGTCACCGATAATTTAGGCTGATATTGTCCTGCGTTATCTTTGACCTCGATTTTAATCAATTCATCACTTGTTTGATAGGCACGTATCTGGATAACACCAGGGATCAATAGGCGGGATGTTCCATGTTTGACCGCATTTTCCACCAAGGGCTGAAGAACAAAACTGGGAAGCAGTGCATTCATCAGTTCCGGTTCGATTCTTTTTTCAATTCGAAGTTTATCGCCATAGCGGGCCAGCTCGATACTGAGATGTGCATCCATATGCGACAGCTCTTTCTCCAAAGTACTGATTTCAGTCCCATGCTTTATGCTCTTGCGCATCAGGAATGCCAGCTTAGCCAACAGCTCTCTACCGCGCGCTGTATCAGTTCGAACAATGGCAGAAATGGTGTTCAATGCATTGGATAAAAAATGTGGATTTATCTGTGCAATAAGAAGTTTGTGTTTTGCGCTGGCCAGTTGCTCTTGATATATAGCTAATTGCATCTGCTCGGATAAAAGCTCGGCGACGCCCTCGCCCAAAGCACGATTCAACTTTGGGAAAAAATGCCGTTTTGGTTCAATCAGCAGCAGTACACCCAATACGTTTCCGTCCACAGCAAGTGGAGCGATGAGCGCAGAATGTAATGGACAGTTGGCGGAAATTTCACAATGGAGCTGGTCGGTTGAACCATCTATAAAGATAACCCGCTGTTGGTCAATGGCGCGTTGAACCAGATCAACGGCAATTTCATCACCGACATGGTGGTGATCGGCTCCAGCTCCGGCTATTGCCATGATTTTATTGGTATGATCAGTGATAGCGACTGTTGCAATCCGGGTCTCTCCAAGAATGATGTTGACGATTGCCCTCGCCGCACTTTTATTAAATCCATACTTTAGAACATCAACCAAACGTTTCGCCATACGCAGCGTGGTAGTGGTGTGCAAGACGCCAAGACGCTCCTTATCGTTCAATATGGTAACGAACAAGGCGGCTCCAATACTGTTCCCAATTAAACTGGGAATGGTGGTAATCTGAATAAAGGCCACTGCTTTATCGAATGGTTGAACAGTAAGCAGTACCAGTACCTTCATAATCAGCTCGCCCACGCAAATCGCCGCTACCGCAATTTTCCAACCAAAGCGTGCCTCCTGATTTTTTCTCAGAATTAGCATGTAGACCAAACCTGCTATAAGCCCGGCTAAAGTGGTTCCGATGAAACCAGCCAAAGCAGTAGGTCCGCCCAGGCTCCACCGATAGAGGCCAGCGGTAAAGCCAACCGCTGTTCCTAGCAAGGGTCCACCCAAAAAACCCGCTAGAACTGCGCCGATGGAACGGGTATCCACCTGAGTCCAGTCATTGCCCCCTGGCGTCAGTGGAACATTGGAAGCCAATACAGAGCCCATAGCCGAGATAGCGAAAAAAATCAGGTAGAGCAACAGCCAGTCACGCGTTCGAAGCGAATCCTTGACCAGCAGTCTGAAGGCTCCTGAACGGCTAAACAGGAAGGCGGCAACAAACAGCAGTGCCATCTGCTGGAAAATATCTATGATGAGCAGGCTGTTGAACCAGGGTGCCAGTACGGAAATCCAGGGGAAGGCATAGAGCGCTTGACTAAAGTAATCCGAATCCATGGACCCTCCAAAGGGACTGTTTATTTACCCTGCTCGTTACATAAAAAATCAGGCACAGGCACTTTTAGAGCAGTATATACCCGTAGCGATTGAAATTTAGGTCTAATTGCACGCCCTATTTACTCCATGACTGCGTTGAAATTCCTTGCAATAGAACGCTATTACTCGTCATTTCGCCTTGCCATGAAGAAAATATGACGCACACTTAAACCTAAATCCCAAACGCCACGGGTATATAAGGCATGAGCAAAGCATT
>JAADHS010000201.1 GCA_013151745.1 Gammaproteobacteria bacterium | reverse complement strand
TTTTTCTCCGGCACTGCACAAATTAAAAACTTATATAGTGTTAGCGTCAGTGCTCAGCAAAACTTTAGTGACTCAACCACTATGGACTAAAAGTCCATAGAACGTTCAAAGAGGAGCCGAAGTTGTGATGCCAGATATATAAATTATTTAAGTTTCATTCCTAAGCATTATTTCCCCATTACCATTCAAGTTTAAACCTCTCATTGCCGATACAAAAATAGCAGCACGAATATAAGTATTTCGTCTCAATCTAGAGTTGTTTTATAAAGGAATTATTAAACTTATCAGCATATCTGATCACCTCTGGCTGGCTCTAGCTGCATACAATATAGGCTATGTCACTTAGCAGAAAGTTATCGGAATAAAAATGCAAAAAACACTTGGATTCACTCTGTTAGAACTACTTATATCGATAGTGATACTGGGCGTGCTAGTCTCACTGGCAACACCCAGTTTTAAGCAGATGATCGAAAAAAATCAGATCACCACCACCACTAACGATATGGTCTCTGCACTCTTGCTGGCGCGTAGTACGGCGGTTACCCAGGGGCAAGATGTGGTCGTTGCCAAAATTACCAAATGGGATGATGGCTGGACAGTCACTGACGCCGACAATAAGGTAATACTTCGCCACAACCCAACCAGCTCCAAGCTTAGCATCACCAGCGTTGGGGATAAGCTCGTCAACGCTCTTACTTATACCGCTCAAGGTAAAATTTCAACCGCACTGGTACCCGGCACAGATTATTTCAAGGTATCCATAGGCAACCACAAAACATGCGTGAATTTTTCCGCCTCAGGACGCCCAGTTACTGGAAATTGCCCATGAATAGCAAAACTTTTTATGGGCAACGTGGCACGAGTCTGCTGGAAGTGCTAATAGCAACAGTGGTTATTGCAAGCGGCCTGCTTGGTATAGCGGCATTACAATTAAAATCAATCCAGAATTCAACCAATGCCCAGTATCGGGCCATTGCCACAGATATCGCCTGGACTATGGCCGACCGGATGCGGGCCAATCTTGCTGAAGACAACAGTTACTCCAATGTAACAGCCAATTGTGCCGCTATAGTAAAGAGTTGCACGATGGTACCCACAGCCACTAATACCGCTTCTACCGATTCATGCTCAGCTGCTGAAATTGCGGCTTATGACATTAAATCCGTATTGTGTACCGTAAGCGGTCAACCTGAATTACCCGGTGGCACTCTCAGCATTGCTGCATGTGATGATGCGCTTGCAGGTGACGGCGATGTTTGCTCTCCACATTCAACTTTTGAAATTAAAGCCTCTTGGAGAACACGCACAGATTTTGATGGCTCAGGCGAGTTTGAAGATGAAGTAATTTTGGTTGTAGTACCTGGAGCTGAGGGGGGGATCTAACTATGAATATAAAGTCTCACCATAGGTTTAGAGGTTTCTCTCTTATTTCATTGCTGATTGCATCTGCTCTCGGGATATTTATCACGGCAGCCGCAGGCCAAGTCTATATCAACAGCAAAGCCAGCTATGATTTCCGTACTGCGGTTTCTGCGGTAAACGAAAATGGTCGCTACGCGCTTGACGACATACGCCGTACCTTGGTGATGGCCGGTCGTGGAATCAGTGCAGGGCAGAGCGCTTTTTCTGCAATTGAAGCAACAGGAATAATCGATGCTGGAAACAGTAACACCAATTCAGACACCATTTCTATTCGCTATGCAACTGGCAATTCTTGCGCTGGCCCTGTTGCTGGTTTCAGCACAATAAAAATACAAGTTGACAAAAATACTAATACCTTAATTTGTGATTTAAATGGTGCCGAAGCTCCACTAGTCTCGGGTGTCCATCTGATGCGTGTTTTATATGGGGTTATGGACAACCCAATGAGCAATAGTTCTGCTAATCGATACATTACCGCCAGTGCAGTAGACGCTGCAGGCTTGTGGGGGAATGTTGCTTCCATGAGGGTCGGATTAGTTGTGAGTTCCGATAACAGTACAATCCCAGGTCATATGCGCGATTCAACGGCGACTGATATAGACCTGCTGGGTATGACTTTCACCCCTACGGATACCGAACGCTTGTATCGTGCAGTAACAACGACTGTGGTTTTGCGTAATCTTAACCCCGCAATTTCGAGGCAATAATAATGCGACGAGTACTCAATTCAAGCCCACGGCAAGAACAAGGTGCTGCTTTAATTGTCAGCATGCTGTTCTTGATTGTCATTACTCTTTTGAGCTTAAGCTCAATGCGTAATACTAATCTTGACACTAAAATTGCGGTTAATCATCAACACAAACAAATCAGTTTTCAGGCAGCTGAGAGTGCCCTTTTTAAGTTAATGAGCCCGAACCCTAATGTTAATGTGCCGCTAACGCCTGCTGCTGAACCGATAGTTAATGATAACTACTTCACCTCTGCAGGTGACTCTCAACCCAGCGTAGAAGCAGATTTAAGCATGGACTTTATTCGAGCCTCAGAAAAAGGCGAATTTAAAGTTAATGGCTTCGGTTTAAATCTAACCACTTTAATCTACCAAGCCGACGCTGAAGGAAAAATTACTGGAAGTAATGTAAAAGCCAACAACCGCATGGGTGTTGTGCTAATCCGAAACTAAACGAGGATTAAATATGAAAATTACACCCGCTTTCAAAATTAAAAAACTAGGTTTTTTGGTATTATTGGGTTTGTTACTGAACACAAGCTCAGTCTATGCCCAAGATGTTGCTGTCTACCGAACCCAGGCTTCTGATGTCAAAATAAAACCAAACCTACTATTTATCCTGGATGAATCGGGTAGTATGAGAAGTCGCGCCACTGCTTCTGATAGTTCTGTTTGCGGAAAATCAAAATGTACCAGAACTGAAGAATTACAGGCTGCCTTACGGAAAGTTTTCGCAGAACCCGATCCCGATGATCTTGATAATGATGGTAATTTAGGCGGTGTCACTGATGTCCAAGCAGCAATGCTTGGCTATAGCAAAAGACAAAATTTAGGACGCCGAATTATTTCAGATTTCCAGGATGTAGATGAAAACCGGAATACTTTTTTAAACCTGGTTGATACTATTAAAAACCCCGGTGGTACAACCACAGTACAGGCTATAGCAGCTGGAGTAAAGTGGTATGAGTCTGGCTTTACCGATGATGATGGCAAAAATAAATGGGATGGCTGGAACGGTACTGGTGACGATGGTGATGCGAACGACACCAGTGCCACCACACCCATTCTCGAAGAATCTTATTGTGCTGCAAATCACATTATTTTATTAACAGATGGGGCGCCGTATTCCAATCAAACTAGTTCCAAGCCTGATCGTAACGATCCTCATCCGTTCAAGAGTGCGGGTTATGTGTATAAAGGCAATGAGTGTACCAACCCTGACCCCAGCGGGTTTGGCATGTCCAGAGCGGGTTGCACCGGCGATATCGCTGAATGGGCTTATAACACAGATTTATTTCCATCGATTAAAGGGAATCAAAATATTGTCACTCAAACGATTGGTTTCCGTACCGGCTCCTCTGCGCGTACCTATCTGGTCGACATCGCCACCAGGGGAGGGGGGAAATACTATGAATCAAACTCGACTGGCGATTTAGTCACGGCCATCAATGCCATTGTAAAAGAAGCAACGGCTTCAATTAAGTATACATTTAATGCGCCATTGATCCCTTTTAACGCGACTAACACAGCCGCAACGGGTGACTTTATTTATGTACCGGTTTTCGAACCCAGTGTAACAGCCTTCTGGAAAGGCAACCTGAAGAAATATAGTATTTCGACTTCCGGTGATGAAATAGTACTCTCTAGTGCGAGTGGTGGTGGCACCGTATTATCCAGCGATAGCTTATTTCTAGATACCGCCAAAAGCTATTGGAGCAATGTGGTTGATGGGGCCGAATCTTTAGTGGGTGGCGCGATTACTGAATTTACTGGCACCCGCAAGCTTTACACTTATGTTACTGGCAGTACCTCTAAAAACCTGGCAACTGATACAGACAATCATGTGATCACCACAAATGCATTAATTACTCATAATATGTTGAATGTATCAGTGCCAACAGATCTCAACGATTCAAGTGACCCTTATAACATTGAGCGCAGAAACCTGATCGAATGGGTAAACTGGACTGATGCTGACAATCTCCACGAAGGTGAAATGGGCGCAGCCATCCATGCCCAACCCGCAATTGTAGATACCTATGGCGCGGGTAACGATGTTATTTTATTACCCACATCGGAAGGCGTATTAGCAGCCATTGACGCAAACACGGGTGAAGAATTATGGGCCTTTATGCCGCAAGAACTATTAGCCAATATTGGTGATTTACAAGAAAACGCCAAACGCACAGAACCCATCTACGGCCTGGATGGCCCCATGACTGTATACCAAACCAATGGTAAAACTATGGTTGTATTTGGTATGAGACGGGGGGGTAGAAACTACTATGCTCTCGATATCACTGCTCGCACCACACCAGAGTTTGCCTGGCAAATTATTGGTGGTGTAAGTACAAACTTCACGAACCTGGGACAAACCTGGTCGAAGCCTCTCTTTTTAAAAATGGAAATAACCGGCGGACCCAGCAATAAACAAGTGCTGGTTTTTGGCGGCGGCTACGATGCGGCTATACAGGATGGTGCAACCAGTCGAATCGACGATAATCTCGGTCGGGGTGTCTATGTGGTCCATGCTGAAACCGGCGCGTGGATTGCTACTTACAATCCAACAGGTAATAACAACAGTATTGCATCTGATGTATTACCTGTCGATATTAACGCCAATGGCATTATTGACAGGCTTTATGCTGCCGATGTGGGTGGCAAAATCATCCGCATCGACACGCCGGATTCTGATTTTGCCAGCACTAGTGTCTCTTCTGGTATTATCGCCGATGTTAATGTTGATATTAATGGTAATACGACGACTAACTATCATCAGTTTTTTAACACCCCTGAGGTGGGCTATTTTAATAAAGGTAAGCGTCAATTTCTGGTGATTTTAATCGGCTCAGGCACCCGCCCTGACCCACTGGGTAAAACAGTGACGGATAGTTTTTACATGATTAAAGATCCAGATATCTGGGTTGCTCCAGATTCATATACAACGGTTACCCGTGGTAATTTATACAACACGACTGGCAACTTGGTACAGGTTGGCAATGGTGCCGAGAAAACAGCAGCGCTAGCGGCTTTAAATGCAAAAAAGGGTTGGTACATTGATATGCCAACGGGTAGCGGCGAGAAAATATTTTCCAAAGCCAGCCTTTACGATTTTACGGTTTTGTTTACCACCTATAGTGGTACCAGAGCAAATGCCAATGATGTTTGCGCTGCTGGCAACACCACGAGTGAATCCCATTTCTGGGCTGTAAATATGCTCACCGGAGCTTCAGTTTTCTCCAAACTTGATGGTGATGCTACTGACTTCACAACGGCCGACAGGAAAAAAAGTCTGAATATCCCGGGTATGCCACCGTCTCCTACACTGGTGTTCCCAGGAACAGCTCGAGGCTCCTCCGGTAAAGTTATTGCTCTGGTGGGTTTACAAGAAGTCACCCGCTGGTCTGATCGCTTCCATGCCATTTACTGGGAAGAAGTTATTGGTGGCGGCAATTCCACACCAAATAACCCATAATAAAAGAGACTGTTATGCATAAATCAAAAATAAACCAGGGATTTACACTAATCGAATTGATGATTGCCATTGCTATAATTGGAATTATCACAAGTATAGCCTACCCCAGTTACATTGATTCTGTCCGCAAAGGCCATCGTAATGATGGCCAGGCAGTTTTACTGGATATGGCTAACAGGCAAGAGGTTCACTATGCCAAAAATGCAACATATACCAATGACTTTACTAAGTTGAACCTGGCGACGACCAGCCCTGAAGGCTACTACACTATTACCATACCCAGTGCAGATGCCACCAGCTATACAATCGTGGCAAGCGCTACGACTAAAGGTGGGCAAAATAAAGACAAAGCTCAGAGCTTCCGTCTACAGTCAAGCGGGGTGCAAGAGTATTATGATGGTAGTAGCTGGCAAAGTGGCTGGAGCGGTCGCTAGTGTCGTGTTGCTAGCAGAGTCAAGAAAATGTGCCGATCTCTGAATTCAGAGATCGTCCCTATCCCCCCCTGAAAGAACATAGTTCAACTCTGTTTTTATCTTGGAACTACAAAAAATTACGTATTCTACTAAATATACCCGTAACGATTAAAATTTAGGTGTGATTGCACGCCCTCTACATTCCCTGGCTACGTTGAAATTCCTCGCAATAGCCCGCCACACCTCGTCATTTCGCCTTATCAGGAAATGAATAGGTCACATACTCAGAACCTAAATTTCAAACGCTACGGCTATATAAACACCCATTCCGGTAAAAATTGAACACTTCCCCCCTAAACATTGAATGGTCTCTTTTTTACTTTAACATTGAAAAAAAATTGCTTAAAAAATTTTAATTTCTCCAGTTTACTTAGATCACAACAATCACACCATACTCGTTGATTAGGCAACAACACTCCAAAATAACCGCTTACTTTTTGTGCGCTTTCTTAAAACTCCTATTTTTAATTTACATCTATCTAGTTGATTAACCTAATCATTTAAAATAATTTTTTTTGTCAGTGAAATGCAAGACTTATTGCCTCTATATGTCAGGGATGCTCGCTATGGTTTTGAATATCAGTTTAAGTGAAAAATAGCTGAATATTATTCAGCTATTTTTTATGGCTTACAAGCTTAATTTGTTACACAGATCTTATTTACAAAATATTTTGTAAATATCAAAGTCCGTGTCATGAGCGGTAAGTCAGCTGATACAACTCAGGAAAGCTTTGAGCAAGTTACAAAGCAAGATGCGAACAAGACAAAAACAAATTAAAAACAGAGTTTACCCGGAGTAAATGTGTATTTTGAGTTTGTTTTCAACGCAATTTTCGCTTGCTAGATAATTTAATCAGAGATTTCTTAGTTTAAGTGCAATAAACACTAACTGGAGACAAATAAATGAGTAACAGGAAGTTGATATCGATATTAACATTTAGTTTATTCGCAATTTTTATGCAACAGTCCGCATTCGCTCATAAATATATTGTTATTGAAGGCGAACCCGTACTGGACTTTAGATTGCCGTCTTTGCAAATTAAAACGGATAACGGGTTTGAAGAACCTGTACTAGGTGAATCTAATATGCATGAGATACTTTACAATATCCCTATTGATGACTCTGAGCCTGTTCCCCTACGTCAGGTTCCGACGTTATATATCACAGAGAGGGACAGGGACACCAACGAGCATTGGCCGGTTGTTATCAATGAGTCTATCAGCGCTGAAAATACAACGCGTGGCTTGGTTTACCCTGGCAGCCCAAACCCGATTACCATCGCTGATTGGATTAAAGGGGGAGATTCTACGGTAAAAATAAAGACTCTCCGAAATGGAATGAGCAAAGTAAAAATGAAAATAAAAGGACTGCTTCCCAATAGCGTGTATACCGTTTGGCAGTTTAATCTAGCCGGTCCGCCAGGGCCTTTTGGTGGCATCCCTAGTGTCTTTACGACAGACCGCAAAGGTAATGCCAAAATGGAGCGTATCGTTCCTTTCAATATGTATGATGTCGTTGATAATTTGCTCGTCGCTTATCACTCAGATCATCGCGTCTACGGCGGTACACCCTCCGAAGTTAGACCTCAGGGTGGGCCTGATCTCCATTTTCAGTTAATATTTGACATTAAAGGAGCGCAGTAAATTTTTCTACCTCCCCTTTGAGCGACTGATTGCTCTGAGGGGAGATAAGGGATGAAAATTAAATAACTAAGGAATGGACACGCGCTGACACCTAAAGTCATAACACCATAGGTATCTCTTTACCAAAATACGCATCCAAAGAGTTGATCAGTTCAAATGGGGGTTTATCAAAATAAACACCGTGGCTTGCATTTTTTTCCGGAGTCATGCCACGTACAAACAAATAAAATACGCCGCCAAAGTGAGTATCATAATTATAGTTTATTATTCTTTGCTTTAATAAACGATGAACAGCCAGGGTGTAGATCAGATATTGAAAATAATAATGATGCTTGATCATCTCCAGGGGTAAAACTGATTTTTCATAAGCCGCTTGAGTCGCCCCCAACCAGTTTGATTTATAGTCCACAATATAAAATTGGCCATTGTACTCAAACACCAAATCAACAAACCCCTTCAGGTAACCTTTTAGTGTTTTAAAATTAAGATCCGGTCTATTGTGCAAAAAAAAGCCATGGCGTGCCAGCAGTTGATTGAGCGTTGCTGCGTTTATTTCAGAAACAGGATAGGTAAATTCAAGTTCATCTAGACGTTGGCTACGCAACACCTTGCTTAATGTAAAGCTGTGTTCAACATGGCTAAAAAACGGAGTGTGAAGTACATTTTTTACCATGTTGACGAGAAGGTCAGCCTGCTCCAACCATTGACTATTAAACTGTTTAAGCTGTTTTTCTACTAACTGAGTCAGCGCACTATCATCATCACAGCTAAAATCCCACAGCTCAAATATAGAGTGTATCAATATTCCTGCTCTGGCACCCCGGGGGAAAGCATGAATGCCTTCCATAGAGGAGAACGCCTGAGCGAGCACGTGTGTTGACTGCGTCGTATGTAGATGTGCAGTCAAACCCGTAAAACTCGAAATAAATTGACCTTCGTTTAAATTTCGGCTGAAAGATCGTGCTGCCTGTAATTTTTTTGAGCTATTATTAATTTGAAAATATTTATCATCAGGTTCGGGCAAGGCTAACAAGGCCATACTCTGGGCAATGTCTTGCAAGTGTAATAGCGGCTTGAACAATTGTTCTTCAGGCGCATTTTTAACCAGATGAATGAGTTTTTGAACCGCAGTTTCGTTATTGTCTTTAGCCTCTTCAGCACCGAATAACAACCAGCTCAACGCTGAAGACTCTACGCCTTTTACCGCTCCCCAAGCCATATAACAGCGATACTTGGCACGTGTTACAGCAACATACAGCAGTCGTAAATTCTCGGCCAGCTCTTCTTTCACCGCACTTAACCTGGCGCCATCGGGTTCGCCAGACAAGACTAAACATTCGCCGTTCTGTTCATCATGATAAGTATACAGCTCGGCTTTATTATTTCTCAAGCTATCCGCCCAAACAAACGGACAAAAAACTATGGGGTACTCCAGACCCTTGCTCTTGTGTATAGTTACAATTTTGACCAGTTTTTCATCACTTTCTAAACGCAAAGTACTTTCTTCGTCCGCTCCTACATTACCTTGCATCGCCGCAGCCAGATAATCAAGCACGCCCACCATGCTCAACTGGTGGCTTTGCTCCTGAATGTGCAGCCGTTCGATAAGGTGTAACACATTAGTCACACGCCGATCACCACCGTCTAAAGCCAATAAACGAACGGTAATTTGTTCAGTAAAGAGAAGTTCTCGCATCATCCGTATAAAACCCTGCTCTTTCCATAACTGATGATGACGATAAAATCGCATCAAGGCGGCTTCTTTCTGTAATGGGTTTTGATCCAGAATAGAGGCATCACAACCCATCATTTCCGTCAGTAAAGCGGCATTCACTAACGATTCACGATGGGGTTTGGCGACCGCAAGCAAAATGTGCCATAGCTCGGTCATTTCACGAGTTAGAAAAACATTATCCTGCCCGTACTGCACACTGGCAACACCAACCGCATTGAGTGCTTCACTCATTTTCTGAGCTTGCGCATGCGAACGAACCAATACAGCAATATCGCCACCATCAAGTGCCCGCATACCGATGCGCACCGTCTGCTGCTGCCCACCTATAAGCAAGCGAGCAATTTCATCCGCCGTCGCCGCACTGACTCGTGTCAGCGTTGCAGTACGTCCGGCATGTTTTGCACCATCACCGGTGATACGCCATATTTGCAGCGCTGCTGCATGACCTGCTGCATCGTGCAATTCATTGCGTTTTACTGTCGCCGCTTGCACCGACGGATAATGAATATCTGAAAATAAAAACGGATTTGGGTTTTTTAAAAAAAGAGCATTTACGGCGTTAACCATGGCTGGGGTAGAACGCCAGTTGACCTCTAATGAATAAATGTGATCGGCTTTTTGACGCGCTTGCAAATAAGAAAATAAATCAGCTCCTCTGAAACTGTAAATAGCTTGCTTGGGATCACCCACCATAAAAACAGCATCACTGGACTGAGTATATAGTTTTGAAAAAATACGATACTGTAACGGGTCTGTATCTTGAAATTCATCAACTAGCGCCACAGGATATTGCCTGAGTACCGCTTGAGCCAAAATACTTCCTTGTGGATGATTCAGCGACCGCCACAGTGCACTGAGTAAATCATCATACCCCATCACTTTTTGTTTTTTTTTGCGTACCTCCAGTTCGATGCGCGCCGTGCAGATGATCTGTTTTTTCAACTGCGCAATACGCAGTTTATAGCCCATTGTTACGGTATCTATCGCCTTTTGCAGACTCTCACAAACATTAAAAAAAGAATGTGTGGGCACATCTTTTCCTTTGCTGGTTGAAGCATCAAGTTTTTCATTAGTAAAGCGGTCAAATTTTTCAAAGTATAAACTGAGACAAGGATAGTCAGGCTGAAAAAACAAGTCTAATTGATCAAACCAGGACGGCAGAGAGTTGGGAGAATAAATATTGTTTTTTAACACTTTTTCGTCGCTGGCTTTAAGTAATAAATCACGTATGTCTTGTCCTTGATTCGACCAATACTGCTGAGCCTGCTGATAGAACGCAATCAGCTCAGACTCTTTACGATCTAATGCTTCATCTTCGGGTGCCGCATAAAGGGTCAGCATTTCCCTGTTAAGATAAAACCGGAGTTCACTGACTATTTTTTGCGGAGAAAGCTTGGCCTCATAAAGTAAATAATCGGTAAAGCTGGTTGACATTGTCAATAAATTTTTCCGCCAATAATCCTCCACAACCGCTTGCAATAACGGATATTCATCGCTAATAATTTCAGATTGAAAAGTAATCCCACTTTCAAAAGCCTGGTCAGACAACACTCGTTGACAAAAACCATGGATGGTAAAAATAGGTGCCAGATCAAAACTGCTCAGGGCTTGCTCAATTAATTTGAAACGCTGTGATCGATGATCTTCATCGCTAACCAGAGCGTTGATTGCAGCATCATCACTGCTTCCACTCGCCAATGCCTGTTTGACATCCCGTAGACGCTGACGAATACGATCGCGCAATTCATCGGTTGCTGCATTGGTATACGTCACAACCAGAATTTGCTCGACAGTGAACTGCTTTTCTAATAATAAACGCAGATATAAAGCCGAAATAGTCCAAGTTTTACCCGTACCCGCACTGGCTTCTATAAAATTCACCCCTTGCAATGGAGCCGTTAATAGCATATTAACGGGATTCACAGTTTTTCCATAGATTCGTACATAGGTGTAAAAATCTGCATCGCTATTTCGCTAAACTCATCGTCAAACACGATTGCATTTCTAAAGGCGAGCTCGTTATAACTGTCTTGACCTTCTCCCCAGTAGTCGCCACCGTGCCATTTATTTTCAGCTGCGTTCAAAGGCGAAATCTTTGCTCTTTTGGAGTTCAGTTGTGAATAATAAGTGTGTGATGTCGTTGGAAAAAACTTCAGAGGCCGCTGTAATCCCTGCCAGTATAAAGCCAACAGATTTTCTAAAATATTTTCCGCACCATCAAGTGCTATAAAGCGCATGGACTCTTTTTTACTCATAAGATAACTTTCAGCTTTAATATTTTCCAATTTGAGTTGATTTAAAACCAAATGTGACAACCAGGCCGACAGGCTGTCCTTAGGCAAGAGAGCGTTAGGCTGCATTGTAAACAAACCTTTATGAGTTATCCCTGCTAATTCTCCATAAAGAATGAAAGGACCCAGGCTTATTTTAAATTCGACAATTTCAAACTTGTCATCTGCAGTTAACAAAGAAAAATCATGTTGATATTGTTTGTTTGTCATATAGTGTCGAGAAAATTGTATCTCTCCCGGTTGACCATGCGGTAATAAACCAGCCGCTTGCATCTGTTTTTTAAGCTGCTGGACATTAATTTTTTCAAGAGGAAGTTTGAACAAAGCATGGTCAAGTTGTCGTTCAGCCGCCCTATCCATATTGAAGGGCTCGCTCGTTACTAATGGTTGTGAGTGTAAGTTCAGATTGATTTTTAATCGTTGTTGCAATAAATAACGACTGGGCATGCTATAAAACTGGATTAAATCAGCAAGAGACACCTGTCGCCATGACGCATCGGGCATCGTTAAAGACCCTGAAAAAAAGGGGGGATCATTGGGCTGTTTTTCAGCAAGCGAGGAAGCAAGCTGGTATTCTCGCGAATAGGTAAACAAAGCCGTTTCTTTTTCATTAAAATATCGAACGCTAAAGCCTTGCAAAGGATGACGGGTGACCAGCCTTGATGATGGGATTTTATTATTTTCTAGAACATAAGCCGCATCGATATAATCCAGCAATTCACTCACCAGAACACAAGGCGGAATAACTGAATTATCCCTGATATGTTGCCCGACATAGCTGATATAAAAATATTGTCGCGCTGAAATAAATGCTTCTAAAAAAAGATAGCGATCTTCATTACGTGCTGAACGATCGCCTCGCCTGGGGTATTGCCTCAGCAAATCAAAACCGACACGTCTATCAAACCGAGGAAAAGCGGTGCCGTGCATGCCAATCAAACAAACGACTTCAAAGGGAATACTACGCATGGGCAATAGCGCACAAAAAGTCACCCCTCTACCCAAAAATTGATCTTTTGATGATAACGCTTCCAATACCATGCTGAGACTTTCCTGAACAACAGCCAGGTCAACTGAATCATTAAATTTTGAGTCCTCTACTGATTTTTTAACGGACTCTAAGGCCTGATAAATTAACGATAAATCAGAGCTATTTTCGGCAAAAAAACTGTCTAGCAATTGCTGGCACAATACCATCCAGGCTGGCATGGAACGTGGTTTATACAGCCGTTGTCGCCAGCGATTCAAACACCTTATGAAATAGATCAAACGAGAGACCAGCTGGGCATTGTCCCCCTCAATATCAGCGACAGGATGGATGCCTGAAAAAATATTGTTATCCCCTTCCGGCTGCATACAATACCCCAAAAGAAGGCGATCCAGGCCGAATTGCCAACTGTGTTCATTTGTTTCCGGTAAATTAAAGGTACCTCGGTGCGCCGCATTCATAGCCCAACGAATTCCAGATTCTTTAATAAGGTGTTGCACTACAGGAAGGTCATCATCACTAAAATCGAAATGTTCACGCAAGGCATCACATTGCAAGAGTTCAAAAATAAACGCACTTTCAAAGCGACTGTCCGATAAATTTAACAGCGCAAAAAAAGTTCGAACTAGAGGGCTTTCTGCAAGGGCATTGTGGTCGGCAATGCTGTAGGGAATATGTTTTTTATCAACTAAACCACTGAATATCGAGTTAATATGCGGCACATAAGTCTCTATATCGGGCATCATAACCACCACATTTTCTACCTGCAAATCAGGATTGGCAGCAAACATCGCAAGCAATTGATCATGCAACACTTCCACTTCACGCTGCGCACTGTGCACCACTTCTACTTTAATAGAGTGGTCATCCGCAGCGAGCAGCCGTTTCTCTGCAGAGCATTCTGGTTCTTCCAGGTTTAAAATATCAGATTGAATTTGAGTCAACAAAGTATCCACTTGAAGATCGACAAAACATTCTATATCTTCTGAATGTAATGCCAACAGATTGCCTAGGTATTCTCGCCCCTCACGCCCCCATGATGCTAACAAGCTATTGCCTGTTGTAAAATAATGCTCAAAATCTTCCTGTTCAGCGCTGCGCAGCTCATGACGAATTATTTCACTCTTGCTTTTGATATCGTGCCAATAGACACGACAGGGATTGCGCATAAAAAGATGACAATCGCTATATTTTCCAATAACGCCCAAAGCTTGAATATAACCTGGCGACAAAGTCGGAACCGCAAAAAGCAGCGCCCGCGGAAATAGGGGATGTTGCGTATCTTGCGACAACTGTTGCAGGCGTTGTAACAACTGAGCCCAATGCATCATCTTGTCAGGTTGCACAAGCTGACGCCATAGTTGTGCCTGCCAGTGATTCTCAGCGCCCTGCTCCCATGCACAAACCCACTCGGGTCTATAAACCATATAACGATCAAAAATCTGGGCAATTTGCTGCGATAATTCATATTGCTTGAGCAGGTCGCCATCGTCCAGGTAACGTGCTACTGGTGTAAATTCGGGACGGTGAATCAACGTGGGCAAAATACTCATAATCCGCCACCGAAAATAATCGACATTCAATATAGACTGCGGTGGGATATCGGTAAAAAACTGCCGGAGAGCAGACCAAATATATTCAGCGGGAAATTGAAAATGGATATTGGCGCAGATACCTAAGCGATCTGCAATCTGCAAACTCAACCAGCGCGCCATGCCCTGATTAGGTACAACGATAATTTCGGGCTGAAGTGGCGAACGAAACGAGTCCGTTTTTAAAACTTCAGCCAGGCAAGCAGCTAAACTCGTGAGGTCATTACTCTGATAGGTTCTCAACATTGAAACTGATAATAATCAATCATGCTCTCAATTGATACTACTCAATGACACCTAATCATTATATTTTGAATAGATTAATTCGCCCCTGAAATGGAACTTTCTAAATTTGAACGCCAGCAACTTCTTTGGTATCAAACTGATTGACCTTCCCACGATAAAACGAACACCACTTTATTTACGTTAAACCTCTCTCATATTTCATGGATAACACCTAAATCTTAACCGCTACGGGTATATACCCGTAGCGTTTTCAACGTAGTCATGGAATGACCCCAGGGGGTAGAAAATCACTTCCTACCACCCTGCAATATTTCTTTGTATTATATTTGTCAATGCGTCAATGTGGTCGTCTCTAACATTTAATGCGGGAATATAACGATACTGCTCTCCGCCAGAGTCTAGAAATAGCTGCTTGTTTTCCATCGCCATTTCTTCTAAGGTTTCGAGACAATCTGCAGAAAATCCGGGGCAGATTAAATCGACCTTTTTTACACCCTGCAACGGCAGTGTCGCCAGGGTTTTGTCGGCATAAGGCGTAAGCCATTCTTCTTTGCCAAAACGGGATTGAAAAACAATTTGCCATTGCGTCTCCTTCAGATTCAACGCGGCACTCACTAATTTGGCCGTCGTATGGCATTGATCATAATAAGGATCTCCCGCCGCTCTCGTTCTCTTTGGCATACCATGAAAGGAAAAGAGTAAACGCTCAGCTTGACCGTTCTGCTCCCAAAATTCTTGAATACTGTTAACCAGAGATTGAATATAAGCCGTGTCAGCGTGATACTGGGCAATCATGCGTAAATCAGGCAATGCACTCCATTGAAAAAGTGTTTTCACCATGGCATCAAATGTCGAGGCGGTGGTTGCTGTTGACTGCTGAGGATAGAGCGGAAAAAGCAAAATACACTCACAACCGGATTGTTGCAACTCGGCCAAAGCACTGTCGATGGAAGGATGACCATAGCGCATCCCTAAAACAACATGAACGTTTGGTGCCATCGCTTTGAGGCGGTCTTTGATCGCCAATTCCTGCTTTCGCGCGTACACCATTAACGGCGAACCTTCATCCATCCATATTTTTGCATAAGCCTGGGCAGATTTTACCGGTCGCCTGCGGAGAATAACGCCATGGAGAATTAACCACCACAGCGGCCTGGGGATTGAAACGATTCTTGGATCCCATAAAAATTCAGCGAGATAAGGCCGTACCGCTGCGGGTGTGGGTTCATCCGGTGTTCCCAGGTTGCTCAACAATACCCCTATTTTATTACTAGAATTTTGTTGTATCGCAATCATTCAGGCACTTTATTTTGTTAATTTGAACATGAAGAGAACCCACTCCCCTGTCGATTTTTTCTACATTCTACTCATGCATCAGCTCCCTTACAACCCATTTCGATTCACCTAGAGCGTCTTTTCCTCTGCTCCTGATTACTGGTTTGAACCAACAAAACCATGAATGCAAAAAAAATCAAAAAAACTGCGCTGAAAGCGCCCCCTCCACCGCTCCCTTCAGCGCTCGCAGATTCTGCTACTTTACTTTGTGTTGTTGCGCTGCTACCGGATAATACTGGCGATGAAACAATCGCATTTGTTGAGTAAGAAACATAAAGGCTCATATTATCATCTGAAACTGAAATACCGGAAAGTGTAGCTTCACTTAATTCACCGCTATATAATTGCGTACCTGGAGTTGTTTCGTCATTAATAGCCGTGACATTACCCTCGTAAAAAAGATTTTTATCCTGACCATAACTTAATGCCTTATCTATCAGTGCATCACCCTTAGCTGCAACCAAATCAACCCGTTTATGATTCACGTCTGCATTGTCATTATTTAAACCACTTATTCCGACACTATCATCAATATGCCACACCGCCAAACCACCATGATCACCGGAAAATATGAGATAAGACAATCCTTGATCATAGCCTGAGTGTTGACGATTTTCGACAAGAAAATATTCATGACTCACGGCAGTTGGAATTTTTATGATATTGGCACTAGAAAGATGCGCAGCCTGAACGGTCACCACTGAGCCATTTACGGGAACTTGGGGATCAACCCAACCCATGGCCACCCGTGACCAGGCATCCAGCATAACGGGCGTCGTTCCGGCGTAACGTTCACTGTTCCTTTTCCCCCAGGAACCAAACCCCATTAAAGACCAGCCGCCAACACCATAGCTCACAGCGGTAATATCATACAAGTCGGGTAATGAAAGTAATGAATGACCCAGTTCATGCGCGACGATGCCCATAGTCAGAGCATGATTACCATGAAGTTCACCAACGATGCTATAGGTCATACCACCAGCCACAGTATCAATAGTCACCGTCGCTCCCCCTCTAGTTTGAGTCGGTGCGGCAACCCCACTAAAAGAAGTTACAAAACTACGTGATTGCCCCCATAATCGTGGTGAGGTATTATCACCCGCTAAGGCATTACCCGATGCATCCTTACCAAATGATGCTTCATAGCCACCTAAGACCACCACAATGGCCAGTTCTCGGCTACTGACTCGACCATCACTATTACTATCAAATTGTGTGAAATCCATATAGCTCATTGCTTGGTTGATCGCATCAGCAGCAATTTGATTTGACTTATAAGAGGAGGTCGATGACACCGTCGCTTCAGGTGTGGTCGCACCTAACCGCATCCAACCTACCACACCGTCGCTGACAGCACCATGAGACTCTGTCGCCGGAACAATATCCAACGCACCTTTAGAAGCTTCGGAAAAATAATGGGCAACAGACTGTCCCGTATTAACGGTAGAAAAAAACAATTGCTGCATCGTATCGGGATCAGTTGTTGCACAACGCGTACAATTTTCCGCCGCCAAGGCATCATCGTAATAAGCCAATAGCACAACCATAGGGATAGTCCCCGTTACAGCACTGAGTGTATTACTCCCCCCTACCGATTTAAATAAACGATAACCAGGCTGGGCAACACTATCTGGGACAAGATGCTTTGTAATTTTTTGTGTAGTCGGATCATCCTGACCAACAAGCAAGTCAGTCGCACGCAACGGTTCAGAGCCACCACGAGTGGCATAGACCCATTTGCCAGAACTTTTTTTGACAATGGTATAACCTGAAGTTGTTTCCAGCCACTGCTGCTCTACATTGCCCTTTTGATAAACAGAAATTCGAGATCCGTCAGGTTGAATGATGACGGCATCAACCGGCGCGGCAAGCGAAGAAGCTTGAGCCTGGCTTAATACTAAAAAAATTAACCCGATTCCACAGTATTGAAAAATATTTTTTATATTCAGCGGATCGCCCTCTTTTTATTTTTACTACCGCACTATCAAAATGCGTGTAAAAATAAAATCGGCGACTCAGATTAGAAATGCACTGATGAACTGTTAAAATGTGATCCTGGTCACAAAAATAGACAGCGCCTCTGCTGCTGAGGCACTCGTTGCACCACACCAAAATAAGGGGTTAGTATGCTGTTGAGGCTATCGAAAAACCTCAGCGAATAAATTTTAAAAAAATCGTGCGGAAAGCACATCGATAAAACGTTACAGAGGTAAACAAACCTAAAATTAACGTAGAAACACGTTATGAAATACGACAGTGACACAGAATTAGTTACAGGGTCAGGGTTAACTCAACAAGGCACATTATTTCGTGCTCATTCCTTTATACTTTTTCAATCATTTTTTTGAGTTGTATACTTTTGATTCTTTGCAATAGAGCTGGGTTCATACCTACACGAGACAGAGCATCTTGAGTACAACTTTCTAATACCACCCCATAACATTCTGCTATTAGCGTTGATATGGCACCACTAATGCGCAGAAAAGCATTGAATACTTCAAAGGACTTTTCCTTATCATAGTGTTCCACACATTTTACCAATACAACTTGTTGAATGCGATTCATCATGCCCAACATATAGAGATTGTTTACGCCTCGCTGCACATGCATTAACGCGATAAACCATTGATGTTCCCAGAAAGCATCCCCTTGTATGCCTTTAGCCAGAGAAAGCACCCAGTTTTCCAGTTTTTTTTCCAGTTCTTTGCGTTCACCTTCGTGGAAAATACCGACTGTCGCATCTGATGCGTATACCGTATTATAAAAGACATCTATAATATCAGGAGTCCAACTGGCAATTTGCTGAGCCTCTTGCTGCAAGATCCTCCAGTCCGAATCTTGATAATTCATTAAAGGAACAAGAACTTCAAAAAGATCTTTAACTTTGTTGCTCATTTAAATCTCTCCCCTGTATACCTAACTACAGCCGTAAAAGTGAATTAAACTCATTGAGCAGTACGATATCGAAAAAATTCTCTGGCAAGTTTTTTTGTAATTTTTCTTGTAAAAATGGTTGCAACAAGTCGTCAGATGAAATTTAGCGAATCTATATATTGTACAGACACAATGGAAATTTAATACAACACACCGACATAACCGTTCACATTGCTTCCAGGAGTTCATTCAGGCGTTTTCTAACTGCAAATCGAACGCTACCAATCACAGCACTGGCATCGGTAAACAAAGCAAGAATATCATTTCCTGCTGTCGCTATAAGAATTTTCCCATTATCAAATTCAGTAATATACTGCGACATTCCGCCTAAGTTAAATTCCTTGCCCAACGTTTCAGAAGCACCAATCGCTGTCGCAACCATTGCACCTAACGCCTCCAGAGCTTCTAGTGCTTCCGATGTCTCTGTATCCACATCGTCAGAACTCACACTCTCTATTACAAACCCATCTCGACCAACCAAAGCAACTGATTTAACACCATTAACCTCTAGAAATCCACTCAATACATCCGCTATACTTTGACTCATTTCATCTCTCTTTTATTCTATTTTTCATTTTTACCTGCTAAGGAATAAAAATTAAATAACTTATACATCTGGCATCACAACTTCGGCTCCTCTTTAGAACGTTCTTCAATCAAAAAATACTCACTTTAGCCCACTAGAGCTGCATTTTTTCTCAATCAGAACGTTCACATAGAAACCAAATTTGTGCGCCACTTGCATAAGTTATTTAATTTTCATTCCTAAACAACCTCTATCATATTATCCTGCAGCCAATAAAGGATCAATAAACGCCCATCCTCATTAAACATTGGTTGCTTAGCTTTCTTAGATAGATCAATTATACTCAACCTCTGA
>JAADHS010000080.1 GCA_013151745.1 Gammaproteobacteria bacterium | reverse complement strand
TTTTACTCATCATCCTGCTCCTAATTATTACCGTATACTAAAATTATAGTCCATTTCTAAAAATTAGCTGAGTATTGTGGGTAATCAGGAATAGTTAAGGGCAGTAATATTGCTTAATATATTCAATAAACACACGAACTTTATGCGGCAAATACTCTCTTGAGGGATAAATCAACCACCCAGCGATATCAAAATCAGTTGCTGTTACAGTATAATTAGAAAAAATATCAATCAGGGAATTTTCACCTAACTCTTTCTCTATAACCCAACGAGGTAAAAGTGCAATACCCTGACTGGCTTTAACACATTGCTTAATAGCCAAAGAATTTGTAATTGAACATCTACCTTTGACCTCAATTTCTTCAACTTGACCCTGTGTATTTCTAAATTTCCATGTCGGAGAATAACCCTGTATCGGAAAAATTAGGCAATTATGATCCATTAGTTGTTCAGGTAACGTAGGTTTCGAATTTGAAGATAGGTATTTTTCAGTTGCACAAACAACGTAATGAATGTCAAAGATTTTTTGTGCTATGAGTGAAGAGTCGTCTAGGTGAGCTAACCTTATTGCTACATCAATTCGTTCTTCCAGCAAATCAATGATGGAGTTATTCATAATGACTTCTATTGATAATTGAGGGTTCATGTTCAAAAACTTAGGAAGCAATGAACTGAAATGTGTTAAACCGAAAGAGGTTGGAACTGTGATTCGTAATATGCCAGTAACCTCATCACCTAAATCAGTAGCCTCATTTTTAGCCTGCTCTAGTTTTTCGACTATATTTTCAATGCGATTAAAGTAAACCAGGCCAGATTCAGTGGGTGCGAGATGTCGAGTACTGCGCTGGAATAGTCTTAATCCTAGTTCTTTTTCCAGCCTAGCTATCGCACGGGAAATAGATGAAGGGTCTACATTTCGGTCTTTTGCGACTGCGGAAAAACTACCTTTTTGTATAACGTCTAGGAATATTTTTAAATCTAAAGTATCCATTAGTGCATTTTGCACATGAATGAAATGCACTTCAAGACCTTTTTGTAAAAAACGATATATATTAAATTAGTCCTCTCTGACAACAATTAATTCTAACCAGAAAATAAAACTTAACTTCAAGTTAATGAGGCATTACTTATGAAATTTTTATACGTGCTCAGCATATCCGTACTTCTCATTCTCGGTGGACAGGTTAATGCAGGAACCCAAGATAAGGCGGAAATCCAAGAACTGATTGAGAAAACTTACGCTTCAAATGTTAAATCTGGCAACGGAAAATGGTATGCGAGCCTTTTTTCAAAAAATGCCCAGTGGATGCCCCCAAAAGCTCAAGACCGCTATGGACAAACAGATATCGCATTTGGATTTACAGACATGGTACGAGATATCAAAATTGAACCTACCTTAGTAGCTGAAGATATTCAAATAATGACTAGCACTGTTGCATACGTTGTTGGTAAAGCTCAAGTACTTATTCGTCCAAAGGATGGTTCAAGCCCTAAGAACATAAATCTTCGCATGGTGTGGATAATGAGTAAAGACTCTGGAAAATGGATGATTACACGACAAATATGGAACCAAAAACCATAATTAAAGCGTCCTTAAAACCAAGGATAGAATTTTTAAAAATTTCAAATTTTTGACGAATTTTTTCCAAAGGTATTTATCCTAAAAAAATGGGAAGTTTTCAGTATCCATTCTTAGTCATTAAGCGATAACGTTCCCGTCAACTGTGCAACATGATCGATACCGTGTCGCTGCATATAATTTTTGATCCCATTATTTATTTCAGGAAGAATGAGTGGTTCATAAAATAGCGCGGTGCCAACCCCTACGGCAGAGGCACCGGCGATCAAAAACTCCAACGCATCTTCAGCCGTGCTGATACCACCCTGGCCAATAATGGGTATGTTGTGCGCTTTGCAAACCTGATAGACCTGGTGCACTTTTAACAATGCAACCGGTTTGATCGCCGGCCCCGACAAACCACCCTGATTATTACCGATAATCGGCTGACGTTTTTCAACATCAATCGCCATACCCATTAAAGTATTTATCACCGCAAAAGCATCACTGCCTGCCTCAATACAACGCTGCGCATTATCGGCAATATTAGTTTGATTCGGTGATAACTTTGTGATCAGAGGCTTATTGGTAACGGCTCGGCAAGCGGCGACGACTCGCGCCGACATTTCTGGGTCATTACCAAAAACCACCCCCCCTTCTTTGACGTTGGGACAGGAAATATTGATTTCGATCGCGTCGATAGGCGAATCATCAAACAATCTCGTCACCTGCACATATTCTTCCAACGTAGAACCGGAGACATTCGCAATAAAGCGAGTTTCAGAAAAATCCAAAGCGGGCAGTATCTGCTCAATCACATATGCAGCACCCGGATTTTGCAACCCGATGGCATTAATTAAACCCATAGGCGTTTCACAAAGCCGATGCGCGGGATTACCTAATCGCGGCTCTAAGGTCGTTCCTTTCAAACAGATGGCACCGGCATCCGTATTGGAAAAACCTTTTATTCGAGTATATTCTTCCCCGAAACCCACGCAACCTGACAGCAAAACCAAGGGACTGTCGAATTTTATACCGCAAAAATTTAATTCCAGAGGCTTAATTTTTTTGCTATTCATGTGTTTTTAATTCCTGTAATAAAGCTTCATTACTGCCCGCCAACAAAGCCATGCTGACGCCATGCCTCATAACTAATAATAGCCACTGCATTAGATAAATTGAGACTACGGCTGTTTCGTTGCATTGGAATTCGTAAACGATAATGAGGGGCAATATTTTGCAGTACCTCATTCGGCAGACCATGGGTCTCCGAACCAAATAACAGTACATCATTTTGTTGATATTTTATTTGATCGTAAAATTGGTTACCCCGGGTTGTACAAGCCAGAATTCTGCGATTTCGCATCGCCTGTAAAAAAATATCGTAATTTTCATATCGTTTTACATTCGTTAGATCGTGATAATCCAAACCAGCTCTACGCAATTTTTTTTCGTCTAAATCAAAACCTAATGGCTCAATAAGATGAAGCGCGCAAGTATTGTTAGCCGCCAAACGAATGATGTTTCCTGTATTAGGCGCAATGCGCGGCTCGTAGAGTGCAAGATGAAACATGAGTATTTGTTATTATCCTAGAAAATGCCGTTGAACGCGAATGTACCCCAAGAGCACTTCTTTCAGGGCGTATAGCGTAAGGCATGATGACAGAATTTCGGTCTTGATTCATGTAATGATGCTTTTGACGGTGTGTCGTCCCACAGTCTGAGCAGGCAAAGAGGCTGCCGATTTCGTATGGGGCACGTTTACATGTAACCCGAATGCGGAAAATATTGATTGAAAGTCCATTCACTATACGAAGCCAACCATTTGAAGGCTATATACCCGTAGCGATTAAAATTTAGAGGGGTTTTTGAGTTCAGTTCCAAGTCCTATTATAGGAAAAATGAAAAAATGCTTCATGAATCTTTTCATTGAGTGTTGATCGATATTAGATAAATTGAAAAATTTTCTGCACTTTTACATTAAAGAGCAAATTTGCTTTCGAGAAATTGCAGATTCCTGGGAAAAACAGGGCGTGTTATTCGCCCTAAACTTATCACGCCATGGGTATAGTGCCATTGGTGGTTCGTTTAATGCGGATCAACAAATCTTTCCGCGATCGCAATGAAATTTTGTTCCAGGGCAATAAAAGCATCGACCATATCCGGGTCAAAGTGTGTTCCCTTGCCTTCATGGATAATTCCTGCTGCTTTTTTGTGGGAGAATGCCGTTTTATAAACGCGTTTGCTGATCAGGGCATCGTAAACATCTGATATGGCCATTAACCGTCCAGAAACTGGAATCTCATCTCCTTTTAGTCCACGAGGATAGCCCGAGCCATCCCACTTTTCATGGTGAGTAAATGCAATTTCACAAGCGTAAGCAAGAA
>JAADHS010000125.1 GCA_013151745.1 Gammaproteobacteria bacterium | reverse complement strand
TAAAAACTTTGCGTCCTCTGCGTTAAATACCCGATGATTCTTAAAACCGATATTTTTAGCGTTTAATTCATATTTGAGGCCTGCGTAACATCAGTGTGTCAAATAGAATGAAACAAAAAACCGATGAATACCTCAACGCTCTCTATTCTCCTATTTAGGTAGGGTGGAACAAGCGCAGCGGTTCCACCAACTTCCACGAGATCACTCTATATTGAACAGCACGTAGGTTGGGGTGAATGTTTTTTATGAACCCCAACATGCCAAAGCAACAAACTGCCCCAAAATCATATTCAAAGCACCACAAGCAAATTCATCCCGACTTTCAAGCCAAAAATAATTCATACCCTGCACGATGAACAGAGTGGTCATACTGACTTCAAATCGAACAAAATTACTTCGTCAGCGTACGCAACCTGAAATCAAGCTTTTTTTGACTGAGTCCAGGAATATCACACATATTTTTGCGCAACATTTTACCACTGCTGGGTGAACCCAAAAACACACCAATCACATTCTCATAAGCGGGCAAGCTCAATTGAAAAACGGACTTGAAATGCCGAGCGACATCGGGCTCCGCAATACAAGCACTTTTTCTCAACGCCTTGCTACCAATAAAATTCATCACCAGCGTGCCATTTTTATTGAGATTGCGTAACAAAGTATTACACCATGCCTTATCCGCAGGTACTGCCCGCTCAACACTGTCACTGCTGCCAAACAAATCATCAATAATAAAATCAAAAGGCGGACCATCGTAATCCTGCAACCACTGAACCGCATCCGCATGATGCAACGTCGCCATGTTTTTTTTGATGCCAAAAAATTTCCGGGCAATTTGTAAATGCGTTTTGCTCAACTCCACACCCACAATCTCCACCGGTTCCACAAACTGTCGCAATAAATGAATGGCCGAACCACCTCCCACCCCCAACAACAAAACGCGCTTGATACGTCCCGGTGGCCGAAAAAAAGCCGGAATCACCAGCAAGTCCCACACGCCACCACTGTGCGCCCGGTCCGGGTGATATTGACTATGAAACACACCGTTGGTGTACAACCGCCGGGAGCGTCCGGCAGTGCGCACTTCATAACAGGTATCGCGGGTTTGTTTTTGCCAAAGTAGAGCCATGAGTTTCAGGTAACTTGTCGTTGTGTAAGGAATAATGAAAACGAAGTGGATTCTCTGCTGAAAAACACTTCACTGCAACTTGTTATCCTGTCGGGTGAAATTATCACCATGTCAATGGTATTTTTTACGTAAAAGTATGGCTTGTTATATTTATCGGTGTCATGTGCCACTCGCGAATTTGTGGTTTCTATAGTGACCGGGTCATAAATCGCACAAATCAGACAAGCTTTTTACGTGCCCCATCTTATGTACGCCAACCTCTACCAGTGAGGAAATAATTTGCTGCATTGATTGATCGACATTGTTATCGTGGACGAACTGTTTAATCATGACCTCATACACGTGAGCATGATCACCAAAAAGCACACTTTTGTTGAGTTCTTGTCCATCGCTATCGGCTACCCCGGCATTTTGTAGACTATTGCGATCTTTGAGTGCCAGCATGATAGCCATACGCGCCAAAATATTAGGTGTGAGGCCAGTATTGGCTTTCATATACCGTAGTTTATCAGTTGCAGTTTTCGAAAATTTTACACGATTAGGTAGCATGGTTTAGTTTTCACTGGTTTTTATGTACGCCAAAAATACGCTTCTGTTGCCCAGGTGCAACCTTTCTTTGGCTCATAGTCAAGTTTGAAGGCATGAGAAATATTGGGAGAAAGCTCATGGTAAAAAGCCTCATCTACCTCGGTGTCGGTGGAGAGAATGATCATTTGGTGACTGGCGTAGGGGAAGTAGTTGTTGATCAGTTTTGATCTATGCACAGAATCTAATCGACCGAGTGGGGTGTCGATAATAATCGGCAGGCGACGCCCTGATGTGCGTGCTAAAGCTTCAAGAACCGATATTGCATAAATCTGTTTTTCGCCTGCGGAGAGTTCATCTTTATTTATTTCACGCCCATCTTCGCTCATCAGAGAAACAGTGAAGGTTTTAGGGTCAATGGATGCAGTGAGATTGATGTCTTCTTTACGTGACAGCCGGTAAAAGGAGTTTACAAATTCGGTCTCGAGATCTTTCACTTTTCGCCTAGCTAACTCAGCAGCAAAGTCTTTCAGCAAAGCTTTGGCTCCGATGGCATACTGTAGAGTACGCTCTTGCTCTTCATTTGATGTGATAGCTGATGATAGTTTGTCGAGCTGCCGAGTTACACTGATTGCATCACGAAGATGTTGTTTATGTTGTTCGACCTGTTTTTTTTGTAGCGCTATGCATGCAGCTCGCTTTTCGTGTGTTTTGGAAATTTTGTCGATGATGGGTTTGATTTGAGATTCTTCAGGTGCTCGGGCGATATTTTTTCCTGCTTTATCTAACTCATCATTTACATCGTTTAGGCGTTTATGAAGTTCCGTTAAACGTGGCTTTTTTTGGGTTAATGCATCGTTTATGATGGCTTCGATGGAGGCAAATAATGTATCTGATACATCATGAATGACTTGGAGATTATCAGTACCATCAGTAAACGAGCCTAACTCATTTTGGATAGCATTATTAACCCGTTGAAAGTCTCTCTTATCCAAAAAACCATGTAGAGATTTTGTTAGAGACTTCATCCGGTCGTTTAATACTTGTGCGGTATAGGTATGACGCTTATGGGTATATTCACTGCGCAGCTGTGCCAGGGTTTTTTTGGAAAAATCAGCAGCAATAGTGAATGGGTAGTTGCCACTAAATACCTCACGCAGTGATTCTTCGAGTAGTCGTTGTTCTTCATGTAAGGCAGCCTGCTTTCTAATAGCTATTTCACGGGTCGCAGCCCAGGCACCGCCACGACTGGAAAGCTGATTCTCGAGTTTTTCACTTTCGCTGTCGAGGGCCTTCTTGGCTATAAAAGACTGATTGAATTGCTCCAATGCACGGCTGGACTTAATTTCGTGTTGTTCTAACTCTTTTTCAAGGGAAGTAATCTGTTTTTGGCGATCTTTAGACGAGCTATTTTTTGATTCATTTCGCAACAGGATACCCAAATCCGCATCAAGAGTTTCAATTAAATCTAGGCCCAAGGCCCAACAGTTTCTTAATGGAATCACCCAGAGCTTCACCTTTAGTGTCTTTAGCCAGCTCAGCGATCTTCTCTCCATCAAAGAAAAACAGATCAGAGACTCCGATGGGAATTAGCTCATTTAGAAATCCCTGGCACTGTTCATCATTGAATTCGTTTAATAGTTTGTCGTTTTCGGCAATTGTGATGTGTTCAGTTACGGATTGGTTTTTACCCTTAACCATCCAGTGACGTTTGATAGTGTAATGGTTTTCCACGCCGAGGCTGGCATAACTAAAAGTCAGTTCGATACTGGCAGAGTTAGGTTGTGTGGCAGTTTGTATTTTAGTCCGATGAATGGACTTGGCCAGATAGTCGTCATACTCCTTCTGTGATACCCCCATGCCTAAAGATTGTTTGCCATAAAGGGCAAGGCGAACCGCTGTTAGTGTGGTGGTTTTTCCTGTGCCATTGAGACCACCAAAGAGGATAATGGGGCGCTTCTTGTTATATTTGATGCGCGGAACCAGATCGAATGTGTTTTCGCCCGCAAAGACACGAAAATTATTGATACTCAGGGTCTCAAGAATCATAGCTCAGGCGCTCTATCATATTGTTCCTGAAGCTCATTAATCTTTTCTCTCCAACTACCTGAGGATATTTTTGGTTTATTTCTGGCATTAATTGATTCCAGGCTCTCCCAGTCCTGCTTCAGGATTGATCCCAGTTTTTGCATAATGCCCTTCCGTTTTCCCAAGCCACTGACCGACAGCTCAACTTCGATTAGTTTCATAATTAGTTCGGCGGGTACTTCATGGTTTGCAGCAAGTTCCTTGAGGATTTGGGCATCTGGTTCAGTGAAGGCCCCTGCGTCGTTTTCAATCCACTCCACATCATCACCGTAGACTTCGGCGTAGATACAAGGTAGAGAATCTGCCCAGTCTGGCTCATTGGGGTCGCGCAGCCATTCCTGGCGGATTGCCTGGAGTTCTTCCTGACGTATGAGTGGGAAGGGATGGCCGGAATCTGTAAGCTGTTTCTCTATCTGTAACAGTTTTTTAAGCCACTTTTTGCGCACATCAAGCCAGTAAGGGCCAGGGACGTGCTTTAATTCTTTGGTCGAATCATCACCAATCTCCCCACGCATATATGTGACCTTACCCGTGCGTCGCTTGTAGTTTCGGTATTTGTTCTTTTGTGCGGGGTCAGTAGATTTATGAATCTGGTTACGAAAGTTAAGCAGAGGTTTCATCCATGTCTCGCCTGACTGGATCAAACCATGCAATGCGCGATCCTTTGTTACCACCGTGCAGGTCCAGCAGCCAAAGCGTGAATTCCCGCAGGACGGGGTGCTCTTATCAATCACTATCGGGCATTCACCTTGGTTAGATCCCTTATAGAGATCGAAAAGCTCTCGATTGTCACCACCCCAAGGGCATGGGGCGCTCATAAGATACTCCCATACTTCATCGGCACTCCAGTCCTTGATGGGCATGTAGGTATAGGCATTGGGTAGAGAGGTGTGGCGGCTCAGCGCTGAACCTTCAATGGAGTGATTAGCAATTACCTGCGCGCGGGACGCACTCTCTTCGCTACGAGAACCAAGGGCCACCACTACTTCACCAAATCGCGCTACCTTATCGGTGACAAATTCACTAATTGGGTCGATCTTCATGCGCTCGGTACACCAGCGGAAGGTCTGCTGCGGTGCTGGGTAGCCACGGCCAAGCAGATTAACCCAAAAGGTTTGGTTCCATTTCGGAAAGACTGAATGCGCTGTAATGGGCAACTTATCCTTGATAGAGCGCTTATTGATAGTTTCTAGTACTCGATTGATCATCTCCACTACTACAGGCGTCTCTACTAATGTATCCGAGGAGACCACATAGACGTGTTTGTGTCGCTCAGACGGATTGAGTTGCAGGAGGGCGCTGTAAATTAGTGACAAAATGGTAGTGGAATCTTTACCTCCACTAAAACCAATGATCCAGGGGCGTTGGTCAGCCCCATAGATAGTCTTGATTTCTTCGATTAGTTCTGCGACGGGGCGCTGGCCCACCATCATCTCTTCGAGTAGTGCATGATGGCTCTCGAAGATAAAATTATTGGTCTTGCTCATTTGATGAAATTCTTTTCAGTCTCTGCCTCAATGGCATTGAGAGGGAGTCCAACCTGTTGTTTGATGTAGTTACCAGTCAAGATAACCTTGGCGCGGGCTTTACTAATCTTGCCGTTTTCCATGGAACGGTTTTCCCATGGGCCGTTAACCCGCGCCCAATCGATGTTTTTAAGCTTTTTAAGTGAACGTTTCCAGCTGCGTTCTTTTTTAGTGAGTAAATCGGCACCCACATTCCCCATGGCCTGAAGCATGACACCATGGGCATGGATATATTGTTCGCGTAGTTCCGAGGTCGTAACTTCTTTATTGAATGCCATCTGCCAGTCCGGCATGTTAGTAGCGACTTCATTCCAAAAGTGTACGGTGATGTCTTTTTCATCCTTGCTAACGGTGTCTTTTGGACCTTTGCGGAGTAGGGCCTTGTTAGCATTTTTGATGCTGCTCAGAGTGAAAAGCTTGGTGCTGCGATTAGAGATGCTCGATTTTTCCATTTCTGTCAGACGGCTAAAGATATGAACATGCTTTTGCGTATGACGTGCGAGTTCTGAAATAGTGTCGCGATGGTCATACAAAGTGCTGATGGAGTCACTAGGCCGAATAGCATGCTTGTTAAGGTCAGCAAACATTTGTTGACTACGTGTAAGTCCTTCATCTATGAAGAATAAAACCGATATGTTATCGTGCGCAAGTTCAGGATTTTCTTTGATGGCCTCTTCAATTGCTGCTCGGCGGTGTTGGCCGTCATTGATCAAAATTTGAACATCCATGGGTATTGAGAGTGTGCCAATATTTTGGCCAAACCCCATGTCTGTCATTGGTTCGAAAGAAACCATGGCATCAATAGAAGCCGTCAAAGAAGAAAGCGTATAACCCAATGGGTTATCGATAAGATAGGTGGCCATCTCAGGGATTCTGCTGCGGTTCAAGGTGCGTTGCGCCCGCAATTCAGGGGGTACCTCTTCTTCGTCGAACTTAAATAGCTTTGGGACGATGCGCATAGGGCACATGGCAATATAGCAGGGGCGCCCCGCTTGCACGCCACGTATCGCAGGGAATGTATGGCAATAGCCGGTATCGTTCATTGGAATAATTCGTCAAACCGGGAAGTTAATTCAATTATCCATGGAAGTTATTTCAATGTCAATAATAACTTCCATCTTAACGAGGGGAGAGGGCATTGGGACTCAAGAGTGCTTTAAGTGTTTTATCAAAATCATCACCTTATTCGGTCTCAACTCTTCGAAAAGAAGGTGATTCTGATGCTCAGCAAAAATTGAAGGACTATTTGTATATTAAACCCCCCATACAAAGCGAATTTGAGACTGCGTTAATAAAGGCAGGTGTAGACGATATTATCTGCCTATGCGGAAGTTCCGGAGATGGTAAGTCTGAAATTTTAACTCGGCTGTATAAAAAGTATAGCTGTAAAGTTGATTTTCACTTGGATGCTACGCATAGCAAAAGCCAACATCAATCTGCGGTTGATTGCCTTAACGATGAATTTGATAAGTTTAAGTCTAGCTCTAAGCCGTTAGCTATTGGCATCAATATAGGGATGCTTCAAAAATTCATGAAATTAGGAGATGAACGCCATAATAATATTAAAGCATCTTTTGGGGAGTATTTCAAAAACCGCCATACAAAAGGCTTTAAATCTGGAAATGTTAGTTTTTATGATTTTGAATGTTACCCAAGATTGGAGTACACAAACAATAAAATAACTTCAAATTTTGTTTCAAAATTTCTTCAGAAGTTAACGTGTAATAGCGATGAAAATCCCTTTTGGCAATATTATTTGGATGATGTTCAATCCTCGGAAAGCATGATAAATAAGAATTTTGAAATATTATCTTTGGAAGCGTTTCAAA
>JAADHS010000016.1 GCA_013151745.1 Gammaproteobacteria bacterium | reverse complement strand
CCAGACAGTATTTACGTCTTCAGCTGGCAGAGGAGAAAGCCGAGGTTTTTTGTTGCCTGTTCCTAGATAACAGAAACCGCGTGATTGAATTTAAACGCATGTTTCACGGCACCATTGATGGTGCCAGTGTTTACCCACGTGAAGTGGTACGACATGCTATCAACCAGAATGCAGCAGCCATTATCTTTGCTCATAACCACCCCTCCGGTGTGGCTGAGCCTAGCCATGCTGACGAGCAAATCACCAAGCGCCTAAAAGATGCCTTGGCGCTGATTGATATACGTGTCCTTGATCATATTGTGGTAGGTGATGAGTGTGTTTCTTTTGCGGAACGTGGGCTGCTTTAGCGTATTTATAGCGGGCCATACAATGTGCTAAGGCATTGTATAGCCTATTGTTTTATTAAATGTGTCTACATTGTTGATATATTTTTATTGTGTGATAGTATATACATAGTAGATACATAAGTGAGGTGGGTGATGGAATTAAAAATTCAAAGCTGGGGCAATAGCGCGGCTATTCGTTTAAATAAAGGGTTGTTAAATCAGCTAGATGTCGAAGTTGGCGTATCACTTGACGCTGAGGTTAGTGGTGGGGTGTTGCATCTTAAACCTGCAGAGCCGGTTTATACGATGGATGATTTATTGGTCGGTTGCACGAGAGAAAACATGAAGCTCGATGATGAAGATAGCCAGTGGCTTGATACAGTGCCTGCGGGCAAAGAGTTTAAATAATGTCGGGCAGTTATGTTCCAGAGCGTGGTGATATTATTTTTACTGACTTTGATCCCTCAGCCGGGCATGAGCAAGCTCATCATCGTCCTGCACTAGTATTAACACTCAAGGTTTTTAATGATGTTGTTGGTTTAGCATTGGTGGCGCCCATAACATCAAGAGTGCGCAGTAACGGGATGGAAGTGCTTATTGATACCGGTGTAACAAAGGGTGCCATACTTTGCCAGCAAATAAAAATGATTGATTTTGCTGCACGAGACGCACGCTTTACTGAGAAAGCACCGGGTGAAGTATTGAATACGGTACTGCGAAAAGTTCGTGTGTTGGTTGCGTGATTAAAAAATTGATCACTATGCACGGGTGTTATTGCTAATGAATATTAAAAATAAGCCCTTGTTGACACTAGTGGTAAAGCGCAAGAAGACACCATTAAATGTTGCGCATAATCCAGATAAAGATGATGAACATGAAGATGCCAACTGGGCTTGCTTGTTGAGGAAAGAAAAGAGCAGGAAGAAATAGAAGTTGATATTAATTTACTGTAGGCGAATATTTCTTTTCCTGGGATTGATTTTTCATCATCGTCACTCATCAGTATAAATCATGGTACTGGTAAGAAAGAGAAACGAATGCAACTTATAGATATTGATCAAGCGAAAACAAATCAAGCGACCCAGGAAATCTTTGCCGAGGCAAGGTGGGGAATTAGTCATTTTAAATTATCATCAGAACAAGGTAATGGTGGCCCCACGGTGTATCTTTGCGACATTGAGCACCAGCAATTATATGTTGTTGCCTCAGCGAGCAATGCGTTCGATGTTGTCCAGGCACTCCAAAAAAATCAAGGTATCAGTTTTCAGTGTTGTCATGAAATCCTGAGCACGTTGCTGCGTAAACGCGCAACACAAAAATATGAAAGCGATGAGGCTTTTTTAAATCAGTTTGTTCTGTTCACCTTGATGTACGTGTTTCAAACGCAGTCATTTGAGCACGTTAAAAACACGGCAAACCCTAACATCATTGTATTGCATTACATCGACCGCTCAGACGGTACGCCATTATTGCGCCCCAATCCATTACCCGATTCAGCAGGCATGTTTTCTCCCGATGACATTAAACAAATAGCTAACATGGTTCTGGATCGGGATAAAATAAATCATCCCACGCGGTTTACGCGTGCGAAGCTTCTACGTTTTACCGCAAAAAACACAAGCGCTTTAAAATTAGACGAACAGAGTGGTTGAAGAGCGTAACTGCCATACATTACGCCTACATAAGAATGACTGTTGTCTTTTAATTATTTTTATCGTTGGCCAAATAGGGATATAACCCCAGTGAGGCGGAAAACGGATGCCGATGATCAACTTTCGTTGACATCCTGGGCAAACGATCTTGCGCATCTTCTAGTTCAATCACACTCTCCGTACGCAGTGCATTGTGTTTCACCGGTGCCCTTGTGGCATCATGCGGGTAAAAGATAGGCAGATACGCATTGACCTGGTTTGGTCGCCCTTGACGATGTGTGCGATCAGCATAAACAAGATTGCAACGTATGTGTTTGGCCAGGGGCTGGTATTGCGCAATGGCGGTTGACGGTGATAACGATGCTAATTGTTCTACGGCCTTATCATTGTTCCATTTCTCTGCCAGCCTGAGCGCTTCATCACGACTTAGTTCACGTACCACATGCGATCCGTGTGAGATCGTAAACCCCATACGTAAGGGCTGTTCTTGAAGAACAACGATTTTACGGGTGGATTGTTTAATGTGCAGCCGGGGTATTTTTGCTGCCGCGAGCGCTTCTCGAATGATCGGGGCGCGTGAAATATCGTTTAAAGCGGCCCCGGTTATTTCACTGAGTTCGCGTTCCACCGGCATTTTGTTATTCTGTGAAAATTCTTTGAGGTCTTTAATGGCATTTTTGAGCGCGATTTTAACCGTATTAACATCGGCCACTTTTTGCAAGGTGTTAGCACTGGCCGCGACAAACCCAAAGCGTGTTTCCGCGCGTCGACCGTCAGAATAATCGTTACTACCGTAGGTTAAAAGCTGCAGTATGCGCACGGCGCGATCAGTGTGTGACCGATTGCTATCGAAATCGCTTTTTTGTACCCAGCAGGGTAGTGAGGCCGCTGCATCTTCCTGCAAGGCATAGCCGAGCAAGACCAATGTTTCAACCAGGTGACGGTATGCATCAATAATCGCCATGCGCCTGATGACAAAATCCGTGCTGTTTTTGATTGTATGGCGCTTATTATTCATAGTGATATTTATACATGTATCTATAAAATATTTCAACCCTATAATGATTAATCAGGTATTGAAGATTTTATTTTGTTATACATTAAATAAATTTATGAAGACTCTAATTACTTGATTTTGATCTAACTATAGATACATGTATAAATATACTCATGTTTATACGCATTTCGGCTTCACACAATCACTTCTAAGCAACGATCTCTTGCCAGGCGATGATCATTGGTATGAGACAAATTTGTATTCATGCTCAAAAGCTGACCTTGGTTAAAAACCTCTGTAGGCGACCTAACACCACATAACTGACCATGGTGGGGATTTACTAAAAGTGAGTGAATTCGTACAAAGGAGACATTGATAAAATGGGTTCTGGTAGTTAAAGCCGGTAAAAACTTATCAAGTTACAATGCGCTATACTCTTCGATGAAATAAGTTTGTTCAAAAGGAATTGTCATGGTTACAGCAAGGAATGCCCTTAGAGAATCTGGTGTCAGATATAAACATCATCAATATAAATGAAATTTTAACCAAGATAGGTAAATAGTGAAATGAGTACAGGTACAGTAAAGTGGTTCGATGCAGGCAAAGGTTTTGGCTTTATTACTCCAGATGATGGAGGTAAAGACCTGTTCGTCCACCATTCTGAAATCCAGAGCGGTAGCGACTATGCAACACTCAATGACGGGCAGAAAGTAGAATATGAAGTGGGGCAAGGGCAGAAGGGACCGTGTGCAAACAAGGTTACGCCGGCCTGATTAATTAAAGAATTAAATGAGACGGAGGGGTTAAATAATAATCACTCCGTCATCTTTTTTTTGCATTTCATTTCAAGAAAAAAGAGACTGTATTTTAACCATTAGCTGAATATTGATCATTATCTAACCCCTCCGTCCACTTTAATTCAATTTCCTGGAACTAAGTCATAACACCGGGGCGAAATTCCTTAGTGTTGCGCTTTCCTTTATTTTTTTGGCTGTTCGACTTGTTCTGCTGCAAAAGCTTAACTTTTTTAGCGATCA